>NZ_JBEZYL010000014.1:0-164524 GCF_040638465.1 Streptomyces sp. NPDC026206
CGCCCGCCCTCTGTGTGGGCGGGGGCCGGTGGGGCCCATAAAATCCCAGCCCGTCCGGCGCCCCGGACCGGGGTCCGGGGCGGAGCCCCCGGTTTCGGGAAGGGGCGGGTCAGGGGAGAAGGCACCTCACCCGCAGACGGAAGCGACACCGCAGGAGAGCGCTGTGCCCGAGGGGCATACGATCCACCGCCTGGCGGCGGACCACCGCGACCGCTTCGCCGACCGCCCGGTCCGGGCGACCAGCCCTCAGGGCAAGTTCGCGGACAGCGCGGCGCTGATCGACGGCAAGGTCCTCGAAACCGCCGAAGCGCACGGCAAGCACCTCTTCCTCGGCTTCGAGGGCGCGCAGTGGGTCCACATCCACCTCGGCCTCTTCGGCAAGTACACCTGGGGCGCCGGCCAGGCCCCGCCGGCCACCGCCACCGTGCGCCTGCGCCTGGCGGCCCCGGACGCGTACGCGGACCTGCGCGGCCCCACCACCTGCGCACTGATCACCGACGCCGAGAAGCAGGCGATACACGACCGCCTCGGCCCGGACCCGCTGCGTGCAGGCGACGACCGCGGCAAGGCGTGGCAGCGGATCTCCCGCAGCCGGACGACCGTCGCGGCCCTGCTCATGGACCAGAAGATCGTCGCCGGCGTCGGCAACGTCTACCGCGCCGAGGTCCTCTTCCGGCACGGGATCGACCCGTACCGCCCGGGCCGCGATCTGACCCGTTCCGAGTGGGACGCGATCTGGTCGGACCTGGTCGTCCTCATGCACGAGGGCGTACGCAACAACCGCATCGACACCGTACGTCCCGAGCACACCCCCGAGGCCATGGGCCGTCCGCCCCGCGTCGACGACCACGGCGGTGAGGTGTACGTCTACCGCCGTACCGGACAGCCCTGCCACATCTGCGGCGGAATGATCCGCACCGCCGGGCTGGCCGCCCGCAACCTCTTCTGGTGCGCGGACTGCCAGACGGCGTAGGCCCCAAGCGCTGCGGTCACGGGTGGTGACCGGCGTGCGTGGACCACGCCGCACACGGCGCGCGCGGCCCCGGGCTCCGGCAAGCGCGGCTGCACGCCATCTGTTGCGTATGAGCTTTCTGTGGCGGGCGATGCGGAAAAGGGTATGCGAGTCGTATCGATGCCCTCGTCAATTCCGTTCAGCCGCAGGCGATTCGAACGTCCGGAACGGTTGAGCTTCCGTCATATGGCACGCTCATCAAGGGTACGGCCACTCGGCCGAGGCGTCCGAGCTCGCAGTATCAGCGATGGGCGTCCGCTGGGGGCAGTACGCGAAACTCCGTCGTCATCACCCGTGCCCGGCACCGCATACCCGTGCAGGCGAACGAATTTCGCATAGGGTTGCTCTCCGGGTGGCCGCCCGGCGCCCGGGTGGCGGCAGTGTCGGCGCGGCGCGAATCGACGCACCGCCGAATGGGTGGATAAGGTCCCGATGCAATGACTGGCGGTGCGGAGACCCCGACGGCCCGGATGCGCAAAGCACTGCACCGGGCCCGCACGAGCCTGCGCAAGGCCGGGGTCGACTACTTCCGGGGGGACGGCTCCGACTGGGTCGCCCTCACCGCGCTGCTGCTGTCCGTACCCGCCCTCGCGTGGGGCACCGTCGTCCAGCCGGAGTGGTGCGCGCCCGCCGCGCTCGTCCTGCCCATCGTCGCGGGCGGGTTGCTGCTGCGCCCCGCCAGCCTCCTGGGGCTGTACGCCGCCGCGGCCGCCGCCCTCATCCTGGAGTCGGCGGTCCTGGACGACCCCTCCCACCACGGCACCGACCGGGTCAGCCCCGGCACCATCCTCGTCGTCGCGGCCGTCGGCTTCCTCGGTCTGCTCATCGCACAGTTCCGCAGCCGCGTCGGGGTGCCCTGGCGACGCGGCGGAACGATGCTCTTCGACCTGCGCGAGCGCATCCGGGTGCAGAGCAAACTGCCCCGGCTGCCGGGCGGCTGGCATCGCGAGATGGCCCTGCGCCCGGCCGGCGGACAGTCCTTCTCCGGCGACTTCGTCGTCGCCGCCCGCACCAACGGCGGCAGCACCCTGGAGGTCGTTCTCACCGACGTCTCCGGCAAGGGCATGGACGCCGCCTCCCGCGCCCTTCTCCTCTCCGGCGCCTTCGGCGGCCTCCTCGGATCCCTGCCGCCCCACGACTTCCTGCCCGCCGCCAACGGCTACCTCCTGCGCCAGGACTGGGACGAGGGCTTCGCGACCTCCGTCCACCTCGTCCTCGACCTCGACACCGGCGACTACGAACTGCTGTCGGCCGGACACCTGCCGGGGCTGCAGCTGAGCGCCGGCACGGGCAGGTGGGAGGAGAAGGCGGCCGACGGGCCGCTCCTGGGCGTCTACGACGGCGCCCGGTTCCACCCGGTCAAGGGCACCCTGCGTCCCGGCGACGTCCTCATGCTCTTCACCGACGGCCTGGTGGAGACGAACGAACGTGAGCTGACGGAAGGCATGGACCGGTTGACGGGCGAGGCCGACCGCTACGTCACCTGCGGCTTCCACGGCGCGGCCTGGCACCTGATCGAGGCCGTCGCCAAGGACGTCAACGACGACCGGGCGCTGCTGCTGATCTGCCGCGACTAGCGGCGGGCGTTGTCAGTGGGCCCTGGCACAGTGTCACTCCTGTGGGACGACTGGCACTGTCGTGTAACAGAGTGCCCGTCAGCCCCGGAAGTACTTTGTGATCACACTGATGATGTTGATAGACATGTTCGAGCCAAGTGCGCATGAGACATGACGGGGGTGAGCTCGTGAAGTTCGATATGGGACAGACGACGCTGTCCGGGTTGACTTCGAAGACTCGTGGTTCCAGCGACGATCTGGGTGGTCTGATCCGGCAGCTGATCGATGCCGCGCGGCCGTTGGAGGGCAAGTTCAACGGTGCGGGCAAGTCGGCCTTCGACCAGTTCAAGGGGCACTCGGACGAGGTGACGGCGGCGCTGAACAGCTCGCTGCGCTCGATCCTGGGTGGCCAGTCGGGGATGGACTCGTCGTTCGGTCAGGGTGACCAGGAGTCGGCGGACAACGCACGCCAGCAGATGTCGGCGGCGAACTTCGACGCGGCACGTTTCTCGGGCCGCTAGGAATACGGGGGTAGTTGGACATGGCTGGTACGGGTGCGGACCGTCGCAGTTTCGACACGGGTGCCTCGAGCGAGGTGCAGGGGTCGCTGCAGGGGATCATTGCGCGACTGGAGACGGTGCTGGGCGAGCGGGAAGCGGCGGTGAAGGCGGCCATGGCCGAATTCCAGGCCGACGGCGTCTCGGACGAGTACCACGGCAAGGAGCAGCGCTGGAACAAGGCGGCCACCGAGGTCCGCCAGATCATCCACCTGCTGCGCTCCACGATGGAGAAGAACGACGGCACGGCGCATTCCACGCTCGCCAAGGCGAAGGCCGCCGTCGACGCCATCGGCTGACGCCGGGGCGCCTGGGAAGAAACGTTTCGTAGGACGGGGGAGACGTCGTGTCCACATGGGACATCAAGCCGGATGGCGTTCGTGGGGTTCTGAATCACACCGGTGAGGTCGCCGGCAAGTTCGAGGAGGAGTTCAAGGCCTACGGCAAGGGCCTTGGCGACTCCGCGATATCGGCGGGCACGATGGTCCTGGGCGGGACCAAGATCCCCGAGGGCGGTGCGTTCGGTCCCGTGGCCCAGGCGCTGCAGGAGTTCTCGCAGCACACGGAGAACGACATCAAGTTCCTCCCCGTCCGGACGGGCAAGTCCATCACCGGGGCGCGCCTGGCCACCGAGGCGTACGTCACGGGCGACCTGGAGATGGCGAAGAACAAGCAGGAGGAGGCCGCGAAGGCTCCGACTCCGGAAGAGATGAAGGGCCCCAAGAAGTGATCGAGCTGGGGAAGATACCGACCTTCACGGGCAATCTGGAGCATCTGGAGACCCACGCGGCCTCGCTCAAGACGACTGCCTCCAACATCCGCACCACCGGCAAGGACGTCCACAACGCCTTCCAGGCCCTGGACGCGGTCTACGACGCTCCTGAAGAGAGGGAGCTGCTCGACTCGACGATCCCGGTCCGGGACAAGGCGGACGAGTTCGCGAAGAAGCTGGAGTCCGTCGGCGGCACGCTGGCGAGTTTCGCGTCGACCGCCCGACCGCTGGTGCAGAAGATGAAGCAGCTGCGGGCGGACGCCGAGAAGTTCGTCGCCGACAACAAGCACGACGACGACTGGCAGAAAGACCAGAAGAAGGTCGACGAGAACGCCCGTCTTGTCCGTGAGGTCGGCACGACGTGGGTCGCCTTCCAGGGCGTCGAACGCGACGCGGCCAACAAGATCACCGGTCTGATATCCGGCGGTACGCACTTCGTCGTCGATGACGGCTCGCACAAGGCCGGCATGTACGGCTTCAAGGAGAGCGACGTCAAGGATGCGAAGGAGACGCCGTGGGGCACGGTCGACAAGCGTGAGTACACCGGTTGGCGAGCCGCGTGGGAGTGGACGAAGGACAACGTCGGCGGTGCGCTGAAGGGCTTCTTCGTCGACGGCGTCTGGGGCACCCTCAAGGGCCTCGGCAGCATGGTCAACGTCTTCGACTGGGACAACTTCAAGAAGACCTGGTCGAGCATCGGCATGGTCTTCGGCGGCGTCAGCGCGTACATCATGACGCCGTTCGAGTGGGGCCTGTCGAAAATATTCGGCCCGGTCGACGACAACGACAGCGAGCGCCAGAAGGCGGCTCTGCGCAACTTCGGCAAGTCGCTGGTCGCCTGGGACGAGTGGGGCAAGGACCCCGCGCGGGCCGTCGGAACGGTGCTGTTCAACGGCCTCACCCTCGGCTCCGGCTCCCTGCTCAAGCTCGGCAAGGCCGGCCAGGCCGGAAAGCTGGGCGCGGGCGCGGAGGCCCTGACCGCGCTGGGCAAGGCGGGCGCGCTCGTCGACCCGATGAGCTACCTCGGCAAGGCGGCGGGCGTCACCAAGCTCAAGGTCGGCGACTTCATGGAGGGCCTGAAGGCCAGCCGGGCGGGCGTGGACGACATGGCCAAGAACATCCCCACGGGGACGTCACCCCACCCGGCCGAGGTGCCCGCGACCCCCGGCCATTCGGGGGAGCCGGCCTCGACTCCGTCCCACTCGGGCGCGGGTTCTTCGACGCCTGCCCACTCGGGCGACGGGGCCGCGCACTCCGCCGGCTCCGGCGAGAAGACGCCCCCCGGCCGTGAGTACGTCGACCACGCCGGCAACAAGCGCGTCATCGGCGATGACGGGTACATCAGGGACGAGCACGGCAACGTCGTTCCCGACACCGAACCCGTCAGGGAGCCGCACAAGGACGACCTGCCCGACGTCAAGGAGGGGGAGACCGCGCCGGCCAAGGAGCACGAGACCGCTCCGGTCAAGGAAGAGGCGAAGGTCCTCGAAGGCGCGGGCGGCCCCAGCCACGTGGAGAACGCGGCGGGCCACCCGAGCGACGGGGCCCACCCGACGGGCGGAGGCAGTGGCACGCACAACACGCCGTCCACGGGCGGCCACGCGGCGGACCACCCGACCGGTGGCGGTTCGGGCAGCGGCGCGGGTACGCACACGCCGTCGGGCAGTGGCGGGGGTTCGCACACGCCGTCCGGTGGTGGCGGTCACGGCACCGGCGGTCATGGCGACACCCCGGGTACGGGTGCCGGCGCCAGCGATCACGGCGGCTCGGACGGTCACGGTGGCTCCGGCGGCCACGGAGAGACTCCTGGCACGGGCGCCGGCGGTCATGCCGGCGAGGGTCACGGTGCGGGTTCGGGCCACGGTGGTGATTCCGGCTCGGGCGCGGGCTCCGGCGATGACGGCGGCGCGGGTTCTGGATCGGGTGACCACACGCCGCCCGGCACGTACAAGCCCGGCCCCGACGGAGAGGTTCCGAACCTCAAGCGCCATGACGACGACTTCTCGAACACGCACAACAGCAAGGGTCAGCGCAAGAGCTACATCAATGCCGACGGTGACCTCGTACCCGCCAACCCGAACGGCGACGCGACGATCCCCGACCACATCGTGGGGCGTGACCCGCACAAGTCCGACAGCCCGTACACCTCGCTGAGCAAGGACGGTGCGAACGCCAAGGACTACGGCGGTATGAAGATCCAGATTGATTTGCCCAGACTGGTGGACGACATAGCCAAGGGTAAGCTCAAGAATGTTGAGGTCTACTCGCCGAAGGAGGTCGAGGCGGCGATCCAGAAGAGCGCCGACGAGATCGCCGGTCGGCCCGTGGACATCGACGTCCCGCCGGATACCCCGAAGCCCGAGATCGCTGAAATGGCCAAGAAATTCGGCCTGAGCAAGACCAAGACGAAGCGTATCGCGCAGCGCATGGCGGACATGATGCACACACGCCGAGACTCAGAGTGGCTCATCAAGGGCGTCGTGCCGCGTGACTACATCAGCGGACCGTGACGGCGGCCGACGGGCTGAATGCGAAAGGATGCCACTCATGACCCGCTTCAGTGAATTGCTCGGCACGGATTTCGATGGCGAGCCGACAACGGATATCGACGATGTGATCTTCGGGGCTTTCGACAATCCCGGACACCGGGACCGCGTGCCCGGACTCGTCGAGCTGATAAACGACCCCGCCGAACCGGAGATCGAGCGATTCCTGGCCTGCGTGGCGCTGACGACCTGGGGCGAAGCGGCTGGGTACGAGGCAGTGCTTCGGGCTGCCGCAGACCCCAAGAACACGCCTTGGTACGACTTCTCGATCGACCGCAAGTTCTCGGTTGACAGCACGTTCGCGCAGCTCGCGGACGCCGCGGCCGACGGGGACCTGGCGCAGGAGAAGGGAACGGAGGGGCTGCGCATGGAGGTGGCCCGCGCTCTGGTGCGGCTCGCCGACAGCGAGTACTTCGAGGACAAGCTGGGCGAGTTGTTCGACAACGCCACACTGCGGGCGCTGCTGGACGACATCAAGGACGTCACCGGCCGGGGCGTGCGGTCCCTGGAGGCGGGCGAAAAACGCCTGTTCGACCTGCCCACGCAGCTGGTCGACCTGGCGAGTGGAGTGTCCACTGTCGACGGACCCCTGGCAGTGGAGCTGGCCATGAGCGTGCTCAACATCAGTTCCTCTCCGCGCACGCTCAACCATGCCGTCCCCATCGTCCACCGAGCCAAGGGGCCGGAGGCCCGGGAATTCGGTGAGTACCTGATGACAGTCGGCGACGAGGACGTACGGCAGCGAGTGAGTGAATTGCTGAACAAAGCCTGAGCGCGCCGTCTTCATCACGCTGACCCGTCCCGCACGAGCTGGAGCCGGGCCGATGGCCTTGTTCCAGCTCACGAGGCGGAGAGTGGAGAGAGCTGCGCGATCATGTCATCCGGTACCCGCAACAACTGGAAGCCGACGGCACTCCCGGCCGATGCTGAAGCAACACGTCAGTTGCAGGAATGGCTTGGCGATGAGGGCTACAGCCTCTTCGGTATCGAGCACGACTTCCGGGGCGCCGACCTCTCGGACGGCGACTTCTCGGGCTCGTGGTTCATCGAAGCGGTCCTGGCGGGCGTGCGACTTGTGGGAGCGTCTTTCTACCGCGCCGACCTTCGGTCGGCGGATCTCACCGGTGCGGATCTGACCGGTGCCGACTTCGTCAGGGCAAATCTTGACGAGGCCGTGCTCCGGTCGGCGCGGCTCGACGGTGCCGACATGGTCAAGGCGTCGCTGTACGGGGTCGACGCGTCGGGAGCGAGCTTCAGAGGAACGAGAATCATGGGGGCCTCGCTCTTCGGCGTCGATATGAGGGGAGCTGACCTGACCGATGCGGTCCTGTTCGAGAACACCTTCAAGGTCACAGTCGACGACTCCACGGTGGTGCGCGGCCTGGCAGGCACCGTTTTCGGTCCGATCACCGTCTTCAGTGGCGAATCGTCCCGAGAACTGGCCGGCGCAGAACTCGAGGCATGGATCGCTGAGCGAGGCGGACAGGTGCAGGTGATTCCTCCGTACCGCACACCGCAGTAGGGCCATCGCCCGATGTGCCTGGCAGAGCGATGCAGGAGATCCGCACAGTGTTCCGCACTCGGTACTACACCCAGGGACGAGTTCGGCGCGGCCCACTTCCACGGCACGGGATTCGAGATCCGGGCGGGCCACCCTGCGGCCGGACGGTGCTCGGCCGCGGTCGTCGCCGATCTGGCGGACGCCGTCGGTGAGCTGTACTCCTCCGAAGCCGAGGACGCCGTCCTGGTGTGGAACCGGGTGCCGGTTCGGCTGACGTACCGCTATGACCTCGCAGTGATGCTCGACGATCTGGTGCCGCTGCTGGAAGAGGTCCTGCGCCCGGAATTCTCCGGAACGGAGGTCTTCTGGGGGTCGGAGGGGCCGGACGCCGCCACGCCGAACACGGCTGTCAGATCGGGGCGACCGGGCGGCAACCACGCGGGTGTCATCGCGCTCCGGGCGGAGGGACCCGCGGGGCGGCGATTCGCCGGGCACCTGCGAAATCTCGGCGACGCTTTGCGTTCCCCCGGCAAAAGTTGATAGGCATGCAGCCGGCGTGTGTCATGGCCGCGCCGTTCCAGACGCAGTGAGTGATTCGGGGGATATTCGTGGCGACTCCGCCGCAACAGCAGCCTTTTCCGGCACAACAGCCGGCACAACAGCCGGCACAACAGCCGTTCCAGCAGCAGCCCGGTTTTCCGCCCCAGCAGGGCCAGGCCCCCCAGCAGGGCTGGGGTCAGCAGGGTCAGCCCCAGCAGGGATTCCAGCCGTACCCGACGCAGGCGTACTGCCGCCTCTGCGGCGGATTCCCCGCCGTCGAGGCGACCGTGCGTGGGCATCAGGGCATTCTGATCATGATGCGGTTCCTGTCCCTCAAGGGGCCGTTCTGCCGTAATTGCGGCACCGCTGTATGGCGTGACATGACCGGAAAGACGTTGCTGCAGGGCTGGTGGAGTCCGCTGTCGCTGGTCCTCTTGACCCCGTTCACCCTCCTTTGGAACGTAGTCATCAGGGCCCAGCTCAACAAACTCCCGCCTCCCGTTCCCGGCCAGCCGGGTCCGCAGCTGGATCCCGGTCTGCCGCTGCGCCGGCGCCCGGCGATCTGGGGTTTGCTGATCCCGGTGTCCTGGCTGCTGTTCATGGCCTTCCAGATCGCGCGGGGCTCGTAGCGGGTTCGTAGGAGCCGGCCAGGCCCGGCTGATCGGGGAATGATGGCGAAGGATTACGACAGTCAGCTGCTGGAGTCGGTGTCCGTACGGCGCCGGCGGATGCGGGACGCCCTGCTCTACGGTGCCCAGCGGGCCCGCCGCACGGCGGACGAAAAGCTGGGGAAGATATTCGCGGGTATCGCCGTGGCGGCGGTGTTGTGTGCCGGCTGTGTGGGTTGGTCGTTCATCCAGCACACACTGGCCAAGCAGAAAGAGCAGCAGAAGCAGCAACAGCAGCGCTATGCGCCGCAGGTGACGCCGTCACCGTCGTTGTCGCCTTCGCCGTCCCCCGCGCACACGAAATCGGCGAAAAATCCGAAAGGAACGCACAAAGTGACGGAGCCGGCCCAGTGATAGGTTCTGCCGCGTGGTGAATGTGGGGGCAAAACAGCGTACGGAATTGAGCAGGATCACTCTCGTCGGCGAGCGCCGGCGGGTGGATCTTGTGCTGCCCGCGGACGAGCCCATCGGGCGGCTTCTGCCCGACGTCCTGCGGCTGTTGGACGACAAGGTCGGCGAACGTCCGGCCGCCCGGCATCTGATCACAGCTGAGGGAACGGTTCTGCCGCAGGACGGGACCCTCGCCGAGGCCGGCGTGCCCGACGGCGCCGTGCTCCGGCTCGTCCGAGTCCACGACGCGCCCTCCGCGCCCGTCGTGCACGACGTCACCGACGAGCTCGCCGAGGACCTGGACGTCCGCGCCTGGCGCTGGCGCCCCGAGGCCCGGCGGTGGACCGCGAGCCTGGCGACGATCGCGCTCGCCGTGACCGCGGGCGTGCTCGCGCGCGTCAGCCTCGGCCCGGCCGCCGTGGCGGCGGGCCTCGCGGGAACGGCCGCCCTCGTCGCGGTCGTCGGTGCGGTCGCCGCCCGGGTCGGCACCCGGGCCGGGCAGGACACCCGGGCCGGGCAGGACAGCCGGGCTGGGCAGGACAGCCGGGCCGGCCGAGCGGAAAGCCGGCGCGGCCAGGCCGGCCGTGACCTCGGCACCACTCTCATGCTGGCCGGCGGCGCCCTCGGCACGCTCGCCGCGTGGACCGCGGCCGACGCCCACGCCTGGTCCGGGCCCGCCCGGCTCGCCGCGGTGGCCGGCGCGCTCACCGTGACGCTCGCGCTCCTCGGGCTGTTCTCGCAGCTCGGCAAGGGCGGGCTGATCGGCGCCGGAGCCGTCGTCGCCACCACGGGGGCGTGGGAGGCCGTCGCAGCACTCCAGCACGACCCGGCGCGCGTCGGATCCGTCATGGCCGTCGTCTCCGTCGTCGTCCTCGGCCTGCTGCCCCGCCTCGCACTGATGGCGGCCGGCCTCACCGGGCTCGACGACCGCCGCTCCGGCGGCACCTCCGTCAGCCGGCACGAGGTCGAGACCGCGCTGGCCGCGACCCACCGGGGCCTGGTCCTGGCCACCGTCGCCGTCGCCGCGTCCGCCGCGGCCGGCGGGCTGCTGGCCGTCACCGCGCCCTCGTGGTGGACGGTCCTGCTCGCGTCCGTGCTGGCCGTCGTGCTGCTCTCCCGCTCGCGCGCCTTTCCCCTCATCGCCGAGGTCGTGGCGCTGCTGGCCGCCGCCCTGGTGCTGCTCGTCCGCCTCGCGGTGCTGTGGATCGACCACATCCCCGGCACTCCGTACGGGCCGCTGGCAGCGCTGTGCGCGGTGGCGGTCGTGCCGCTCGCCGTGCTCGCAGTCCGGCTGCCGGAACACGTCGGCGTGCGGCTGCGCCGCGCCGTGGACCTCGTCGAGACCATCGGCGTGATCGCGCTGTTTCCGCTCGCGGTCGGGGTGTTCGGCGTCTACGTACGCCTGCTCCACCAGTTCTGAGCTCCAGGAGAGACCCGCATGTCCCAGGACGACTGGCAGGGCGACGTACTGCGCAACCTGCGCAATCTCACGAACGAGCCCGCCGGGCCCGCCGGCCCTGACGCGCCCGGTGAGCCCGGCGAGCCCGGCGAGCAGGCCGGCCGGCCCCCGGCCCCGTCGGCGGCCGCCCCCGCCGACGCGCCTCCGCAGGCCGTCCCCGACCCCCGCACGGCGCCCGCACCCGCGCCCAGGCCCCTGCCCACGCCCGTCACCATGGAGCTCCCGCTCCCCGAGGAGCTGATCAAGGGCAAGCCGCTCAGCGGCGACTCCGCCGCCAAGCGGACCTCCCGCTCGCTGCGCCGGCTCGTCGGTTCCTCGGCCACCCGCGAGGTGGAGGAGGCGACCCGCGTCGCGCAGGCGCTGCAGCAGCCGCTCACGACGGGCCGTCAGATCGTCGTCACCAGCATCCGCGGCGGCGCGGGCAAGACCACCGTCACCGCGCTGCTGGGCCGCACCTACGCGCACTACCGCCAGGACCCCGTGCTGATGCTGGAGGCCGACCCCGCGCTGGGCACGCTCCCGGCCCGGCTCGGCGTCACCAAGGTGCGCTGGACCACCAGCGACCTCTCCCAGATCATCGACCCGTCGATGCAGCTCACCGACGTCGTCGGCTATCTCGTCCAGCTGCCCGACCGCGGCTGGCTGCTGCCCGGCAGCCAGGGCCGGGTCGGCAACCGGCTGGAGATCCCGGAGTACCGCTCCGTGATGGTCGCCCTGCGCCGCTACTTCGGCATCACCGTCGTCGACTGCGACACCCTGCCGAGCGAGCTGTCCCGCACGGCCCTGTCGGCGGCCCAGGCGCGGGTGCTGGTCACTCCCGCCACCGCCGAGGGCATCACCAGCACCCGGGCGGTGCTGGACTGGATGGCGTCACTGTCGCGACCGAAGATGCTGGAGGGAACCGTGGTGGTCGTCGCCGCGTCGTCCCCCCATATGACGCTCGACGTGACCGCCGCGAGAGAGCACCTCCAGCTCGACGGCGTGAAGGTGCTGATGCTCCCCTACGACCGGCACCTCGCCACCGGCGGCCCGATCCGTACCGACCTGCTCGGCCAGGTCACCCGCGAGGCCGTCACCGAGCTCGCCGCCGACGTCCTCACCCGAGCCATGAGCAGGCGAAGCACCCGATGAGCACCCGCATAGTCCACCGCCCCGCGCGCACCACCCGGCCACTGCCGACCCCCGTGGCGCGCACGATCGAGCCGCCGCCCAACCTGCCCGAGGGCAAGACGGGCGGCGCCCTGCACACCCTCATGCCCATCGCCGGCGTGATGAGTTCCGTTGTGATGATGACGGTCGTGCGCAACAGCCAGTTCGCCGGCCTCGGCGCGATCGTGCTCGTCATCACCGTCATCGGCTCGGTCGGCATGCTGCTGTCGCAGCGCGGCAAGGCCCAGCGCACCCGCCGCCAGCAGCGCGAGCGCTACCTGGAGTACCTGGAGGAGCTCCGCGAGGAGCTGGGCGCCGAGGAGCGCGAGCGCCGCGAGACGGCCCGGCTCCTCGACCCGCCGCCCGAGGCGCTCTACGACCTCGTGCGCGACCCCGCCCGGCTGTGGGAGCGGCGCCGCCTCGACAGCGACTTCCTGCGCGTGCGCGTGGGCACCGGACGGATGCCCGTACGGCCCCTGGAGGTCGGCCAGCAGGGCGGCAGCGTCCTCACCCCGCCCGACCGGTTCATGCTCAACGAGGCCGGCGCACTGAAGAATCGGTTTTCCACCGCCGCCGACCTGCCCCTGACCGTCCCCCTCGACCGCGTCGGCAACGTCAGCGTCGTCGGCGACCGCGAGGGCGTCCTGCGCGTCGCACGCGCCCTCCTCAGCCAGGCCGCCGTCACCCACGCCCCCGACGACGTCGCCTTCGCCCTCGCCTGCCCCGGCGACCGCATGAACGACTGGGCCTGGGTCAAGTGGCTGCCCCACACCCTCGACCCCGAGGAGCACGACGGCCCCGTCGCGGCCCGCCGCATCGCCCCCGCGCCGGGCGGGCTCGCCCGGCTGATGAGCCGGGACCTGCGCGCCCGCGCCTCCTACGCCGCCGAGGTGCGCCGCGGCCTGTCCGGCAAGGACGCCCTGGAGATGGCCGGCCGCCTGCTGGTCGTCAGCGACGAGTACGGCGAGGACGCGCACGAACTGCCCCGCCCCGACGACGCCGTGACCCTGCAGGACATGGGCGTCACCGTGCTGCACCTGGTCGCCGAGCGCGTGCAGGAGCCCGGCCAGGTCTCCGTGCGCATCACCGTCGACGACGACCAGGTCGTCATCGAGGACCTGCGCTCCGCCGAGCCGGTCCTTTCCCACGGCACCGCCGACCGGGCCACCGCCCCCGGCGCCGAGGGCCTCGCCCGGCTGCTGGCCCCCCTGCGGCTGTCCGCCGAATCCCTCGTCGACGCCCCGCTCTCCGGTCCCGTCGACTTCGCCGAGATGCTCGGCGTCGACGACCCGGCCGCCCTGGACGTCAAGCACATGTGGCGGCCCCGCGGCGAACGCGCCTTCCTGCGCGTCCCCATCGGCGTCAGCGACAGCCGCGAACCCGTCCTGCTCGACCTCAAGGAGTCCTCCGAACTCGGCATGGGCCCGCACGGCCTGTGCGTCGGCGCCACCGGCTCCGGCAAGAGCGAACTCCTGCGCACCCTCGTCCTCGCGCTGGTGGCGAGTCACCCGCCGGAGGACCTCGCCATGGTCCTCGTCGACTACAAGGGCGGCGCCACCTTCGCGCCCTTCGCCGGCCTGCCGCACGTCGCCGGCGTCATCACCAACCTCGAGAACCAGGCCGGCCTCGTCGAGCGCGTCCACTCCTCCCTCGCCGGCGAGGTCCAGCGCCGCCAGCAGGTCCTCAAGGACGCCGGCAACATCGCCGACATCGGCCACTACGCCGCCCTGCGCGAGACCCGCCCCGACCTCGACCCGCTGCCGCACCTCTTCGTCGTCATCGACGAGTTCGGCGAGCTGCTCACCGCCAAGCCCGACTTCATCGACCTGTTCCTGTCCATCGGCCGCATCGGCCGCTCCATCGGCGTGCACCTGCTGCTCTCCAGCCAGCGCATCGAGGGCGGCAAGCTCAAGGGCCTGGACACCTACCTCTCCTACCGGCTGGGCCTGCGCACCTTCTCCGCCGACGAGTCCCGCACGGTCCTCGACACCACCGACGCCTTCCACCTGCCGCCCATCCCGGGCTTCGGCTACCTCAAGGTGGACACCAGCGCCTACGAGCGGTTCAAGGCGAGCTTCGTCTCCGGCCCCTACCGCGGCCCCGTCGCCCGCGACACCGAGGACAGCGGGCCGCTCGTCCACCCCTACCCCGAGTTCAACACCCTCTCCGAGCCCGAGCAGGGCCCCGGCGACGGCGAGCCGGCCATGCGCCACCGCAACCCCGGCCCCACCACCATGTCCGTCGTCGTCGACCAGCTCCGCGCCGCCGCCGCGCCCACCCGCGCCATCTGGCTGCCGCCGCTGCCCCGCGCCATCGCCCTGGACGTCTCGGCCGGACCCGTCCAGGCCGACGCGCGCGGCATGCAACTGGCCGTGCGGCCGGGAGCGATGAAGGTGCCGCTCGGCCTGCTCGACGACCCGGCCAAGCAGTGGCAGGGCCAGTGGGTCCTCGACCTCACCGTCGCCGGCGGCCACGCCGCCGTCATCGGCGGCCCCCAGTCCGGCAAGACCACCCTGCTGCGCACCCTCGCCCTGTCGCTGGCGATGACGCACACCCCGCGCGAGGTCGGCATCTACGGCCTGGACCTGATCGGCGGCGGCCTCGCGGCCCTGTCCGGACTCCCGCACGTCGGCGGCATCGCCGGCCGCGCCGACCGCGAGCGCGCCGTCCGCACGGTCGAGGAGGTGCGCGGCATGCTCGCCGCCCGCGAGGAGCTCTTCCGCGAACACGGCATCGACTCCGTCGAGCGGCTGCGCGAGCTGCGCGCCGAGGGCCGGCTGCCGGAGCTCTCCTCGACCGAGATCGTGCTCGTCATCGACGGATTCGGTGCCCTGCGCGACGACTTCGAGGCGATCGAGGACGCGGTCACCGACCTGCTCAAGCGCGGCGGCGGCTACGGCATCCACGTCGTGGCGGGCATGCTGCGCTGGAACGACGTCCGCATCGCCACCCAGTCGATGTTCGGCACCCGCGTCGAGCTGCGCCTGAACGACCCCGGCGACTCCAGCATCGACCGCAAGCTCGCCGAGACCCTGGGCCCGGACGAGAAGGGCCGCGTCCTGACCGACGGCAAGCTCTTCGCCCAGACCGCGCTGCCGCGCATCGACTCGCTCGCCTCCGCCGCGGAGCTGGGCCCGGCCGTCGAACAGGCGGCCATGGTGATCCGCTCGTCCTGGTCGGGCGACGGCGCCCAGCAGGTCCGGGTGCTACCCGCCCGCATTCCGGCCGCCTCCCTGGCCTCGCCGACCGCCGAGCCCAACCGGGTGCCCATCGGGCTGGACCAGACGGCGCTTGCGCCCGTCCTGCTCGACCTGTTCAAGCGCGACCAGCACCTGATGATCCTGGGCGACAGCGAGTGCGGGAAGACCAACCTGCTGCGGCTGGTCACCCAGGGGCTGATGGAGCGCTACTCGGACGAGGAGATCGTCTTCGCGGTCTTCGACCCGCGACGGGGCCTGCGCAAGCTGGTGCCCGAGGAGTACCGCGGCGGCTACGCGCACAACTCCAAGCTCTGCGGCGCCCTGGCCACCGGCATCGCCACCGAGCTCGAGAAGCGCATGCCCGACGACCTCGCCTCCCAGGACGCGCTCGCGTCCGGCACCTGGTACTCCGGCCCGCGCATCGTCATCCTCATCGACGACTACGACATCCTCACCACCGCCGGCCAGCAGCCGCTCGCTCCCTTCCTCCCGTACATCCCCTCCGCCCAGGACATCGGCCTGCACTTCGTGGTCACCCGCCGTGTGGCGGGCGCCTCGCGAGCGCTGTACGAGCCGTTCCTGATGACGCTCCGCGAGAGCGGCACCACCGCGGTCGTCATGACCGGCGACCGCCAGGAGGGCCAGCTCTTCCCGGGCGTCTACGCGGCCACCCAGCCGCCGGGCCGCGGCACGCTCGTCCGCCGGGGCGAGGCGACACGGCTGATCCAGACGGCGCTGGCCGCCGCGGACGGCGACACCGAGACGACAGCCGAACACGCATGACCAGGGGGAACACCGCATGACCAAGGACGTGATCGCGCTCACCGAGCGCATGCCGGACGCGCTGAGCGTCCTGGCGGGCCTGCTCGCGGGCGGCCCCGATTTGAGGGTGGAGACGACCGGCGAGGGGGCCGTCGTCCAGCTGTGCGACACCGAGGGCCGGCCGCTCGTCTCGATCGAGGCGCCGCTGCTGCTCCAGGTGCCGGGCGAGGCCGCCCGGTTGCTGGGGCCCGGCCCCGAGCCGTCCGGCGACGGCCCGGCGTGGTGGATCGAGGCCCGCGCCACCACAGGCGTCCCCCAGGCCGAGCAGCTCGCGGGCGCCTTCGCGGCCCGCCTGACGATGCTCCTGGGCGGCCGGGTCTGGCCGCCGGACGCCCCCGGCACCGTCGGCGCCGCCCGGCCGCTGGACTTCTCCGGTGTGACGGCCGTACCGCTCCCCGCCGCCGCCCAGCCGGCCGTCGACATGCTCACCGACGAGGCGGCCGTCGTCCTCCAGGACCGCCCGGTCGTCCCCATGACCAGCTGGCTCTCCGAAGCGCTGCGGGCCACCGTGGAGAGCGACCGCTCCCTGCAGATCGTCACCCCGCCGCACTGCCGCCTCTCCCTGCCCACCCGCCTGCTGCTGCAGTCCACCCCCTCGCGCTGGGTGGTGCAGGACGAGCAGTGCGGCTACTACGACGGGCTGACCGGCGCGGTGCTGCGCTGGCAGGAGGGCGCCTTCGTCCCGGACCGGGACGAGAGCGGGGAGACGCCGGTGGCGGAGACCTTCGAGGAGGTCCGGCCCACCGACGACCGCCAGCTCGTCGTCTCCTTCCGCACCCTCCACCAGCCCGAGGCGGACCTCGTCCTCGGCGGCGCCCTGGAGACCGCCTGGCAGGCGCTGACCGGCGGCCCGCCGGCCGGCTGGGGCACGGCCGAACCGGCCGGCCTGACCTGGTCCCGGCGGCAGCTGACCGACCTGGCGTACGGGCGCGCCCCCCGGCCCACCTGGACGGTGGTCGTCGGCACCCCGGACCGGCCCGCCATCGCCACCCTGCGCGTGATCCGCACCTCGGACGGCGTGGAGGAGGACGTCACCCTCACCGTGGGCTACGGCCCCGGGGAGAAGCCGCCCCTGGAGGCCCTGCCGGAGCTGGCCGGCGCGCTGGTGACCCGGCACGGGCTGAAGACCATGGTGTGCCAGCTGCGCGAGGCGCGCCGGGACCTGAACGCCCCGCCCCACTTCGAGCGCCCCCCGGTGCCGTACGCCTTCGTCCTGGGCGTCGCGGAGGTCCAGGAGGCGGGCCGTGACGTCGCGAGCCGCACACCGCTGGCGGAGCGCCCGCTGCAGCTGGGTCCGAGCGCCCGCCCGGGCTACTACTACTCCCTGGGCGACGGCGAGTCGGTGGAGGGCTGGACGGCCCTCGGCCGGCTCGTACGGCACCTGCGCGGCACCGAGGTGAGCTGACCGCAGGCGCGCGGGGCCCGGCGTCAGAGCGCGCCGGGCCCGCTCCCCTTACGGAACGCCCAGTCCATGCGCGGCTCCACGACGAAGCGGAACACCCGCCGCACCGGCCGCGTGCACAGCACGGTCATCATCGCGATCGCCAGCACCGTCACCACGACCTCGCCCACCGGCCTGCGGATCCACTCGGCGGCGTCGTACCACTCCCACCACCGCGACAGCTTGATCAGGAAGCCGTGCAGCAGGAACCCGTACAGGGTCCCGCCGCCCAGCGCCGTGAACCACACCGTCCGGCCCGGCACCCACGCGAAGAAGCACGCGATCAGCACCGCCGCGCAGGCGAACAGGGCGAAGGTCATCACGGGCGCGGCCCAGGCGGGCTCGTGGAGTTTCTGGACGCTGTCGTTGTGGAAGACCCACTCGTCCCCGTTCTCCACCCGCGGAGCCAGCCAGTAGACCGCCGCGACCGTCGCCGCGAAGACCGGCACGGCAGCGATCCGTACCCAGCGCCGCCGCACCAGGTCGAAGTGGGAGCGCTTCATGTGCAGCCCGGCCACGAAGTACGGCAGGAACTGCAGGACGCGCTGGAGATCGAAGTCGCTGCCGATGTCGGGCGAGAGCGCGGCCAGGACGGCGATCGCGAAGGCGACCGGCACCGGCCACCGCACGGTCCTCCAGATCGGTGTGGTCAGCCGCCAGACGAACAGCGCGGCCAGGAACCAGTTCAGATACCAGGGGTTGGTCAGCGACACCGGCTCCGCGGGCGCGTCCTCCGCCCAGTGCTGGAAGTACGTGAAGGCGACCTCGAAGATCACATACGGCACGGCGACGCCCGTGACGAGCCGCTTGACCTTGGCGGGACTCATGTCGAAGCCCCGTGAGAAATAGCCGGATATGAGGATGAAGGCCGGCATGTGGAAGGCGTACACCGTGAGGTAGAGCGCCGTCGCCGCGCGGCTGGTGTAGGTGAGCGGCTGCCAGGCGTGACCGAGGGCCACCAGGACGATCGCCAGGTACTTCGCGTTGTCGAAGAACGGGTCGCGCCCCGCCGGGGCGGGAGGCGCGGCGAGCGCCGGCCGGGGGACGGGGACCACCGTGGCAGGGGTGGCGGTGGGAGACATTCGAGGCACCCTAGCCGCGCGCGGAACGGCGTGAAACCCCTCTTGCGGAGATCGCCTGCGGTCCTACTACTGCTCCGTCCGGATGGATTCCGTCCGGACCCCATCCGTAAGAACCCCTGGTAATCCCCCGATGAATCGTCACGGCACCCCCCTGGAGCCCGAGTTGGTGGCACGATGGTTGCCGGTGGGGGGCGTGCGGACGGCATGGCTCCCGGGGCCGGCCAGCTGTTTCCGAGCGAAGGTGTGATCAGTCGTGGTCGTTTCTCTGTCCGTGGTGCTGCTCCTGGCCATCGTTCTGGTGGTGATGATCCGTAGCAACAACATCAAGACGGGCCCCGCGATCGTCGCCATCCTCTTCGGCTTCTTCCTGGCCTCCTCGGGCATGGCGCCGTCGATCACGAGGTTCCTGAACTCGATCGCCGAGACCATAAGCAATATCAAGCTCTGAGCCCCTGAGCCCCTGAGCCCCTGAGCCCCTGGGCTCCGGGCAGCCACCCCATGAAACGCAGAACGCCTCCGGCGAGAGCCGGAGGCGTTGCGGTGGAGCGGGCGACGGGAATCGAACCCGCGTAGCCAGTTTGGAAGACTGGGGCTCTACCATTGAGCTACGCCCGCGTGCGCCGTCGAACGCCCGGGGGCGGCGCGGTACGTTGTGCATCGTAGCGGGTCATGGCGGTACGCCGCACATCACCCCGCGCCCCGGAAGCGGCACCGCCGCGCCGGACCCGGCGGTTCCGCTGGATTCCGCCCCGATCCCACCCGGTCCCACCCGATTCCGCCCCCGGCCCTGCATCACCCCACCGGGGAACTCCACCTCGAATAAGGCAGCCTGCACCCTCGCGGCCATGTACCCTACGTCTCGCACCGACGGGGTGTGGCGCAGCTTGGTAGCGCGTCCGCTTTGGGAGCGGAAGGTCGTCGGTTCGAATCCGGCCACCCCGACCAGCAAGATCACATTGTGGGGCCCATCCTGCTTGCGGTTACTATGCAAGCTGCGCGTCTGTGTGTCTTCCTGCCGGGCGCGGTCCGCTGAGCATCAGCACCCGCTGAGCAGCAGAAACCCAGAAGTCAGCCCCAAGGAGACCGAACCGTGAAGAGCGCCGTGGAGACCCTGAACCCGACTCGGGTTCGGCTCACTGTCGAGGTGCCCTTCGAGGAGCTCAAGGCCAGCCTCGACGCGGCGTACAAGAAGATCAACCAGCAGGTCACGGTGAAGGGCTTCCGTCAGGGCAAGATCCCTGCCCGTGTGATCGACCAGCGGTTCGGCCGCGGTGCGGTGCTTGAGGAGGCCGTCAACGACGCGCTGCCGAAGTTCTACACCGAGGCCGTCAACGAGGCCGATCTGAACCCGCTGGGCCAGCCCGAGGTCGACATCACCGAGCTGAAGGACGGCGAGCTGCTGGCCTTCACCGCAGAGGTGGACATCCGCCCGGCCCTGGAGATCCCGGACTACTCCGGCATCGAGGTCACCGTTGACGCGGTCGAGGTCAGCGACGAGGACGTCGAGAAGTCCGTCGAGCAGCTGCGTGAGCGCTTCGCCACCACCTCCCCGGTCGAGCGCGCCGCCGCCGAGGGCGACACCGTCACCGTCGACCTGGAGGCCAAGGTCGACGGCGAGGTCCTGGAGGACGGCGTCGCGTCCGACGTCGACTACACCATCGGTTCCGGCCAGCTGCTGGACGGCATCGACGACGCCGTGACCGGCCTGGAGGCCGGTGGCACCGTCACCTTCACCTCGCAGCTCAAGGGCGGCAGCGCCGAGGGCAAGGACGCCGAGATCAAGGTCGACGTCAAGGCCGTCAAGGCCCGTGAACTGCCCGAGCTGGACGACGACTTCGCTCAGATGGCGAGCGAGTTCGACACCCTCGAGGAGCTCAAGGCGGACAGCCGCAAGCGCCTCGAGCGGATGAAGAAGTTCGACCAGGCCACCCAGGCCCAGGAGAAGGTCCTCGAGGAGCTGCTGCAGCTCGTCGAGGTCCCGATGCCCGAGAAGCTGCTCGAGGACGAGGTCAACACTCGTAAGCACAACCTCGAGAACCACCAGCTCGCCCAGATCGGCATGACCCTGGACAAGTACCTGGAGATGCAGGGCAAGTCCGCCGAGGAGTTCGACGCCGAGCTCAAGGAGCAGGCCGAGAAGGGCATCAAGACCCAGTTCGTCCTGGACGAGATCGTCAACAAGGAGAAGGTCTCCGTCGGCCAGGAGGAGCTCACCGAGCACCTCATGCGCCGTGCGCAGTCCTCCGGCATGAGCCCCGACAAGTTCGCCGAGGCCATCGTCGAGCAGGGCCAGGTCCCGATGCTCGTCGGCGAGGTCGCCCGCGGCAAGGCGCTCGCGACCGTCGTCGAGACCGCCGTGGTCAAGGACTCCAACGGCGAGGTCGTCGACCTCGAGGACGAGGACGAGGCTGCGGAGGCCGCCGAGACCGCCGCCGAGACGGTCGAGGCCGCCGAGACCGCCGAGACCGCCGAGGCCGCCGAGGAGAAGAACGAGGCCTGAGCCTCGCCTCTCCTTCGCATCCCCCGCGTACGGACCTCTTGACGGCCCCGTACGGAGCTTTCCAGGACGGGCCCGGACGTGAGTGCCCCCGCCACCCGGCGGGGCCTCACGGCCGGGCCCGTCCTGCTTCACGCGGACGCCGCGTGCAGTGGCCGAACCTGCGCTCAGAGCGAACAGTTACTGATGCGGGATGGCGCCTGCCGACCAGCGCGTTAGGGTCCGTAGATACGAGGGCAGGGGAGACATGGCAGCGCGCCGGACCGTACCGGCCACGCCACCCCCCGGTCCTCAGAGAAGACGCGGAGACGGCCCGTTGCCGTCAGAGACGAGCAGGTGGATACGTGACGAATCTGATGCCTTCCGCCGCCGGTGAGATCGCCATCGGTGGTGGCCTCGGCGACCAGGTCTACAACCGGCTGCTCGGGGAGCGGATCATCTTCCTGGGTCAGCAGGTCGACGACGACATCGCCAACAAGATCACCGCGCAGATGCTCCT
This sequence comes from Streptomyces sp. NPDC026206, assembly GCF_040638465.1. NCBI lineage: Bacteria > Bacillati > Actinomycetota > Actinomycetes > Kitasatosporales > Streptomycetaceae > Streptomyces > Streptomyces sp. NPDC026206. The sequence goes on from NZ_JBEZYL010000014.1 coordinate 21,692, forward strand.
CCTGGCCGCGGACCCGACCAAGGACATCTACCTCTACATCAACAGCCCCGGTGGCTCCGTGACGGCCGGCATGGCCGTCTACGACACCATGCAGTACATCCCGAACGACGTGGTCACCATCGGTATGGGCCTGGCCGCCTCGATGGGCCAGTTCCTGCTGACCGGCGGCACCGCGGGCAAGCGCTTCGCGCTGCCGAACACCGACATCCTCATGCACCAGGGCTCCGCGGGCCTCGGCGGCACCGCCTCGGACATCAAGATCCAGGCCGAGCAGCTGCTCCGCACCAAGGAGCGCATGGCGAAGATCACCGCCGAGCACACGGGCCAGAGCGTGGAGACGATCATCCGCGACGGCGACCGTGACCGTTGGTTCACCGCGGAAGAGGCCATGGGCTACGGGATCATCGACGAGATCATCACGCACGCCTCCGGCGTTCCGGGCGGCGGCGGCACCGGGGCCTGAGTCCCGGACGTACCGCCGACAGCCGCATTCCAGCCCACCGACCGCCATCAGGATGGTGAACACCCGCATGAACATCTCGTCGCCCAGCGGCCTCTACACCGGCCCCCAGGCCGAAGCCCGTTACGTGGTCCCGCGCTTCGTCGAGCGCACCTCGCAGGGCGTGCGCGAGTACGACCCGTACGCGAAGCTCTTCGAAGAGCGCGTGATCTTCCTCGGCGTCCAGATCGACGACGCCTCGGCCAACGACGTCATGGCGCAGCTGCTGTGCCTGGAGTCGATGGACCCGGACCGCGACATCTCGATCTACATCAACAGCCCCGGTGGCTCGTTCACGGCCCTCACGGCCATCTACGACACGATGCAGTTCGTGAAGCCGGACATCCAGACGGTCTGCATGGGCCAGGCCGCCTCCGCCGCCGCGATCCTGCTCGCCGCCGGTACCCCCGGCAAGCGCATGGCCCTGCCCAACGCCCGCGTGCTGATCCACCAGCCCTCCAGCCAGACGGGCCGCGAGCAGCTCTCCGACCTGGAGATCGCCGCCAGGGAGATCATGCGGATGCGTACGCAGCTGGAGGAGATGCTGGCCAAGCACTCCACCCAGCCGATCGAGAAGATCCGCGACGACATCGAGCGCGACAAGATCCTCACGGCGGAGGACGCGCTCGCGTACGGTCTGGTCGACCAGATCGTCTCGACGCGCAAGTCGTCCGTGTCGGTCTGACCGGTCTCACCCACCGGTCGGCCGGCTCAGTCCGGCAGACCGCCCCGGCCGGCCCGTCCGGCCGCTCCGGTCCCGGCCACCGTGCCACCGCCGACGGGTCCTCCCTTGGCCGAGTAGGGCCAAGGGGGGCCCGCGCGGGGGGCCCGGCAAGGTACCGTCGATAGGCAAGCACCCGGGTTCGCAGAGCAAGGCGGATCCCAGGCGAAGGGGAAGCACCTCGTGGCACGCATCGGTGACGGCGGCGATCTGCTCAAGTGCTCGTTCTGCGGCAAGAGCCAGAAGCAGGTGAAGAAGCTCATCGCGGGTCCTGGTGTGTACATCTGCGACGAGTGCATCGACCTCTGCAACGAGATCATCGAGGAAGAGCTCGCGGAGACCTCCGAGGTGCGCTGGGAGGAGCTCCCCAAGCCCCGTGAGATCTACGAGTTCCTCGAGGGCTATGTGGTGGGCCAGGAGGCGGCCAAGAAGGCCCTCTCCGTCGCCGTCTACAACCACTACAAGCGGGTGCAGGCCGGCGAGAGCGGCGGCAGCCGCGACGACGGCATCGAGCTGGCCAAGTCCAACATCCTGCTGCTCGGCCCCACGGGCTCCGGCAAGACGCTGCTCGCCCAGACCCTGGCCCGCATGCTGAACGTCCCGTTCGCCATCGCCGACGCCACCGCCCTGACGGAGGCCGGCTACGTCGGCGAGGACGTCGAGAACATCCTGCTGAAGCTGATCCAGGCCGCGGACTACGACGTCAAGAAGGCCGAGACCGGCATCATCTACATCGATGAGATCGACAAGGTCGCCCGAAAGAGCGAAAATCCGTCGATCACACGAGACGTGTCGGGCGAGGGCGTCCAGCAGGCCCTCCTCAAGATCCTCGAAGGCACCACGGCCTCCGTCCCGCCCCAGGGCGGCCGCAAGCACCCGCATCAGGAATTCATCCAGATCGACACGACGAACGTCCTGTTCATCGTGGGCGGCGCCTTCTCCGGCCTCGAGAAGATCATCGAGTCCCGGGCCGGCGCGAAGGGCATCGGATTCGGCGCCACGATCCGCTCCAAGCGCGAGATCGAGGCCAGCGACCAGTTCCAGGAGGTCATGCCGGAGGACCTGGTGAAGTTCGGGATGATCCCGGAGTTCATCGGCCGCCTTCCCGTGATCACCAGCGTCCACAACCTGGACCGCGAGGCGCTCCTTCAGATCCTCGTCGAGCCGCGTAACGCCCTGGTGAAGCAGTACCAGCGGCTGTTCGAACTCGACGGTGTCGAGCTGGACTTCGACCGCCCGGCCCTCGAAGCCATCGCCGACCAGGCCATCCTGCGCGGCACCGGCGCGCGCGGCCTGCGCGCCATCATGGAAGAGGTCCTGATGTCGGTGATGTACGAGGTGCCGTCCCGCAAGGACGTCGCCCGCGTCGTCATCACCGCGGACGTCGTCCAGTCGAACGTCAACCCCACGCTGGTGCCGCGCACGCGGGGCAACGAGCCGGGGGAGCGGCACGAGAAGAGCGCGTAGCGCTCGCGGACTTGTGAACGGAGGGGGCGCCCCGGCCGGTGAGGCCGGGAGCCCCCCTCGAGCTGTGCGGCCGGTGGGCTCAGCTGCCGCTGGTGAAGATCTCTTCGGCCGTGGAGACGGTGAACGCGCGGTCCACCCAGTACCCGAGGGTGTCGAAGTATGTGCAGCTCATGACGCGCTCACGGATCTCGGGCGACACGTCAATTCCCCGGTTCTCCAGAACGCGCAGCACCATCTCCGCACGTTCCCCCAGTCGTCCCGCGGCCTCGCCCTCCATCCACGTCTGCTCGATGAGGGTGCCACGGCCGGGGAAGTAGGTACGCGGCATGAGGTTCCTCCAGATGTCTCGCGCCGGGGTGTTCCCCAGGCCGATCTCCAACAGTTCCGAGTAGTACGCGATGGTCTCCGGTTCGGCCTTTTCCAAGGCACGTGCCAGTGCCTCCAGTATGGCCGGGGCTTCTTCGTCGGTGCTATGCGTCATGGCGGAGAACGTGGCCAGCGCCAGATGCCGGGAGGCCCGGTCCGGGTCGGTGATCACTGGAACGTTCCCGGGCCCCAGAACCAGCGGGTGCACGGACAGTGCGGTCCAGCCCTCGGGGCCGAGCCGGAAGGGCCCGGCAGCCCAATCGGCGGTCGCCTCGTCCTGACAGACCACGAGCAGCAGCGCCGGGCATGTGTACTTCGCCATCAGGTATGACAGGTAGTAAGCCCAGCTGACCGCCTTGGCCGGATCGCGACGCCCCTGTGCTTCGACGGCGAGGATAAAGCCGCCGCTGCCGTCAGGCGGTTCGACGCGCAGCACGCTGTCCACGCGCCGCTCCAGCGGCCTGATCTCGGTGACATCCGCCGACAGCACTTCGACGGCCGCCTTTTCCGGTAACGGCACGCCCAGGATGCGGAATACAGGCGCCAGCAGCTCCGGACGGTCCTGGAAGATCCGGTGCGCCGCTTCGTGGTGTGAAGTGACCATGGTCCGACGTTAGGGCTGCAGACGGAGGCGCATGCGGCCATCCGGGAGCGATCACCCGTTCGGGTAAGTCGCTTCCTCGGACGGATGTCCGGCGCTCACTTCGGAACCTCGACGCGGGTCTCGGTACGGACCTTCACGGTCAGGTCGGCGGCCACGTTCAGGGGGACGTCCTTGGCGGCCAGGGCCGCCGACGCGTCGGTGAGGATGGTGACGCCGACGGTGCTGCGGTCGGCCCAGAAGCAGATCGGCATCGTGATGCCGTTCTTGAACTTGGCGTTCACGTACTTCGCGTTCTGGCACTTCATCACTGCGCCGTCCAGGCCCGCCGGGCTCATCTTCTGCGGGGTGCCTATGAGTTCGACGGTCCCGCCGCCCTCGGCGCGCTGCTTCCTCCTGCTGGCCGCGAAGAAGCCGTCCACCACCCGCTCGGGGTTCCTGACCTTGCCCCAGGCGCCGCTGAACTGCAGGTACTGGCCGGTCTCGCCCTCGCCCGACTCGTAGTCGGCGCCGATGGTCCCGTCATCGGCGAGACCGAGCCTGCGCAGCTCGGCCATGTCGCCGGAGTCGAAGCCGTCGCCCGGGTCCTTGGTGTCCTTCTTGAACTCGCCCGCCACGGTGTCGGGGGTCGTCAGCTTGTACCGCTTGCCGTCGTCCGGCACCGAACTACTGCCGCCGCCCCGGCTCGCGAGCAGCAGGAAGCCACCGCCCGCGATGGCGCCCACCAGCACGAGGACACCGATTCCGATCGCGACGCCCTTGCCGGCGCCCCCGCCCTGCGGCGGCACCGGCGGCGGGTACATGCCGGGCCCGCCCGGCTGCTGCCCCCACCCGTACGGCTGGGGCTGCTGCGGCGGCACGCCGTACGGACCGGCCTGCTGCGGGTACCCGTAGCCGGGCTGCCCCTGCGGCCGGCCGTAAGCCTGCGGAGCGCCCCAGGGGTTCGGCTGCTGTGGCGGCATCGGCTGTGGGGCGTAAGGGCCCGGCTGGTGGTGGCTCATCGGGGGTCCCCCTGAGGGCTTCGGCTGATCGGGTGAGGGCAACCCGCGAATCCTGCCATGGCCCTTGGGCGGTGCTGCTACCGGCTACTTCGCCTTGCGGACCTCGTTGCGGACCTTGGCGGTGGCCTCGGAGAGGTCCTTGGCGGACATGACCTCGCCGGTGGCTGCGGACGAGCTCCCCGAGCCCTTCGTGACCCGGTGCTCGACGATGCCCATCGCGCTGGCGTCGCCCCAGATACAGGTGCTCACGTCAGTCACCGTCGAACTGCTGCTGAGCGAGCTCTTGACCCGCTGCGTCTTGCACTTGAGGGACACACCGTCGAAGCCGGCCGGTCGGTACGCCGCGGTCTCCGACACCGTCTCGATGCGGTCCTTGTACTTCGCCTGGCTCTGCTCCATGTCGGCGAACAACGCGTCCACGGTCTTCGCCGGGTCGGCGAGGTCGCCGTAGACCCCCGTCACCTTCAGCCGCTGCTTCTCGCTGTTCTCGTAGGAACCCTTTTTGCCCGTCCCGTTGGCAATGCCGAACTCCTTGGCCTTCTTGTCGTTGCTGAGGTCTTCGGAGTCCTTGCCCGACGAGAGGCTGCTCTTGGTGTACTTCCCGTCCAGCAGCGTCTGCGGCATCTCGATCGTGTAGGGCGTCATCTTGGCGGGTATCCCGCCGCCGCCGGTCTCCCCGCCGCCACCGTTGCCGCTATCGCTGCCACCGGTGAAGAAGAGGACCCCGCCCACGATGGCGCCCACCACCACGAGCGCTCCGATCGTGATTCCGATGGCCTTGCCCTTGCCGCCGCCCTGGGGCGGCATCGGCGGCGGGTACTGGCCGTAGGGGCCCGGGGCCTGGGGCTGTCCCCAGCCGCCGGTGGCCGGCTGCTGGGGGTAGCCCTGGTCGTAGCCCTGGCCGTACGGGTTCGGTTGCTGGGGCGGTATCGGCGGCGGGGCGTACGGGGCCGGCTGGTGGTGGCTCATCAGGGTCCCCCTGAGGGCTTTGGACGACGGGCTGACCAGTACAGGTCAACCCGCGAATCCTGCCACGCGCCCTCGGGGCCGGTCGTACCGGCTACCTTATCCTTGCGGCCTAGCTGCGGAATTTGGCGGTAGCCTCGGGCGCACCGGCCAGCTACCGATGGCTGCCCCAGCGAATCGTTGAGGGTGGCCTGCCGGGTAAAAGCAGTGCCCATCTTGGACAAGTGCCGGGGGCCCTTAGTGCTTCAAACGGCCTAGATACACGCCATTTATCAGTAGTAACAAGCCGACTCGGCATCGTGTTGCTTGACGCCTATGCTGAACAGGCCTGCGTAGCAAAGCGCGGGGTTCGAGTCCCACGGGACTCCCCCGGCGGCAGCACTGCAAGCCAGCTTTGCCTTGGGGCCGACCGAGTAGCCCAATGCCTTGAGTACCGATTCACAGTGGGCGGGCGTGGCCTCTGCTGAGCTGGTCGCAACGACCTGAAGTGAGGCGGCAGCCATGATGACGCCGGTCGCTGCCGCAACTCGACGGGGAATCCTGCGCAACATCTGCTCCTTGGTTTGTCTGACTCCGACCTCGGCCTGATGGCCGGATGCCTGAGTGCATGCTTGATCAAATCCCTAGGAGATTACCGGCCTCTGCTTAACGTTCAGTAGTCGCGATCAAGCCAAAGGAGGGTGGTCAACCATGAGGCAGCGCTGATCTCCGCACGGGAACCAGGGGTAGCTGCCGATCGAGCGCTGGGGTTTGGCTCGCGGATGACACGCTGGTCGACGGCTGCCGGGCTGGAACGATGTCCGGGTGCGGCAGCATGTGCGCGAAGTACTGCTGGTCGAGCTGAACGCGGTGGCGAAGCTGGACTCGGCGCTCCACCCGTCCGGGGCTCGTTGGGCACTCGTGTCGCAAACGACTCTCTCTTCACTGACCGCGGTTACGGGCACGAGGCCTGCAGCGACCAGGTCCGGGTCGGCGGCATTACGTCCGTGATCGCCCGACGCGGTACCCGCCGGGGCGCCTACGGGTGGGTGGTGGAAAGAGCCTTCACTTGGCTGGGGGATTCGCCGCTTGCACGGCGACGTGGTTGAGTGGCCGCCGCAACGCCAAGGGCAATTGCGGCGGCTAGGAGAGAAGGGGCCTATGGCAGGTCACTTCTCCTTGCGGACCTCGTTGCGGATCTTCGCGGTCGCCTCGGAGAACTCCTGGGCCGACATCACCTTGCCGCTGGCAGCGGAGGCGCCTCCGTAGGGGGAATTGGTCTTCGAGACGATGTGCCGGGTCATCCCGACCGCGCTCGAGTCACCCCAGATGCAGACGCTCACCTCGGCTTCGCTCGACATGGTGCCCACGGCATAAGTGGACTTCTTGGTCTCGCACTTCATCACCGCGCCGTCGAAGCCGATTGGGGAGAACTCGGTCCAGGCCGTGACCGTCTGGATCTGCGCGCCCTTCGTGTTGGCCTGGCTCTTCTTCTCGTTCTCCTCCATCTTCGCGATCATGGCGTCGACCGTCTTCTTCGGGTCTGCGAGCTCGCCGTACGCACCCACGACCGAGAGCATCTGCTTCTCAGGGTTCGTGTAGGCGGCCTTGACGCCCGTGCCGTTGGAGACGCCCATCTCCTTGGCGCTCTTGTCGTTGGTGATGTCCTCGGACTTGTCGGTCGTGCTGCTGTTGCCGCCCGGGGCGCCGGTGCCCTTGGTGAACTTTCCGCCCAGCACCGACTCCGGCATCACCATCGTGTACGGCTTCACCTCGCCGTCACTCCCGCCGCCCATGAAGAAGACGGCACCGCCGACGATCGCGCCGACCACCACGAGCGCGCCGATCGTGATGCCGATGGCCTTGCCCTTGCCGCCGCCCTGGGGCGGCACTGGCGGCGGGTACTGGCCCGGCATGCCCGGCTGCTGGCCCCAGCCGCCCGGGGCCTGGGCCTGGGGCTGGCCCCAGCCGCCCGGCGCCGGCTGCTGCGGGGCGCCGTACGGCGGCGGCGGGGGCTGCTGGCCGTAGGCGGGGGCGGCCGGGGGCTGCTGGGGGTAGCCGTAGCCGGGCTGGCCGTAGGGGGTGGGGCCCTGCGGCGGCTGGGGAGGCTGGCCGTAGGGGCCCGGCTGGTTGAAGCTCATCGGTGTCTGGGTCTCTTTCGCTGCGGGAACTCTCGCGTCGGTTCTGCGCCATCCTTCCCGACGGCTTACCGGAGCTTTACCGCGGGGCCGCAACGGTTTTGGAACAGTTGACGTCGGCCCTCACTTGTTGATCTTGATAGTGCTCGGCATTGCGGAGTTTGGCGCGGACTTCGGCCATTTCGGTGATTTCTGATATTCGCCGACGCTATTGCTGGACCTCGACGCGTACGTCCTGCCGCAACTTCGCCGCCCGGTCGGCGGCCTCTTCGAGAGTGAGGTCCTCGCCGCGCACGATGAGGTTCGTGTCCAGGGCGAACACCGTGCCGACGGTGCTCTTGTCCGCCCAGATGCACAGCGGCATCCGCAGGGCCCTGGCGCCCGGCGTGCCGGGGTTGGTCCACTTGCTCATCTGGCACTTCATCACCGCGTCACCGAGTCCCTCGGGGGACATCCGCTGCGGGCTGCCCTCGAACTCGGTCTTCGAGTCGGGGTCGGTGTCCTTCGCGGCGCCGGCTGCCGCGTCCTTGAACAGGCCGTCCACCACCAGCTCGGGGTTGCGCACGTCGTCGCCCCAGGCGCCGGAGAATCTGAGCTGCTTCTGGGCGCGCTTGTCCTCGCCGGATCTGTAGGCGCCCGAGGTGCTCTGCGGGTTGGTGACGCCCAGGAGCCTGAGCACGTTCAGGCCCTTGGTGTCGAAGCCGCCGCCGGTATCCGCGGCGTCCTTCCTGTACTCGCCCGCGACCGTGTCGGGCGTGATGATCTTGTAGCGCTTCGTGGCCGGTGCCGCGGAGGCGGAAGTGCCGGGGGAAGGGCTCGCCGTGGCCATGCCGCCGGCCTTGTCGCTCCTGCTCTCCCTTTTGCCGCCTCCTGCGAGGAGCGCGACGCCGCCCACGATCGCGCCCACGACGACCAGCGCCGCGACCGCCAGCACGACCGCCTTGCCCTTGCCGCCACCCTGCGGGGGCGCCGGCGGCGGGTACGGGGGCGGCATGCCCGGGCCCCAGCCGCCCGCCTGGGGCTGCGGCTGTTGCGGGTAGCCGGGGGCGGGCGGCTGGGTGTAAGGGTTCGGCTGCTGCGGCGGCACCCCGTACGGGCCCGGCTGCTGCTGGCTCATCATTGCCTCTGCGTCTCGTGGAAGATCGTTCCGCGTCATCCTTCCGGATGAACCGCACGGCCCCGGCCCCAGGGGCGGAAACGGGTTCGTGAGCTGTCACCCCCGCCCCGTAGAATCCGGTTCGTGACCGAGAACACTCAGCGCCCCGACAGCGGGCCGAACGACAGCACCCCTGAACTGCCGACCCAGTACGCGCCGGCCGAGGTAGAGGGGCCGCTGTACGAGCGCTGGGTGGAGCGGGGCTACTTCGAGGCCGACGCGAAGAGCGACAAAGAGCCGTACACGATCGTCATCCCGCCGCCGAACGTCACCGGCTCCCTCCACCTGGGCCACGCCTTCGAGCACACGCTGATCGACGCCCTCACCCGGCGGAAGCGGATGCAGGGCTTCGAGGTCCTGTGGCAGCCCGGCATGGACCACGCCGGCATCGCCACACAGAACGTCGTCGAGCGCGAGCTGGCCAAGGAGGGCAAGTCCCGCCACGACCTCGGCCGCGAGGCGTTCGTGGAGCGGGTGTGGCAGTGGAAGGCCGAGTCCGGTGGCCAGATCTCCGGCCAGATGCGCCGTCTGGGTGACGGCGTGGCCTGGAGCCGCGAGCGGTTCACCATGGACGAGGGCCTGTCCGAGGCCGTCCAGACGATCTTCAAGAAGCTCTACGACGACGAGCTGATCTACCGCGCCGAGCGCATCATCAACTGGTGCCCGCGCTGTCTGACCGCCATCTCCGACATCGAGGTGGAGTACCAGAACGACGAGGGCGAGCTCGTCTCGATCCGCTACGGATCCGGGGACTCGGAGATCGTCGTCGCCACCACGCGCGCCGAGACGATGCTCGGCGACACCGCCGTGGCCGTCCACCCCGACGATGAGCGGTACAAACACCTGGTCGGCACCGAGATCGAGCTGCCGCTCACCGGCCGCCGCATCCCGGTCGTCGCCGACGAGCACGTCGACCCGGAGTTCGGTACGGGTGCCGTCAAGGTCACCCCGGCCCACGACCCGAACGACTTCGAGATCGGCCAGCGGCACGGCCTGCCGTCGCTGACGGTCCTCGACGAGCGCGCGATCATCACCGCGCACGGTCCCTTCCAGGGGCTGGACCGCATGGAGGCGCGCAGCGCCATCGTCGGCGCCCTGCGCGCCGAGGGCCGCATCGTCGCCGAGAAGCGCCCCTACGAGCACTCCGTCGGGCACTGCTCGCGCTGCAAGACGACCATCGAGCCGCGCCTGTCCATGCAGTGGTGGGTCAAGGTCGGCCCGCTGGCCGAGGCCGCGAGCAAGGCGGTGCGCGACGGCGACGTCGCCATCCACCCCAAGGAGATGGAGTCCCGCTACTTCGGCTGGGTCGACAACCTCCACGACTGGTGCATCTCGCGCCAGCTGTGGTGGGGCCACCGCATCCCAGTCTGGTACGGGCCGGGCGGCGAGATGGTCTGCGTCGGACCGGACGACGAGGCGCCCACGGGCGAGGGCTGGCACCAGGAGACCGACGTCCTGGACACCTGGTTCTCCTCCGGCCTGTGGCCCTTCTCCACGCTCGGCTGGCCCGAGCGGACCGCGAGCGTCGAGAAGTTCTACCCCAACTCCGTCCTCGTCACCGGCTACGACATCCTCTTCTTCTGGGTCGTCCGGATGATGATGTTCGGCATGTACGCGATGGACGGCACCCCGCCGTTCCACACCATCGCCCTGCACGGCATGGTCCGCGACCAGTTCGGCAAGAAGATGTCGAAGTCCTTCGGCAACGCGGTCAACCCGCTGGACTGGATGGACAAGTACGGTTCCGACGCCGTCCGCTTCACCCTGGCCCGCGGCGCCAACCCCGGCGTCGACGTGCCGATCGGTGAGGACTGGGTCCAGGGCTCGCGGAACTTCGCCAACAAGATCTGGAACGCGACGCGCTTCGCGCTCATGAACGGGGCGACGGTCGAGGGCGAACTGCCCCCCGCCGAGCAGCTGTCCGCCACCGACCGGTGGATCCTCTCCCGGCTCAACTCGGTCGTCGCCGAGGTGGACGCGCACTACGACGACTACCAGTTCGCGAAGCTCTCCGACACGCTGTTCCACTTCGCGTGGGACGAGGTCTTCGACTGGTACGTCGAGCTGTCCAAGGCCACCTTCCAGAAGGGCGGGCCCGGGGCCGAGGCCTCGCGCCGCGTCCTGGGCGAGGTCCTGGACGTCACGCTGCGCCTGCTGCACCCGGTCGTCCCGTTCGTCACCGAGACGCTGTGGACCGCGCTCACCGGGCGCGAGTCCGTGGTCATCGCCGACTGGCCGGCCGACAGTGGCTTCCGCGACGCGGCGGCCGAGCAGGAGATCGCTACGGTTCAGCAGGTCGTCACCGAGGTCCGCCGCTTCCGCTCCGACCAGGGCCTGCAGCCGGGCCAGAAGGTCCCGGCCCGGCTCGACCTGACCGGCACGGCGCTGGCGGCCCACGAGGACGCGATGCGTCTGCTGCTGCGCCTCCAGCCGGCCGGCGAGGGCTTCGCCGCCACCGCCTCGCTCCCGGTCGCGGGCGCGAAGGTGGCGCTCGACCTGTCCGGCACGATCGACGTCGAGGCCGAGCGCAAGCGTCTGGCCAAGGCGCTGGCCGCGGCCGAGAAGGACAAGGCGCAGTCCACGGCCAAGCTGGGCAACGAGGCGTTCCTCGCGAAGGCCGCCGAGGCGGCCGTCGACAAGATCCGCAAGCGGCTGGAGACGGCCGAGGCCGACATCGAGCGGATCACCGCTCAGCTGGCCGCCCTGCCTGGGGAGAACGCGTCCAGGGCTTAGTCCTGCCCGGGTCCCACATGGGACCCCACGGCCCCTCCACAGGCCCCTCTTCCACCCGGTCGAGGGGCCTGTGCTGATTGCGGTCCCGCCGGTCGCGTACGGGCGCGAAGAGGACGTAGGCCGTCGAGACGGCCACGAAGCCGAGCCGGATCAGGCCCTTGACCGACTCGTCGGGCACGGCGAACACACTCCCGTAGAGAACGATCAGCGCGATCCAGCTCCACCACGGCACCAGCCGCCGCTGTCCGCACACGTCCCACAGCAGGGTGCCCAGCAGCACGGAGGCCGTGTAGTACGTGTAGACGCTGGGGTCGAGGACGATGCGGGCGTTCGCGCCCAGCAGCACGACCGCCGCCCACCGGCCGCGCCAGACGGCGAGCGCGCCGAGGGCGAGGCCGAGGGCGGCCTGCGCGGGCCGGGCCCAGTTCGGGGTCTCGGGGTCGGTGGCACCCAGCCAGCGCAGCGCGGAGGCGGGGTTGTTGGGGATGGTGAACTTGGCTGCCGCGAAGGACTGCGGGTCGACGACGAAGAACGGCAGCCAGGCGACGGCCACCAGGCCCACGCACCACAGGCCCGCGCGCAGCCATCTCTCCTTCGGCAGGGCGAGCAGCAGCGGCAGGAACGCCAGCGCGGTGGGCTTGGAGTCCAGCGCCAGGGCCATGCAGATGCCGGTCGCGGCCGCGTTGCAGCGCGTCAGGTAGTACACCGCCATGGCGGTGAAGAAGAGCGCGAGGACGTCGTCCAGGTGCGCGAAGCGGACCGAGACCTCGATCCACATGGGGATGAAGGCGAGGCCCGCGATGAGGACGCGCCGGCGCAGCCGCTGGTGGTTCGTACCCGTGCCCAGGAAGTGCCGGGCGGCGCTGCGGCCGGCGAGGACCATGATCACCAGGCCCAGGGCCGACATGAACGCCTCGGCCAGCACCTGCCCGACCTCGGCAGGGAAGGGGTTGAACAACCCCGCCACGAGGAAGCTGATGGGCCCCATCTGCAGCTCGGGGTGGCGGGCGTAGAGGTTGAGCCCGCCGTCGCCCGAGGACCCGTAGATCAGCTCGCCGCCGGCGCGCAGGTAGTGCCAGGAGAAGCCGCCGCTGGGCTCGACGATCACGAACCAGAGCGCCGCCCACGCGGTGAGCAGCAGCAAGTGCGTCCGATTGCCGATTTGCGGTATTCGCACAACGCTCCCGTTCCGCCATCCGGAACCGTTCCGGGCATGGACTTCACCGGCGGTCAGATGACGGAAGCGCACGGGAAGTTGCCCCGTCGGCCACATCTGTGACCGACCTCATGGGGCCCATGAGGTCGCTCAGGCCTCGATGGCCACCGGTCCGGACTCCACGGGCTCGGCGTTGCGCCGGGTCTTCGCCCAACCGTTGCGGCCCCGCAGCATCCGTACGAACCCCCGCGCGGAGGCCGGGAACAGGTGGTACGCGTACAGCCACAGGGCCAGCCCCCAGAGCAGGGCGGTCAGCGGGGACCGGCCGGGCGCGCGGACCCGGCGGTATACCGGGCCCCACAGCACGAACGGCAGCACGGACACCACGGCCAACGCCAGCACCAGCGGCCACAGGGCCAGCACGCCGCCGAACGCCTCGCCCATGCCGTTCTCGGCCGCGCTCACACCGAGGAGGACGAACATGACCGCGCACAGCGCCAGCGTGACCAGGTGGGCCACCGGCTGCAGGAAGGTGTAGAGCGTCTCGAGAACGCCCTTGCCGCCGTAGTGGCGGGAGGAGACGATGCGCGGCGCGTAGCGCACGCACTGCAGGTTGCCCTGGGCCCAGCGGGTGCGCTGGGTCAGGAACCGGCGGCCGTGCGGCAGGCCTTCCTGGGAGACCCAGGTGTCGGCGATGTGGGTTATGCGGTCCCCGCTGAGGATCATGTGCAGGCCCAGCTCGTAGTCCTCCAGCAGCGCGCCGCGCTGCCAGGGGCGGCGCTCGGCGGCGGCGATGCGGTCCAGCGAGGCGAGCCGGGTGAACTGGCCGTTGCCGCCCAGGCCCACGGAGCCGGTGCGGCCGCGCAGCAGCTGCATGCCCGCGTTGGAGACGGAGAACTCCATGTCCTGCATGCGCACCAGCAGCCGCGCGAAGGTATTGCGGATCCGGCCGCGGTCCTCGCCGAGCGGGTGGGGGTCCTCGGTGTTGCGCATCCGGACGCTGACCTGCACGCCGCCGGTCCCGGGGTCGCCGAGGCCCTGCGGCCCGCCGACGCGGGCGAGGGCGTGCGGGTCGAGCCGGCCGTCGGCGTCGATGACGCACACGATGACGCGCTCGCGGTCGGCGTCCTTCGACAGGAACTCGTTCAGCTCGTCGTAGGCGGCGTTCAGCGCGGCGCCCTTGCCCTGGCGGGCGTAGGGGCGGAGCCGGCGTACGAGGTGGACGCGCCGGTCCTCGTCGGCGAGTCCGGCCACGATGGCGCCGGTGCGGTCGTCACTGTCGTCGTCTATGACCCACACGTGGGCGGCAGGGTGGTCGGCGCGCAGCTGCGTCACCGTCGTGCCGACGACGGCCTCCTCGTCCCGGCAGGGGACGAAGAAGTGCCAGTCGAACGCGCCGGGGTGGCCGTTCGCGGCCTCGGGGCGGCGCAGGTACGCGTGGCGGGCGCCGGCCCAGTAGAGGAGGAAGCAGAGCAGGAGGAAGAAGGGGAAGGCGAGGAGGAAGGGGCTGGAGAACATGCGGGGGGAAGCTCCGGGGGTGTGTCGGATGGAGAGGAGCCCCGGTCCCGCCCTTTCGCCGTTTCTTGTCCTCAATCGCCGGACGGGCTGGATTTTGCTGCCGGTCCGGGCAACAGATCAGCCCGTCCGGCGCATGAGGACCGGGGTCCGGGGCGGAGCCCCGGTTCGGGAAGGGGCGGGGTGGGGGAAGAAAGTCCTTACGCTGCGGCCGCCAGCTGTTGCGGTGCGGCGATCGCCACCAGCAGCGCCACGATCCGCTTGGACGCCAGGCCGTCCCCGAAGGGGCTCGGCAGCGCGGCCAGCCGGGCCAGGCCCGTCGGGCCTTCCGCTAGGCGCCGCCGCGCGGCCCGCCCGATTCCTGCCCCCGGCGACACCAGCTCCGCGAAGTCCCCCATCGCCTCCGGCCGCTCCGTGGAGCGCCGCACCACCACCAGCGGGCGTCCCAGCACCGTGCACTCCTCCTGGATGCCGCCCGAGTCGGAGACCAGCAGTGCCGCGTGCCGGGCCAGCGCCAGGAACTCGGAGTAGCCCAGGGGCGCGGTCACTGTCAGCGGGGCCAGCAGGTCCGTGAGTCCGGCGGCCTCGACGCGGGATCGCGTGCGCGGGTGCAGCGGCAGTACGACCGGGCGGTCGGGGCCGGCCAGGGCGCCGAGCTCGGCGAGGACCGCCCTCAGGGCGTCCGCCGAGTCGGTGTTCTCCGGCCGGTGCACCGTCGCCAGGATGTAGCCGTCGGCGGCCAGCCCGTGCCGGGCCAGGAGCGCCGCGCGCTCCACCGCGCCCGGCAGCTGGTTGCGCACGGCCTCGACGACGGTGTTGCCGGTGACGGCGATGCGGGCGTCGTCGATGCCCTCGGCGAGGAGGTTGGCGCGGTTGTCGCCGGTGGCGGCGCAGAGCACGTCGGCGATGCGGTCGATGAGGACGCGGTTGTGCTCCTCGGGCATGGCGCGGTCGTGGCTGCGCAGCCCGGCCTCGACGTGCAGCAGGGGGATGCTGCGGGCGTTGGCGGCCAGCGCGCCCGCGAGGGCGGCGTTGGTGTCGCCCTGGACGACGACGGCCAGCGGCGGTGCGGCGGTGAACAGCGTGTCGAGCTGGGCGAGCGCGGCGGAGATCTGCACCGCGCGGGACTGTCCGCCCACGCCGGTCAGGAACGTCGGCCCGGGCAGCCCCAGCTCGGTCAGGAAGCGGCCTGACAGCTCCTCGTCGTAGTGCTGGCCGGTGTGCACCAGGTGGGCGGCGGGGCCCAGGAGGCGCACGAGGTCGGTCAGCTTGACCAGCTCGGGGCGGGTACCGAGAACGATGGCGACACTGCGCGGGGGCAGGGACAGCACGTGGGGGACTCCTGGAGCCGGCGGCGGGGACAGCTCACGAGCCTGTGGTGCGCCGGTTGCGTGCCGGGCGGGCCTTCGGTTGCCGGACGGTTGCGAAGCCAGGACGGGGGACCTTGGTCCCGGGCCGGTCAGGGACCTTCGGCCCCGTTGCCGCCGCCGTTCTCCACCCGGTAGCGGTAGCCCAGGCCGCGTACGGCCTCCAGGGGGTCGGCGGCCTCGTCCCCGGCCGCCTGGCGCAGCTTGCGCCGCAGCCGCAGCACCGCGAACTTCACCCGTTCCCGGCCGGTGCCCTCCGGGTCGTCCCACACCCGGTCGAGCAGCTGGTCGGTGGTGATGACCCGGCCCCGGTTGCGGACGAGCACCTGCAGCAGCCGGTACTCGATGTCGCTCAGCCGCGCCTCGTGGCCCTGCCACACCGCCGAGCGCCGTTCGGGGACCAGTCGCAGTCCGTCCCCGCCGTAGGAGTCGCCCGCCCAGCGCGTGGGCGCGCTGCGGCGCAGCAGCGCCTCGACGCGGGCCAGCAGCTCGTCGTTGCCGAAGGGCTTGGGAAGGTAGTCGTCGGCACCGGCGCGCAGGCCGCGTACCCGGTCGGTCTCGGCGTCGCGGGCGGTGAGCAGCAGGACGGGCAGGTCGCTCATGTCCCGGGTGCGTTCGAGCACCTCCCAGCCGTCGAGGCCGGGCAGGCCGATGTCCAGGAGCATCAGGGCGGGCCGCTCGGCGAACAGCAGGCGCAGGGCGTCGCGGCCGTTGCCGGCGTGCACGGCCTCGTAGCCCGCGCGGGTGAGCAGGACGCGCAGGGCGAGCGTGAGGTCGGGGTCGTCCTCGACGAGGAGGATGCGGGTCACGGCCGCGACCTCGCTTCCGGTGGGGCCGGCGGCCCTGCGATGGGCAGGCGGACGCGGAAGACGGCGCCCTCGCCCTCCCGGCCCCCGGCCGAGATGGTGCCGCCGTGCTGCTCGATCACGGTGCGGCCGATGGCCAGGCCCAGGCCGGTGCCGGGGTAGTCGCCGGAGCGGGCGTTGGGCGCCCGGACGAAGCCGGTGAAGATCTCGTGGCGGTGGGTGTCGGGGATGCCGATGCCGGTGTCGGCGACCTCGATGTCCCAGTGGATGCCGCGGGGCGCGGCGGTGAGGGTGATCCGTCCGCCCGGCGGGGTGAATTTGGCGGCGTTCTCCAGCAGGTTGCCGAGCGCGTGCTGGAGGAGGTGGCGGTCCCCGCGCAGGGCGGGGCCGGGGGCGCAGTCGAGGACGGCGAACAGTTCCGCCCGCTCGATCGCGCCCATCTGGTCCATGAGCGCGTCCTCCAGCATCCGCGGTACGTCCACGGGGGCGAACTCCGGCTCGGGCCCGGCGGCCCGCATCCGGGTGGTGAGCAGCAGGTCGGAGATCACACGCTGCATCCGCTCGGCGTTGCGCCGGATGGCGTAGAGGAAGGAGGACTGCTCGGCGGTGAGGGTGCCGAAGGCGGGGTCGGCGAGCAGTTCGCCGAAGCTGCTGATCGAGGTGAGGGGGGTGCGCAGTTCGTGGGAGGCGGCGGCGGTGAACGCGTTGCGCTGCCGGGCGAGCTCGGTGAGCGTGTGGTTGTCGCGCTCCAGGTCGTGCTCGCGCCGCCTGGCGTCGCTGATGTCGGCGAACACCCACAGGGAGCCCAGGTATGCGCCGTCGTGGCGCAGCGGTTCGACCTGGCGGCGGACGACCCGGCCGTCGGTGAGCGGGATCTCGGCCACCCGGTGGACGTGGTGGCCGGAGAGGATCTCGCCGGGGGTGCCGGGGCCGGTGTGGCCGGGGGCGAAGAAGGCCCGGACGAGCGGGGCGACCGGCTGCATGGGGGCGCCGGGGGAGAGGTCGACCCGCCCCTCCAGATCGAACATGCGGACGAACTTCCGGTTGGCGGCCAGCACCTCGTCGGCCGGGCCCTGCAGGAGCGCAGCGGCCGGCAGCGCCTCCAGGACCGCCTGGAGCCGGTCCCGGTCCTCGGACCCCATGGCTCTCCTCCGTGCGCACCCGCCGAAACTCACTCAAGGGATCTTCCGGAAAAACCGTATGCCAAAGCGGATGCGCGCGCTCCTGCTGCCGTGCACCGGCTCCGACGGGTCCCCGGCCCTCCCGTCGCCCCCGGTCCGTAGACTGGGCGGCGTGAGCGAGCGCCCCCTGAACGACGAAAACGGCGAAACGGCATCCGGCGAAAGCGGCGAACCCGGCGAGAACGACCGGTTCACCGAGATCGCCGAAGCCGAGACCCCAACCCCCGACCTGGCCGTGATCGAGGCCGGCAGCCGCACCCTGCGGGCCCAGTCCGGCCCCCCGCAGGGCGACGGCGTCCCGGCCCGGCCGGCGGACCCCGAGGTGGACCGGGCGCTGCGCGAGGTGGAGACCGAGCTGGCGGGCCGCTGGGGCGAGACCAAGCTGGACCCGTCGCTGGTGCGCGTGGAAGCCCTGATGGACATCCTCGGCCAGCCTCAGCGTGCCTACCCCTCGATCCACATCACCGGCACCAACGGCAAGACCAGCACCGCCCGCATGATCGAGGCCCTCCTGGGCGCCTTCGACCTGCGCACCGGCCGCTACACCAGCCCGCACGTGCAGTCCGTCACCGAGCGGATCAGCCTCGACGGCGCCCCGATCGCCGCCGAGCGCTTCATCGACACCTACCGCGACATCGAGCCGTACGTCCGGATGGTCGACGAGCGCGAGGAGTACCGCCTCTCCTTCTTCGAGGTCCTCACCGGCATGGCCTTCGCGGCCTTCGCGGACGCCCCCGTCGACGTGGCCGTCGTCGAGGTCGGCATGGGCGGCACGTGGGACGCGACGAACGTGGTCGACGGCACGGTCGCCGTGGTCACCCCCATCGCGCTCGACCACACCGACCGGCTCGGCAACACCCCCGGCGACATTGCCACGGAGAAGGCCGGGATCATCAAGCCCGACGCCACCGTCGTGCTGGCGCAGCAGCCGGTGGACGCGGCGCAGGTCCTGCTCAAGCACTCCGTCGAGGTGGACGCCACCGTCGCCCGCGAGGGCATGGAGTTCGGCGTCACCGCCCGCGAGGTCGCGGTCGGCGGCCAGCTGCTGACGCTGCGCGGCCTGGGCGGGGAGTACGCGGAGGTCTTCCTTCCGCTGTACGGGGCCCACCAGGCGCACAACGCCGCCGTCGCCCTGGCCGCGGTCGAGGCGTTCTTCGGCATCGGCTCGCAGCACGCCCGCACCCTCGACCTCGACACCGTCCGCCGCGCCTTCGCCTCGGTCACCTCGCCCGGGCGGCTGGAGGTCGTGCGCCGCAGCCCCACCGTGGTGCTGGACGCCGCCCACAACCCGGCCGGCGCGCGGGCCACGGCCGAGGGCATCACCGAGGCCTTCGGCTTCAGCCGCCTCGTCGGCGTCGTCGGCACCAGCGCCGACAAGGACGTACGAGGCCTGCTGGAAGCCTTCGAACCGATCTTCGCCGAGGTCGTCGTCACCCGGAACTCCACCCCCCGGGCCATGGACGTGGACGAGCTCGCGGCCCTGGCCGTCGAGGTCTTCGGTTCCGAGCGCGTGCAGGTCGAGCCGCGCCTGGACGACGCCATCGAAGCCGCGATCACCCTCGCGGAGGAGGAGAGCGAGTACGCCGGCGCCGGCGTACTGGTGACCGGTTCCGTGATCACGGTCGGCGAGGCCCGGCTGCTGCTGGGAAGGGGCTGACATGCGGACGCTGTGCGCGAGCACTCTGATCGGTGAATTCTTCGTCATCGGCTTCGCGGGCCTGGTGGCCATGCAGACCTCCGACGTGTCCACCGGCACCGTCTGGGCCGTCAGCGGCACCGCCATGGCGCTGAGCGTGCTGCTGTGCGGGATGCTCGCCCGGCCCGGCGGCGTCCAGCTGGGCTGGCTGCTGCAGATCGGCCTGATCGCCGCCGGCCTGGTCGTGCCGATGATGTTCATCCTCGGAGTCGTCTTCGCCGGTCTGTGGTGGGCCTCGGTCCACTTCGGCCGCAAGGTCGACGAGGCCAGGGCCCGCTTCGCGGCCGCGGCCGCCGCCGACGCCTCGTAGGGCCCGGTTGCCGGTGCCCGGTGGCTGTACCGGCCCGGCACCCGGCCATGGCTCCGCGCGGGCGGCGGCGAGCCGCCTGACGCGGTCGCGCGTCACCCGGCCGGCGATCCCGGACCGGGTGACGCTCCTTCGCCGTACCCCTGTACCCTCTGGCCCACCACACCCGATTGCCTGCAAGGAGCCCGCAGTATGAGCCAGCGCACCCTCGTCCTCCTCAAGCCCGACGCCGTCCGCCGGGGCTTGGTGGGCGAGATCATCGGCCGCATCGAGCGCAAGGCCGGCTGGACGATCGCTGCGCTGGAGCTGCGCACCCTGGACCGTGCCACCCTCGAGCAGCACTACGCCGAGCACGTCGGCCGTGACTTCTACGAGCCGCTGATGGGCTTCATGTCCTCCGGCCCGATCGTGGCCCTGGTCGTCGAGGGCGAGCGCATCATCGAGGGCGTACGGGCGCTGGCCGGTCCGACCGACCCCATTTCGGCCGCTCCCGGCTCCATCCGGGGCGATTTCGGGACCATCACGCGGGAGAACCTCATCCACGCCTCGGACTCCGAGGAGTCCGCACAGCGGGAAATCAAGATTTTCTTTCCCGGCCTCGCCTGATACTGCATCAGGCGAACGCCCATTCTGATCAGGGGCGACCGATTTCTTTTCGGTCGCCCTCAGGCATATGCCGCGCCGAACCGGGGAACCTCTCACTCCGACACGACGTCACCATTACTGGGGCCGGGTCGTGTTCCGCCGACAATGGCGGAGGAACCCTCGCGCCGCGTTCGAGTGGGCGAGACTACGATGAAGCCTCCGCGCCCGCAGCGCACCACACCTGCCGATCTCAAGTAAGCAATCGCTCAAACTGGGAAGGCCAGACGTATCCTCATGGGGAACAACATGTCGTTCATCGGCCGTGACATGGCTGTCGACCTCGGGACCGCCAACACGCTGGTTTACGTCAGAGGCCGCGGCATCGTCCTCAACGAGCCGTCAGTCGTCGCGATCAATACCAACACCGGTGGGATCCTCGCGGTCGGTGCCGAGGCCAAGAAGATGATCGGCCGGACCCCGGGCAACATCGTCGCGGTGCGCCCGCTCAAGGACGGCGTCATCGCCGACTTCGAGATCACGGAGCGGATGCTCCGTTACTTCATCCTCAAAATCCACAAGCGGCGCTGGATGGCCCGCCCGCGCGTCGTGGTCTGCGTGCCCTCCGGCATCACCGGAGTCGAGCGCCGCGCCGTCATCGAGGCCTCCACCCAGGCCGGCGCCCGCCAGGTGCACATCATCGAAGAGCCCATGGCGGCCGCCATCGGCTCGGGGCTGCCCGTCCACGAGGCCACCGGCAACATGGTCGTGGACATCGGCGGCGGCACCACCGAGGTCGCCGTCATCTCCCTGGGCGGCATCGTCACCGCGCAGTCCATCCGGGTCGCCGGCGACGAGCTCGACAACGCGATCATCCAGCACATCAAGAAGGAGTACAGCCTCCTCCTCGGTGAGCGCACCGCCGAACAGATCAAGATCACCATTGGTTCGGCCTACGACCTGGAACAGGACGAGCACACCGAGATCCGCGGCCGCGACCTCGTCAGCGGCCTGCCCAAGACCGTGGTCATCTCCGCCGCCGAGGTCCGCAAGGCGATCGAGGAGCCCGTCAACTCCATCGTCGACGCCGTCAAGACCACCCTCGACAAGTGCCCGCCCGAGCTGTCCGGCGACGTCATGGACCGCGGCATCGTCCTCACCGGCGGCGGCGCCCTGCTGCGCGGGCTCGACGAACGCCTGCGCCGCGAGACCGGCATGCCCATCCACATCGCCGAGGACCCGCTGGACTCCGTCGCCCTCGGCTCCGGCAAGTGCGTCGAGGAGTTCGAGGCGCTCCAGCAGGTCCTGGACGCCCAGCCCCGCAGGTGACGGACGGCGCCACGTCCCCGGGCGGCGCCGCCCGCTTCCCGGCGTGCCGACGGCGCCGGAACAAACTGATATACAGGCAGAATGCTCCCCGATGACCGTCCGGACCCGCGGCCCGGCGGTCCGACGAGAAGGGCCCGCCGCCGCACGTGAGGGACACACGAGAGAGCCGGCTGCTGCTGGTGCTGCTGATCGCGATCGCGTTCGCGCTGATCACGGTCGACATCCGCGGCGGTGAGCAGTCCCCCCTCGACGGTGTGCGGCACGCCGCCGCCTCGGCCTTCGGCCCGGTGGAAGAGGGCGTGGCCGCCGCCGTCGACCCGGTCGGCGACGCCGTCGCCGCCGTCCGCGACTCGGGCGACCGCAGCAACCGCATCACCGAGCTGGAGCGCGAGAACACCGCCCTCAAGCAGCGGCTCGGCAGCGACGACCGCAACCGCGGCCGGCTCCGCGAGCTCGACGAGATGCTCAAGACCGCCGGCCGCGGCCAGTACGGCATCAAGGGCGCCCAGGTCATCGCCATAGGAGCCGCACAGGGCTTCTCCTGGACCATCACCGTCGACATCGGCAGCGACGACGGCGTCCGGCGCGACATGACCGTGCTCAACGGCGACGGCCTCGTCGGCCGCGTCACCACCGTCGGCCCCTCGACCGCCACCGTCCTGCTCGCCAGCGACCCCAAGTTCACCGTCGGCACCCGCATGGAGAAGACCGGCGAGCTCGGCTTCGCCAACGGCCAGGGCGACCGCTCCCTGCGCGTCGAACTCCTCAACGGCAAGGCCGTCGTCCACGAGGGCGACCGCCTCGTCACCTTCGGCTCCAGCAGGGACAAGCCCTTCGTCCCCGGCGTCCCCGTCGGCGAGGTCACCCGCGTCGAGCCCGCCGCCGGCGGCCTGACCCGCACCCTCCAGGTGCGGCCCTTCGTCGGCTTCAGCAAGCTCGACCTCGTCGGCGTCGTCGTCCAGCCGCCCCGCGAGGAACCCCGCGACACCGTCCTGCCGCCCAAGCCCGAAGCACCCAAGCCGACCCCCACCGTGACCGTCACCGTCACCCCCTCCCCGAGCGCCAAGCCCCAGGACTGACGATGCGCCTGAACCGGATCCTGCTCTCGACCGCGCTGGTGGTGGTGGCCCTCGTCGTCCAGGTGAGCGTCTTCGCCCGCCTCCACCTGCCCGGCGCCGTGCCCGACCTGCTGCTCCTCGTCGTCGTCGGCCTCGCCCTCGTCTACGGACACACCGCGGGCGCCCTCATCGGCTTCGGCGCGGGCCTCCTCGCCGACCTCGCGCCCCCCGCCGACCACGCCACCGGGCGCTACGCCCTGGTGCTGTGCCTGATCGGCTACCTCGTCGGCCTCGCCAGACCCGACAGCGGCCAGCTCCGCTCGGTCACCATGCCCATGGTCGCCGTCGTCGGCGCGGCGATCGCCTCCACGCTGCTCTACGCGGGCGTCGGCTCCCTCGTCGGCGACACCGCCGCCCGCCACGTCGGCCTGAGCGGCCTGGTCGTCACCGCCGCGGTCTACGACCTGCTGCTCGCGCCCTTCACCGTGCCGCTGATCATGGCCGCGGCCCGGCGCACGGCCGGCGACCCGCTCACCGGCGACGGCACGGCCGCCGCCGGCACCGGCGAGGCCGCCTACCGGCGGACGACGGCAGGCAGCTTCCGCCTCGGCCGCATGAGCCGCAAGGGCCGGCTGGGCAGGCGTTCGAGCCGCATCGGCAGCCAGCGGAACAGCCTGCTCGCCAAGCCGGCGCGGAGGCAGAAGCTCAAGGGGGTCAAGCGGCTTTGACCGGTCGTCCCGAGACCGGGCGGACCTCGCGCATCACGATCCGCCTCGTCGTCATCCAGATCCTCGTGTTCTCGCTGCTGTTCACCCTCGGCGGCCGCCTGTGGTACCTGCAGATCCGCAACGGCGACCAGTACACGGCCGAAGCCGCCGACAACCACGTCCAGCGGGTCGTCGCCCCTGCCACCCGTGGCTCGATCCTCGACGCCCGCGGTGTGCCGCTCGCCGACAACGAGACGCGGCTCGTCGTCTCCGCCAACCGCACCGACCTGATGAAGATGAAGGACAGGGGCAGGGCCGTCCTGACCCGCCTCGCCGGTGTCCTGAACCTCAAGCCCGAGGACGTCTCCGCCAAGGTGCGGCTGTGCGACGCCAAGACCCCCAAGCCCTGCTGGGCCGGCTCGCCCTACCAGCCCATCCCCATCACCGACGAGGCCACCACCCAGCAGGCCCTGCAGATCCGTGAGCGCCAGGAGGACTTCCCCGGCATCACCGCCGAGCCCACCGCCGTACGCCGCTACGCCGGCCCCGGCGGCTCCAACTCGGCGCAGGTCCTCGGCTACCTCTCGCCCGTCACCGACGCGGAGATCACCAAGGCCAAGGACGCCCGCGCCCCGCTCCTGCGCTCCGACCAGGTCGGCCGCTCCGGGCTCGAGCGGCAGTACGACGCCGAGCTGCGCGGCAAGGCCGGCGTGACCCGCTACGAGGTCGACAACCTCGGCCGCGTCATCGGCAAGGCCAAGAGCGACAAGGCCGAGCCCGGCGCCAACGTCGTCACGAGCATCGACGCCCGCGTGCAGGCCATAGCGGAACGAGAACTGGACCAGGCGATGAAGGACGCCCGCAAGGAGACGGACCGCAACACCGGCGTCCCCTACAAGGCCGACGCCGGGGCCGTCGTGGTGATGGAATCCAAGACCGGCCGGGTCGTCGCCATGGCCTCCAACCCGACCTACGACCCCAACGCCTGGGTCGGCGGCATCTCCGCCGAGGACTACAGGGAACTCACCGGCAAGGACTCGAACTACCCGCTCCTCAACCGCGCCATCCAGGGCCAGGCCGCCCCCGGCTCCATCTTCAAGGTCATCTCCACCACGGCCGCCGTCAACGCCGGGTACGGCTTCGACGACGGCTACAACTGCTCCAGCTCGTACAGCATCGGCGGCCAGGTCTTCAAGAACTTCGAGTCCCAGAGCCACGGCTCCATCAGCCTCGGCCGGGCGCTGGAGGTCTCCTGCGACACCGTCTTCTACGACCTGGCCTACCGCCAGTGGCAGAAGGACGGCGGCAACAAGCCCAAGAACCCCGCGGACTGGTTCTACAAGACCGCCCACCAGTTCGGCCTCGCCAAGGAGACCGGCATCGACCTCCCCAACGAGGTCCGCGGCCGCATCCCCGACCGCGAGTGGAAGAAGAAGTACTGGGAGGCCAACAAGGACACCTGGTGCAATCAGGGCGACAAGGACGACAGCTACGCGGGGAAGATCGCCAAGGAGAACTGCGAGTCCGGCATGCGCATGCGCGCCGGTGACTCCGTCAACTACTCCATCGGCCAGGGCGACACCCTCGTCACCCCCATCCAGATGGCCACCATCTACGCCGCCATCAGCAACGGCGGCACCCTCTACAACCCCACCGTCGGCAAGGCCGTCGTCAGCAACGACGGCAAGCGCGTGCGGGAGATCAAGCCCACCTCCCACGGCAGGCTGCCCTTCGACGGCGCGACCCGCGACCAGATCGACGCCGCCCTCGCCGGCGTCGCCACCCGCGGCACCGCCGCCTGGCGGTTCCAGGGCTGGCCGCAGAAGCAGATCCCGATGCACGCCAAGACCGGCACCGCCGAGGTCTACGGCAAGCAGACCACCTCGTGGTTCGCCACCTACACCGCCGACTACACCGTCATCATGACGATCTCTCAGGGCGGCACCGGCTCCGGCGCCTCCGGCCCCGCCGTCCGCAAGATCTACGACGCGCTCTACGGCGCCGACGAGAAGGGCAGGATCGACCAGAAGAGGGCGCTGCTGCCGCACCCCGAGGCCGGACTGCCGAAGATCGAGAAGGACGGCACCATCGAGGCCCAGCCCATCAGCTCGCCGACGCCCTCCCCCTCGGCGTCCGCATCGGAGTCGGGCGCACCGCCCGACGCGGCATCCGACCCGCCCTCACCCTCCCCGTCCCGGAAGGAGGACGAGGACCGGTGAGCACCGCAGGCGGCTACCGCGTCCGCCGATTCACCCCCGAGCGCGGCACCTGGTCCCGGCTCACCGCCCGCGACTCCGTGCTGCGCCGCCTGGACTGGGTCATGCTGCTCGCGGCCCTGGCCCTGTCCGGCATCGGCACCCTGCTCGTCTACTCCGCCACCCGCAACCGCACCGAGCTCAACCAGGGCGACCCGTACTACTTCCTGCTGCGCAACCTCCTCAACACCGGCATCGGGCTCGCCCTCGCCCTCGGCGCGGTCTGGCTCGGCCACCGGGCGCTGCGCGGCGCCGTGCCCATCCTGTACGGCATCTCCGTGCTCTTCACCCTCGCCGTCCTCACCCCGCTCGGCGCGACCATCAACGGCGCCCGCTCGTGGATCCAGCTCGGCGGCGGCTTCTCCATCCAGCCCTCCGAGTTCACGAAGATCACCATCACGCTGGGGATGGCGATGCTGCTGGCCGGCAAGGTCGACGCCGGCGACCGGCGCCAGCCCGACCACCGCACCGTCATGGAGGCCCTCGCGCTCGCCGCGCTGCCGATCGTGGTCATCCTGCTGATGCCGGACCTCGGCTCCGTCATGGTGCTCGTCGTGATCGTGCTCGCCGTGCTCCTGTCCTCCGGCGCGTCCAACCGCTGGATCGCCGGCCTGCTCGGAACGGGCATCCTGGGCTGCGTCCTGGTCTGGCAGCTGGGCGTCCTCGACGAGTACCAGATCAACCGCTTCGCCGCCTTCGCCAACCCCGCCCTCGACCCGGCCGGCGTCGGTTACAACACCAACCAGGCCCGCATCGCCATCGGCTCCGGCGGCCTCACCGGCTCCGGCCTCTTCAAGGGCTCCCAGACCACCGGCCAGTTCGTGCCCGAGCAGCAGACCGACTTCATCTTCACCGTCGCCGGGGAGGAGCTCGGCTTCGTCGGCGCCGGAGCGATCATCTTCCTGCTGGGTGTCGTGCTGTGGCGGGCCTGCCGGATCGCCCGCGAGACCACCGAGCTGTACGGGACGATCGTGGCCGCCGGGATCATCGCCTGGTTCGCCTTCCAGAGCTTCGAGAACATCGGCATGACGCTGGGCATCATGCCCGTCACCGGCCTGCCGCTGCCGTTCGTCTCCTACGGGGGCTCGTCGATGTTCGCCGCCTGGATAGCGGTCGGGCTGCTCCAGTCGATCAAGGCCCAGCGGCCGATGTCCGCCTAGCCGCCGCCGGCGGGTCTGCCGTCGCGCCCGTTCACGGACTAGATTCGGCGGCATGGCGGACACCGTGCGAGAGATCGAGCGGAAGTACGAAGCCGGAGACGGCGCCGGACGCACAGCCGCGGCCCTGCTCCCCGACCTGACCGGGGCCGCGCCCGTGGCCGCCGTCACCGACCGGGGGACGGCCGAACTCGACGCCGTCTACTACGACACCGCCGACCGCCGCCTGGCCGCGGCCGGCATCACCCTGCGCCGCCGCACCGGCGGCACCGACGCCGGCTGGCACCTGAAACTGCCCGTCGCCCCCGGGGTACGGGACGAGATCCGCGCCCCCCTCGGGGCCGGCGTGCCCCGCGCGCTGGCGGCGCTCGTCCGCTCGCGCTCGCGCGACGCCCCGCTGGCACCGCTGGTACGGATCGCCTCGCGCCGGGAGATCCACCACCTCCTCGACGACGCGGGCACCCTGCTCGCCGAGGCCTGCGCGGACACGGTGACCGCCACGTCCCTCACCGGCGGCGGGGGCACGGCCGGCTGGACGGAGGTCGAGATCGAGCTCGCCGACGGCGCCGACCCCGCACTGTTCGACGCCCTCGAACCCCATCTGCGCAAGGCGGGCCTGCGCCCCTCGAAGGCACCGGGCAAGCTGGCACGGGCCCTTGCCGAGACGGGCACCCCGCAGCCCCCGCGCCCGCCCGCACGGCCCCTGCCCCGCACGGCCACCGCGGGCGAGCACATCCTCGCCTTCCTGCGCGAACAGGTCGAAGCGGTCGCCGCCCTCGACCCCGCCGCCCGCCGCGGCACCGAGGACGGTGTCCATCGCATGCGCGTCGCCATCCGACGCCTGCGCAGCGCCTTCCGCACCTACGGAAAGGTCCTCGACCGCCGCGTCACCGACCCGCTCGGCGAGGAACTGAAGTGGCTCGCCGGCGAACTCGGCGCCGACCGCGACCGCGAGGTCGTCGCCGAACGGCTGCACGCCCACCTCGACGAGCTGCCCCGCACACTCGTCCGCGGGCCCGTGCGCGCCCGGCTGCGCATCCGGGACAGCCGCAGCCGCATCGAGTCCCGTCGCCGTCTGATCACCGTCCTCGACGGTGAGCGCTACCTCTCCCTCCTCGACAGCCTCGACGCCCTCCTCGCCGACCCGCCGCTGCGCACCGCCGCGTCCCGCGCCGCGGGCCCGGTGCTCGCCAAGGCCGTCCTGCGGGACTACGCCCGCCTGGCCGCCCGCGTCGAACACGCCCTGGCCACCGCGGCTCCGGGCCCCGGGCGCGACGTCGCCCTGCACGACGCCCGCAAGGCCGCCAAGCGCACCCGGTACGCGGCGGAGGCGGCGGTGCCGGGCCTGGGCAAGGCCGCGAAGCGGTTCGCCCAGCAGATGAAGACCGTCCAGAGCCTGCTGGGCGACCACCAGGACAGCATCATGGTGCGGGGCGCCCTGCGCACGATCGCCGCCCAGGCGGACGGGGCGGGGGAGTCCACGTTCACCTTCGGGCTGCTGTACGGGCGCGAGGAGCAGCGGGCGGACGGGGCCGAACGCGAGCTGCCGGGCGTGTGGCAGAAGGTCTCCGACCAGCGGTGGCGGGAGGGGCTGGCCATCTGAGACGTCGGGACGACCCTCCGGGCACGTTACTCTTGAGGGTCACCCTGCCCGCTCACGAGAGACATTCCCTGATGCCTGTCGAGTCGGTCGAGTCGGTCTTTCCGCGTCTCGAAGCCCTCCTCCCGCATGTACAGAAGCCCATCCAGTACGTCGGTGGCGAGCTGAACTCCACGGTCAAGCCGTGGGAGTCCTGCGACGTCCGCTGGGCGCTCATGTACCCGGACGCCTACGAGGTCGGGCTGCCCAACCAGGGCGTCATGATCCTTTACGAGGTCCTCAACGAGCGCGAGGGCGTCCTCGCCGAGCGCACGTACAGCGTGTGGCCGGACCTCGAAGAGCTGATGCGCGAGCACAAGGTGCCGCAGTTCACCGTGGACGGCCACCGGCCCGTCGGTGCCTTCGACGTCTTCGGCCTGAGCTTCTCCACGGAGCTCGGCTACACCAACATGCTCACGGCCCTGGACCTCGCAGGCATCCCGCTGGAGTCCAAGGACCGCACCATCGACGACCCGGTCGTCCTCGCGGGCGGCCACGCGGCGTTCAACCCCGAGCCCATCGCGGACTTCATCGACTGCGCGGTCATCGGCGACGGCGAGCAGGCCGTCCTGGAGATCACCGAGATCGTCCGGGCCTGGAAGGCCGAGGGCCGCCCCGGCGGCCGCGACGAGCTGCTGCTGCGCCTGGCGAAGACCGGCGGCGTGTACGTCCCGCGCTTCTACGACGTGGAGTACCTGGCCGACGGCCGTATCGCCCGTGTCGTGCCCAACCGGTCGGGCGTGCCGTGGCGCGTGTCCAAGCACACCGTCATGGACCTCGACGAATGGCCGTACCCCAAGCAGCCGCTCGTCCCCCTCGCCGAGACCGTTCATGAGCGGATGTCGGTGGAGATCTTCCGCGGCTGCACCCGCGGCTGCCGTTTCTGCCAGGCCGGCATGATCACGCGCCCCGTGCGGGAGCGAAGCATCACCGGCATCGGCGAGATGGTGGAGAAGGGCCTCAAGGCCACCGGCTTCGAGGAAGTCGGCCTGCTGTCGCTGTCCTCCGCCGACCACACCGAGATCGGTGACATCGCCAAGGGCCTGGCCGACCGGTACGAAGAGGACAAGATCGGTCTCTCCCTGCCCTCGACCCGCGTGGACGCGTTCAACGTCGACCTCGCCAACGAGCTGACCCGCAACGGCCGCCGCTCCGGTCTGACGTTCGCCCCCGAGGGCGGTTCCGAGCGCATGCGCAAGGTCATCAACAAGATGGTCTCGGAAGAGGACCTCATCCGTACGGTCTCCACCGCGTACGGCAACGGCTGGCGTCAGGTGAAGCTCTACTTCATGTGCGGTCTGCCGACCGAGACCGACGAGGACGTCCTCCAGATCGGTGACATGGCGGTCAACGTCATCGCCGAGGGCCGCAAGGTCTCCGGGCAGAACGACATCCGCTGCACCGTCTCCATCGGTGGCTTCGTGCCCAAGCCGCACACCCCGTTCCAGTGGGCCCCGCAGCTCTCCGCCGAGGAGACCGACGCCCGCCTGGAGAAGCTGCGCGACAAGATCCGCGGCGACAAGAAGTACGGCCGTTCGATCGGCTTCCGCTACCACGACGGCAAGCCCGGCATCATCGAGGGCCTGCTCTCGCGCGGCGACCGCCGCGTGGGTGCCGTCATCCGTGCGGTCTACGAGGACGGCGGCCGCTTCGACGGCTGGCGTGAGCACTTCAGCTACGACCGCTGGATGAAGGGCGCCGAGCGGGCGCTGCCGGAGCAGGGCGTGGACGTCGCCTGGTACACGACGCGCGAGCGTACGTACGAGGAGGTCCTGCCCTGGGACCACCTGGACTCGGGCCTGGACAAGGACTGGCTCTGGGAGGACTGGCAGGACGCCCTCGACGAGACCGAGGTCGAGGACTGCCGCTGGACCCCGTGCTTCGACTGCGGCGTCTGCCCGCAGATGGACACCTCGATTCAGATCGGCCCGACGGGCAAGAAGCTGCTTCCCCTGTCGGTCGTGAAGTAGTAAGCGCATTCGAGCGAGGGCCCTGCCGGATTGGTAGGGCCCTCGTTGCACGTACTCTAGGTAGCAGAATGACCGCACTCACGAGGGACTGAACGACACTGGGTAAGCGACAGCCCGAAGGTCCGCCGCCCGCACCCGCGGTGCAGCGTATTCGCCTGCGCTACACCAAGCGCGGCCGCCTCCGGTTCACCAGCCACCGCGATTTCCAGCGCGCCTTCGAGCGGGCGCTGCGCCGGGCCGAGGTGCCCATGGCGTACTCGGCGGGCTTCACCCCGCACCCCAAGGTCTCGTACGCCAATGCCGCACCCACCGGCACGGGCAGTGAGGCCGAGTTCCTGGAGATCCAGCTCGCCGAGAGGCGCGACCCGGCGGTACTGCGGGCGCTGCTCGACGAGTCGTTGCCGGACGGGCTCGACATCACGGACGCGGTGGAGGCGCACACCTCCTCGTTCGCCGACCGGCTGCAGGCTTCCGTGTGGGAGCTGCGGCTGGAGGGCGTCGAGCCCACGGACGCCGTGAAGGCCGTCGAGGCCTTCATGGCGGCGGAGACGGTCGAGGTCCAGCGCCGGACGAAAAACGGGTTGCGGAGCTTCGACGCGCGAGGGGCCGTGGCCCGACTCGAGGCGCTCGGGGCTCCGGCCGATAGGCCCGGCGACGGTGCCTGTGCGATACTGCGGCTGGTTGTTCGGCACGTGACACCTGCCGTGCGACCCGACGACGTCCTGTCCGGTCTCCGCGCTACGGCCGACCTGGCGCCGCCGGTCCCCGCTGCGGTGACCAGGCTGGCGCAGGGGCTGCTCGATGAGGA
Source organism: Streptomyces sp. NPDC026206 (assembly GCF_040638465.1). NCBI lineage: Bacteria > Bacillati > Actinomycetota > Actinomycetes > Kitasatosporales > Streptomycetaceae > Streptomyces > Streptomyces sp. NPDC026206. The sequence goes on from NZ_JBEZYL010000014.1 coordinate 52,852, forward strand.
GTCCGGCACGGTGACCGATCCGCTCGCGCCCGACCGCGACGCCGCCCCGGCCGCCCCATCAACGGCCGCCGGGCCGAGTGCCGCGCAGCAGGTGCCGGAAGGTTCCGCGTAAGGACGGCCGTCGTAGCGCCGCCGGTCCACCAGGGAGCCACCCGGTGCGGCAGGCGCACTGACCAGGAGACTTTCGCCGGTGCCGATGAGCTTCGGACCCGGCGAGCGAGACGACAGCTCCCGTGCGGCGACCGCGCCCCGGACGGCGGTACCGCGTTCATCACGCGGACCGGCGGGCCGGATCACGACGCGGCGCCCGGGAGCGTGACGGGAGAACCGCCCGCATGCTCGAACCCATTGAGCCCACCGAGGCCGGGGCAGCGCAGAACGCGCCCGGCAACAACACAGACGCTTCCCCGAGCGACACGCTGCCCCCGCGGCGCCGTCGCCGGGCGGCGTCCCGGCCGGCGGGTCCGCCGTCCGGTGAGACGGCCGTGACGGCCGCGGCGGAGCCGTCGCCGGAGGACGCCGCCGAGGCGGCTCCGGAGACCCCGGCCCGCCCGCGCCGCCGGGCCACCCGCAAGACCGCTGCCGCGAGCGCGCCGCAGGCCGCCGCCGAGGCCGCCGGGCCCGCTGCCGTCGAGGCCGACGAGGCCGAGGCCGAGCAGCCCGCCCGTACCCGTCGCCGAGCCACCCGCAAGGTGACCGCCCCGACGGAGGCGCCCGAGGCCGCCGAGGTCATGGCCGAGGCCGCTGCCGAGGAGCCCGGGGCAGCCGCTCCGGAGACCCCGGCCCGTCCGCGCCGCCGTGCGACCCGCAAGGCGACCGCCCCCGCGGGTCCGCCGCAGGCCGCCGGGGCCGAAGAGGCCCCCGAGCCCGCCACCGAGGCACCGGCCGGACCGGCTGCCGAGGAGATGCCGGCCGCGGCGGCCGCCCGCCCGCGTCGTCGTGCGACGCGTCGCGCTTCCGCACCGGCCGGTGCGCCGCAGGCCACCGAGCCCGTCGAGGCCGCCGTCGTGGCCGAGGAGGCCCTTGAGGCCCCCCAGGCCATCGACCTGGTGCCCGCCGCTTCCGGTGAGCCGGTCGGCGAGGAGACGCCGGCTGTGACGCCCGCTCGTACGCGTCGTCGTGCGACCCGTCGTGCCTCGGCTCCCGCCGGTGCGCCGCAGGCCGCCGAGCCCGTGGAGACCCCCGCCGTGGCCGGGGCCGCCGAGGACGAGGCCCTTGAGGCCCCCGCCGCCGCGCCCGCCCGTCCGCGCCGCCGTGCCACCCGCAAGGCGACCGCTCCCGCGGGTGCGCCGCAGGTGACCGAGGACGTGACGGAGGCCGCCGAGCCCGAGACCGTTACCGAGCCCGAGGCAGCCGCCGAGGAGGCCCCCGCGGCCGCCCCGGCCCGTACCCGTCGCCGCGCCACGCGCCGCGCGTCGGCCCCGGCCGGTGCGCCGCAGGCCGCCGCGGAGGCCGTCGAGGCCCCCGCCGCCGAGCCGGTCGCCGAGCCCGCTCCGGTGGAGGAGCCCGTCGCGGAGGAGGCCCCGGCCCGTACGCGTCGTCGTGCGACCCGTCGCGCGTCGGCTCCGGCCGGTGCGCCGGAGGCCGCCGAGGCCGAGGAGACGCCGGCTGTCGCCGAGGCCGCCGAGCCGGCTGCCGAGCCCGTGCGCGGCCGTCGCACGCGCCGCCGTGCCGCCGCTGAGCCCGTGGCCGAAGCCGTGGAGCAGGCCCCCGAGGCCGAGCAGGCGCCGGCCGAGGCCACCCGTGGCCGCCGCCGGGCCGTGCGCGCCGGCAGCGCAGCCGAGGCCGAGCAGGCGCCCGCCGAGGGCACCCGCACGCGCCGTCGTGCGGTGCGGCCGCCGACCGCCGTCTTCCAGGCGCCGGTGTTCACCGAGCCGATGTTCCAGACGCCGGAGACCGCTGCCGCCGCCGCTGCCGCCGCCGTCGAGGAGACGCCGGAGGAGGAGCCCGCCGCCGTCGATGAGGCGCAGCCCGTCACCGGTGGCCGCCGCCGTCGCCGCCGCCGTGGCGAGGCCGCCGAGGTGGCCGAGGCCGTCGAGCCCGCCGTCGTGACGGCGGAAGAGGAAGCGGAAGAGGAAGAGGAGGAGCCGGAGGCCGCCGAGGAAGCGGAGGCCGCCGCGCTGGAGGACGAGGAGCAGGGCGAGCGTCCCTCGCGCCGTCGTCGCCGGGGCGGCCGTCGTCGCCGCCGTGGCGAGGCCGGCGAGGCTGCCGAGGACGAGGCGCAGGCCGAGGAGGCCGCCGCCGAGGCCGAGGCCGCCGAGGAAGAGGCCGAGGAGGACGAGGAGGCCGGCTTCACCTCCGCCGGCAGCCGTCGCCGTCGGCGCCGCCGCCGTCGCAGCGGTGAGGCGCTGGAGACCGAGCCGAGCGCCGACGAGCCGGAGCGCACGGTCGTCAAGGTCCGCGAGCCGCGTGAGCGCGCCGCGCGCACCGAGGGCGGCACGGGCTTCGACGAGGTCCAGTCCATCAAGGGCTCGACCCGCATGGAGGCGAAGAAGCAGCGCCGCCGCGAGGGCCGCGAGCAGGGCCGCCGCCGGGTGCCGATCATCACGGAGGCCGAGTTCCTGGCCCGCCGTGAGGCCGTCGAGCGGGTGATGGTCGTCCGCCAGAACGGCGACCGCACCCAGATCGGCGTGCTGGAGGACGACGTCCTCGTCGAGCACTTCGTCAACAAGGAGCAGGCCACCAGCTACGTCGGCAACGTCTATCTGGGCAAGGTCCAGAACGTGCTGCCGTCGATGGAGGCCGCCTTCGTCGACATCGGCAAGGGCCGCAACGCCGTGCTGTACGCCGGTGAGGTCAACTTCGAGTCGCTCGGCATGGGCCACGGCCCGCGCCGCATCGAGACCGCGCTGAAGTCCGGCCAGTCCGTGCTCGTCCAGGTCACCAAGGACCCCATCGGCCACAAGGGTGCCCGCCTGACCAGCCAGGTCTCCCTGCCCGGCCGCTACCTGGTCTACGTGCCCGAGGGCTCGATGACCGGCATCAGCCGCAAGCTGCCCGACACCGAGCGCGCGCGTCTGAAGCAGATCCTCAAGAAGATCGTTCCCGAGGACGCGGGCGTGATCGTCCGTACCGCCGCGGAGGGCGCGAGCGAGGACGAGCTGCGCCGTGACGTGGAGCGCCTGCAGGCGCAGTGGGAGGAGATCCAGAAGAAGTCGAAGCAGATCTCGACGAGCTCGCCGAGCCTGCTGTACGGCGAGCCGGACATGACCGTCCGCGTCGTGCGCGACATCTTCAACGAGGACTTCTCGAAGGTCATCGTCAGCGGTGACGCCGCCTGGGAGACCATCCACGGCTACGTCTCGCACGTCGCCCCCGACCTGGCCGACCGGCTGCAGCGGTGGACGTCGGACGTCGACGTCTTCGCCACGTACCGGATCGACGAGCAGCTGATGAAGGCGCTGGACCGCAAGGTCTGGCTGCCCAGCGGCGGTTCACTCGTCATCGACCGGACCGAGGCGATGATCGTCGTCGACGTCAACACCGGCAAGTTCACCGGCCAGGGCGGCAACCTGGAGGAGACGGTCACCAGGAACAACCTGGAGGCGGCCGAGGAGATCGTGCGCCAGCTGCGGCTGCGCGACCTCGGCGGCATCATCGTGATCGACTTCATCGACATGGTGCTGGAGTCCAACCGGGACCTGGTGCTGCGGCGCCTGCTGGAGTGCCTGGGCCGGGACCGTACGAAGCACCAGGTCGCCGAGGTGACCTCGCTGGGCCTGGTCCAGATGACCCGCAAGCGGGTCGGCCAGGGTCTGCTGGAGTCCTTCTCCGAGTCGTGCGTGCACTGCAACGGCCGCGGCGTGATCGTCCACATGGACCAGCCGACGACCGTCGGTGGCGGCGGTGGCGGCGGCAAGCGCGGCAAGAAGAAGGGCAAGGCGGCCGCCGAGGCCCCCGAGCCCGTCTTCGAGCCCGCCGTCGAGGCCGCTCCCGAGGTGCCCGAGCTGGAGCCCGTCGCGGTGACCGAGGCGGACCTTCAGCCGGCGGTCGAATCCGAGGACGACTGGTACGGCAGCGCCGCCGAGGCCGAAGCCGCGGCCTCCCGCCGCGGTGGCCGTACGCGCCGCCGGGCGACCCGCAAGGCGTCCGCCCCGGCGGGTGCCCCGAAGGCGGCGGAGCCGGAGATCGTCGTGGAGCCGGAGATCGTCGTGGAGACGGCACCGGCGGAGCCGGCGCCCGAGCCCGAGCCGGCGCCCGCGCCGGTCGTCGAGCCCGAGGCGGCGGAGGCGGCAGCCCCCGTACGTCCGCGGCGCCGGGCGACCCGCAGGGCGTCCGCGCCGGCGGGTTCCCCCTCGTCGGCCGAGGAGGCGGCCGTGGTGGTCGTCAGCTCGCCCGCCGCGGCGGCGGAGCCGGAGCCGGCGCCTGCCGAGGAGCCCCTGGTGGTGGCCGAGGCCGACGTCGAGGTGATGGCCGAGGAGGCCGCCCCGGCCAAGAAGACGGCCCGTAAGGCGGCCGCCAAGAAGGCTCCGGCCAAGAAGGCGGCCACGGCCAAGAAGGCGGCGGCGAAGAAGACCACCACCGCCAAGAAGGCGACGGCCAAGAAGGCGGCCACCAAGACCGCCAAGAAGGCCCCCGCCAAGAAGACGGCGAAGAAGGCCGCGACGCCCTCCACGGAGGACTGACGGCCGGGGCAGTGCCCCGCATCCGGGTCCCCGGACGCCGGACGGGCTGGTTCTCCAGCCCGTCCGGCGAGGCCCGGTTTGACCCCCTGGTCAGGGCCCCGTAACCTTGACCGTCGGCGTCTGTTTGGCGCCGCGCCACTGAGCAAATCCCTCCCGGCCCGCGTGGCGGGGAGAGGCCGCTCGTCCTCCTGGACTGTCATGGGCCCCGGGCCCGTGCGAGCGGCTGGCATCAGAGGTCCCGTTTACTAGCGAGAGTGAGATCCGCGTGTACGCAGTCGTGCGTAGCGGTGGTCGCCAGCACAAGGTTCTTGTGGGCGACATCGTCGAGGTTGACAAGATTTCCGACGGCAAGGTGGGCGACGCGGTCGAGCTCTCCACGCTGCTCGTGGTCGACGGCGAGTCCGTCACCAGCGACCCGTGGGTCCTGGCGGGCATCAAGGTCCAGGCCGAGATCGTGGATCACCACAAGGGTGCCAAGATCGACATCCTGAAGTACAAGAACAAGACCGGTTACCGCAAGCGCATTGGTCACCGCCAGCAGTACACCGCGCTGAAGATCACCGGCATCCCCACGGCTGCGAAGTAAGGGACTGAGAACACATGGCACACAAGAAGGGCGCATCGTCCACCCGGAACGGTCGCGACTCCAATGCCCAGCGGCTCGGCGTGAAGCGCTTCGGCGGTCAGCTCGTCAACGCCGGTGAGATCCTGGTCCGCCAGCGTGGCACCCACTTCCACCCGGGCAACGGTGTCGGTCGCGGTGGCGACGACACCCTGTTCGCGCTGCAGGCCGGTGCGGTGCAGTTCGGCACCCACCGTGGCCGCAAGGTCGTCAACATCGTTCCGGCCGTCTGATCCAACGCGATCTGACGCCGTAGAACGGCCGTGACTTCCGGGGGCGACCCCCGGACCCACGGCCGGAACGACACGAGGGCGGACCTCCCTTCCCTGCCGGGAAGCGGGTCCGCCCTTGCTGCGTTACAACAGAGACATCCCCTGCACGTATCTGGAGGCACACCGCTATGACCACCTTCGTGGACCGCGTCGAGCTGCACGTCGCCGCGGGTAACGGAGGCCACGGCTGCGCCTCCGTCCACCGTGAGAAGTTCAAGCCGCTCGGCGGCCCCGACGGCGGCAACGGCGGTCGTGGCGGTGACGTGTCCCTGGTCGTCGACCAGTCCGTCACCACGCTCCTGGAGTACCACCACAGCCCGCACCGCAAGGCCACCAACGGCAAGCCCGGCGAGGGCGGCAACCGCTCCGGCAAGGACGGTTCGGACCTGATCCTGCCGGTGCCGGACGGCACGGTCGTCCTCGACAAGCACGGCAACGTCATCGCGGACCTCGTCGGCGAGGGCACCACGTACGTCGCGGCCCAGGGCGGCCGTGGCGGCCTCGGCAACGCCGCGCTGGCCTCGGCCCGCCGCAAGGCCCCCGGCTTCGCGCTGCTGGGCGAGCCGGGCCGGGCGCAGGACATCGTGCTGGAGCTGAAGACCGTCGCCGACGTGGCGCTGGTCGGCTATCCGAGCGCGGGCAAGTCCTCGCTCATCTCGGTGCTCTCGGCCGCCAAGCCGAAGATCGCGGACTACCCGTTCACCACGCTCGTCCCGAACCTGGGCGTCGTCACCGCCGGTGCGACCGTCTACACCATCGCGGACGTCCCCGGCCTGATCCCCGGCGCCAGCCAGGGCAAGGGCCTGGGCCTGGAGTTCCTGCGCCACGTCGAGCGCTGCTCGGTGCTGGTGCACGTGCTCGACACGGCGACCCTGGAGTCCGAGCGCGACCCGCTGACCGACCTCGACGTCATCGAGGCCGAGCTGGCGGAGTACGGCGGCCTGGAGAACCGGCCGCGCATCGTCGTCCTCAACAAGGTCGACATCCCCGACGGTCAGGACCTCGCCGACATCATCCGTCCCGAGCTGGAGTCCCGCGGCTACCAGATCTTCGAGGTCTCGGCCGTCTCCCGGCACGGCCTGAAGGAGCTGTCCTACGCCCTGGCCGGCATCGTCGCCGAGGCGCGCGCCGCCAAGCCGAAGGAGGAGGCGACCCGCATCGTCATCCGCCCGAAGGCCGTCGACGACGCGGGCTTCACGGTCACCCTGGAGGAGGACGGCCTCTACCGCGTGCGCGGCGAGAAGCCGGAGCGCTGGGTGCGCCAGACCGACTTCAACAACGACGAGGCCGTCGGCTACCTCGCCGACCGCCTCAACCGCCTCGGTGTCGAGGACGCGCTGATGAAGGCCGGCGCCCGCAGCGGCGACGGCGTGGCGATCGGCGCCGAGGACGACGCGGTCGTCTTCGACTGGGAGCCGTCGATGGCCGCCGGTGCGGAGATGCTGGGCCGCCGTGGTGAGGACCACCGCCTGGAGGCCCCGCGTCCGGCGGCGCAGCGCCGCCGCGACCGCGACGCCGAGCGTGACGAGGCGGACGAGGAGTACCAGGGCTTCAACCCGTTCTCGTAGCCGCCACGCGGCTCCGCACGCACGAAGGCCCCGGGAGGCGACCTCCCGGGGCCTTTCGGCGTGCGCGTGTGCGCCGCGTCAGTTGACGGAGCCCACGGGCTCCTCCGCGACGTGCTGTGCGGCCTCGGCGGCCTCCGCGGCCTCCGCGGCCTCGGTGTCTTCGGCGGTCGCCACGCCTGCACGGGGGGCGGGGATCTCCGACTCCGACGTCCGGGCCTCCATGCGCGCCCGCCGCTCGTCCGCCTTCGCGGCGAGCGCCAGCGCCGCCCGGTTGAAGCGGACCAGCGAGGGCGGGTCGGAGGGGCCCAGGAGGCGGTCCTTGAGCTCGGCGCGGGCCGCGGCGAGGGTGTCCAGGCCCGGGTCGCGGACGGCGGCCAGGAGCCCGGCGACGCCCTCCGCCTCGGGGGTGAGGATCGTCGCGGCGCTCACCGTGGGGAAGTTCGCCCGGAACTCCTCCTCGCTCATGCCGCTGGTGTTGGCGACGGCGTACGGCTTCTCGCTGATCAGGTAGTCCGACACGACGCTGGAGACGTCGCTGACCAGCAGGTGCGACTGGTTGAAGCAGCCGTACAGGGCGGGCCGGGCGGTCGCGATGACCTGGTGCTCCCACTCCGGCAGCGAGGCCCAGTACGCGCTCTCCCAGTCGGTCATGGCGGCCTCCACGGTCGCGGCACGGCCCTTCTGAGGGGTGGACTGCAGCAGCATGCGCTCGATCTCGTCGGCGCTGTCGCGGAAGGCGCTGGTGGTCAGCCGGTCCAGCTCGGCCGTGCGGCGCGCCAGCTCGGCCGCCGCCTCCGGGCCGGGGCGGGGCCCGGACCGGCCGGCGTTGGCCTCCTGGATCATCGCCTGGATGCGCCGGTCGGCCTGGCCGGCGCGCGGGTCGACGGAGCCGGTCATGGGGTGCGGCTTGTACAGGAGCCGGACGCCGGGGTCGGCGAGGAGGGCACGGACGATGTTCTCGCCGGCGAGCATCACCGAGGTGTTGCCGGGGTTGCCGTCCCAGCCCTCCCACGTGGGGGCGTACAGCACGGTCACGTACGTGCCGGCCGGGGGGCCGTCGCAGGGCTTGATGGGGGCGAGCTGCGGGCGGCCGACCTCGACGACGTCCTTGTCGTCGACGCCGATGTCGGCGAGCTGGTAGCGCTCGCGGGCGGCCGGGCCGGCGACCCAGACCTCGTCGTACGCCTTGGAGTACGGGTTGCAGCTGGAGAGCTTGTCGCTCTCGCCGTGGTTGGTGAAGGCGTGCTTGATGGACGGCATGCGCAGGACCTGGGAGGTCTTACCGGAGTTCGCCGGGTGCAGCATCATCTTCAACGAGGACTTCTCCAGGGCCATCAGATGGACGACCTTGGGGACGCAGATGACGGGCACGTCCGTGGCGTCGATCTTCTGCACCATGAAGCGTTCGCGCAGCACGATGACCGGCTTGCCGTCCAGCGCGGCGAGCGTGGAGAGCCACATGTTGGCCTGGTAGGCCGAGCTCGTGCCGCCGGAGAAGTACATGCCGACGGTGGGCTTGTAGGCGGCCAGCCACCGGTCCAGCCACTCCAGGGCCTGCTGCTCGTTGGCGATGCGCTTGGCGGGCCGCAGCCAGCCGGCCAGGTACACGGTGCCGGCGAGGGCGAGGGCGAGGGAGACGCCCACACCGGCCTCCGCCCACAGCGTCTCCTCCGTGGCCGCCGTGATCAGCAGGCCGGCCGTGGCGGGTGTGGTGAAGCGCAGCAGCCGCCGGCCGTGCTGGCGGGCCAGCAGGCGCGGTGGCGCGGCGGTCAGGTGCAGCCCCGAGGCGTCGATGTTCCGGGTGAGGAACGGCAGGGTGCGGCTGCGGCGGACCAGGATCGCGGTGACCTGGCAGGTCAGGTGGGCGCTGTAGAACAGGGCCAGACCGACGACGACCGGTGCGTAGCCGCGCAGGGATCCGTCGCCGTGCAGCCGCAGCAGCCCGATCAGGACGAGCATGTCGCGCAGCAGCTGGCGCACCATGACGTCGAAGCGGATCTTTCCGAGCACGGCGACCAGACCGGGGTCGCGGTGCTGCAGATAGAGATCGAGCGCGAGGCCTGTCGCCGAGGCGGTGATCAGCAGCGGCACATGGGGCAGCAGCGCGCCGACGATCTGGAGTGTGAAGAACACCAGCATCGAGAGCAGCACCGCGAGCTGCACTGCTCGGCGGGAGGCTGTTCCGGCAGAAGGCACTGGAGGGGCTCCTGGCAGGAGGGCTTGGGGCAGGGGGGAACCGTCGGAAGACACTGTGGAGGACAACGGCCGACCACCGACCGTATGACGGCGGCCGGGCCAGGAGCAATCTTCCCCTACGCCAAACGCCGTGAAAACGCTATAAAGCATGACCGAATGCCCGCAATCGCCAGACGGTAGATTTACGGAGCTGAACAGGCACGGCCACAGGCACAGCATCGGTGAAATACAGGGGTGTACGTACATTGACAGGGGCAGGGGCGCCGCACACGGCTCGGCAAGAGGTCATGGCAGCCCGCAGGATCGTGGTCAAGGTGGGATCCTCCTCACTCACCACCGCGGGCGGGGGACTGGACGCCGACCGGGTTGACGCCCTCGTCGACGCGCTGGCGAAGAGCCTCGGGGACAGAGGCGAGGGCCCGGGCGGGAACGGCGCCGCGGACAAGGAGATCGTGCTGGTCTCCTCCGGCGCCATCGCCGCCGGCCTCGCGCCGCTGGGCCTCGACCGGCGTCCGCGCGACCTGGCCCGCCAGCAGGCCGCCGCCAGCGTCGGCCAGGGGCTGCTCGTCGCCCGCTACACCGCCTCCTTCGCGCGCTACGGCCGCCGCGTGGGCCAGGTGCTGCTGACCACCGACGACACCAGCCGCCGCGCCCACTACCGCAACGCCCGCCGGACGCTGGACCAGCTGCTGGCGATGGGCGCCGTCCCGGTCGTCAACGAGAACGACACCGTGGCCACGGACGAGATCCGCTTCGGCGACAACGACCGGCTGGCCGCGCTCGTGGCCCATCTCGTACGGGCCGACCTGCTGGTGCTGCTGTCGGACGTCGACGGCCTCTACGACGGTGACCCCAGCACCCCGGGCACCTCGCGGATCGCCGAGGTCTCCGGGCCCGCGGACCTGGCGGGGATCTCCATCGGCAGCGCGGGCAAGGCCGGCGTGGGCACCGGCGGCATGGTCACCAAGGTGGAGGCCGCGCGGATCGCGGCGGCGGCCGGCATCCCGGTCGTCCTGACCTCCGCCAGCCAGGCCGCCGACGCCCTGCGCGGCCGGGCCACCGGCACGTACTTCCACCGCACCGGCCGCCGCTCCGCCGACCGGCTGCTGTGGCTCGCGCACGCCTCCACCCCGCGCGGCGCCCTGACGCTGGACGACGGGGCGGTGCGGGCCGTGGTCGAGGGGACCGGGTCGCTGCTGCCGGCGGGCATCGCGGCGGTCGAGGGCGAGTTCAGCGCGGGCGATCCGGTGGAGCTGCGCGACCCGGCGGGCCGGGCCGTCGCCCGCGGGCTCGTCACCTACGACGCCGCGGAGATCCCGCAGCTGCTGGGCCGCTCCACCCGTGACCTGGCCCGTGACCTGGGGCCCGGCTATGAGCGCGAGGTCGTGCACCGCGACGACCTGGTCGTGCTGCATCGCTGACGGGCGTTATCCGCAGACGAGAAAGGCCCGGTAAGGGCAGCCTTTCCATGGGGGCCTTTCCGTAAAACCGCCACGCGGCCGCCCGCCGACTGGTCAACTTTGATGCAGGGAGCCGTGAAGGACGCACGGCCCCACGCACCACACGGGCTCCGCCGCACGTGCGCGGAGCGGCGAACAACAGGAGGCCGCCGGTGACACGAGGGCGCCCAGGGGCGATGCCCCGAGGGACGGCTGGGCGGAGACTGACCAGTGTCGGGTCAGGTGACACGGGGGAGCGGGCAGAGGCTGACGACGTGGCGCGGCTGTGGCACATCACCCTCAGCGTCTCGGGCGCGGAGGCGCCGCTGGGAGAGGTCCGGCGGGCGCTGGAGCAGCTCGCCCACGACCACCCGTTCCTGCTGACCAGCCGCTATGCCAACGACCACGCCGAGATCCGCTACTGGGAGGAGGCGCGCGATCTGCACGACGCGGCGGCCGTGGCGCTGCGGCTGTGGGGCGAGCACCGCTCGACGGCCCAGCTCCCCCCGTGGGAGATCGTCGGCCTGGAGGTCATCGACCGCGAGACCTACCACCAGCGCATCGCCGAGGGCTGCGGCCCCCTGCCGGCCACCCCGGTCGGGGTGCACCCCTTCTAGCCCGGGTCCCGGCCCGGGTTCCCCAGGATTCCGGACCCGGCCGGTCCAAGCACGTCCTCCTGCCCTCCGGTCCCGCGTCCCGCAGTGTGGAATACCGGTCGGCCGGGGCCTGCCCCAGGGTTAGGCTGCGGCCATGAGCAGCGTCTTCCCCTCCCCCCTCGCCGACCCCATGCCGCAGTCCCCGGTGCTGCGCGCCGCCTACCGTGCCCGCGCCGCGGCCGCCGAGCTCGCGCCGCTGCCACGGTCGGTGAAGGACGAGGCGCTGCTGGCCATCGCCGACGCGCTGGAGGTCCGTACCCGCGAGATCGTCGAGGCCAACGCCGAGGACGTCGCGAAGGCCCGGGCCGCCGGAACGAGCGAGAGCGTCGTCGACCGGCTGACCCTCACGCCCGAGCGCGTGCGGGCCATCGCCAAGGACGTGCGCGACGTGGCGGCCCTGCCCGACCCCGTGGGCGAGGTCGTGCGCGGCTCCACGCTGCCCAACGGCATCGACCTGCGCCAGGTGCGGGTGCCGCTCGGCGTCGTCGGGATCATCTACGAGGCCCGGCCCAACGTCACCGTGGACGCCGCCGCCCTCTGCCTGAAGTCGGGCAACGCCGTCCTGCTGCGCGGTTCGTCCTCGGCGTACGCCTCCAACACCGCCCTGGTGCGCGTCGTGCGCGACGCGGTGGGCGGGGCCGGGCTGCCCGCGGACGCCGTGCAGCTGGTGCCGGGCGAGAGCCGGGAGTCCGTCCGCGAGCTGATGCGCGCCCGCGGCATGGTCGATGTGCTGATCCCGCGCGGCGGCGCCTCGCTGATCCGTACGGTCGTCCAGGAGTCCACCGTCCCGGTCATCGAGACGGGCACCGGCAACTGCCACGTGTACGTCGACGCCGAGGCCGACCTCGACATGGCCGTGGAGATCCTCATCAACTCCAAGGCCAGCCGTCCCAGCGTCTGCAACGCCGCCGAGACCCTGCTGGTCCACCAGGACATCGCCGAGCGCTTCCTGCCGCTCGCCCTGGCCGCCCTGGCGGAGGCCGGGGTGACGGTGCACGGCGACGAGCGGGTGCTGGAGCTCGCGGAACAGCAGAAGGACTGTCCGGCCACGGTCGTGCCCGCCACGGCCGAGGACTGGGAGACCGAGTACCTCTCCTACGACATCGCCGCCGCCGTCGTGGAGGACCTGGACGCGGCCGTGCGCCACATCCGGCTGTGGACCTCCGGGCACACCGAGGCGATCGTCACCACCTCGCAGGCCGCCGCCCGCCGCTTCACCCAGCTGGTGGACTCCACGACGGTCGCGGTCAACGCCTCCACCCGGTTCACCGACGGCGGCGAGTTCGGTTTCGGCGCCGAGATCGGGATCTCCACGCAGAAGCTGCACGCGCGGGGGCCGATGGGGCTGCCGGAGCTGACCTCGACCAAATACATCGTCACCGGCGACGGTCACGTCCGCGGACGGTAGGCCTAATTCCCGTACCGACCGCGCGGATTGACCGGTTCGGGTCTACGCTGGACGGGTGCCGGACGACGTGGGGGGCAGGCCGTTCCCGGACGGCGAGGAGCCCGACAGCCACCGCCACGGAGACGCGGACGACGCGTTCGCCTCCGTGGTCTTCGACGAGGAGTTCGTGCGGTCCGCCGCGATCCACGAACCCTCAGCGGTCGAGCGGATGCTCGCCGCCGACCGGGCCCGCGCAGAGGCCGATGCCGCGCGGACCTGGTCCGGCGGCGGCCCCGCCGACGACGACCCGTACGACGCCGTGCCCGGCGACGGCTACGGCCCCGCCGGGCGCCACGCCGACCGGCTGGGGCAGCTGCACGGCCTCAGCCGCGACCTCGACCCGGACGACGCCTACGGCCCCTACGGCCGGTACGGCACGGCCCGCGGGCCCTACCGCGGCCACGCCCGCTGGCACCGCCCGGTCGCCTGGGTGCTCGCGGTGATCATGGGCATAGGGGTGATCGCCCTCGCCTTCACCGCCGTCTACCGCGGCGCCTCCTCGGGCAACCGGCAGAGCCCCGCCCCGACGCCCGCGACCACGGGCGTCGACGCCCCGGTGCGGAACCGGCAGGGCCCGCTGCCGTCGGTCTCGGCCGACTCCGAGCCCCCTGTGGCCTCGGCCGTGCCGCCCGGCTCCTGATGGTCACCCTCCGTCACCGACGGTGGCCCCTCCGCCTTCCGGTGACGGACCGCTGTCGCCTTGGCCAGGGTTGTCACGGCGCATCCGGCAGCTTTGATTCTCGTCGGAAGTTGTCGCGTACCAGCGCGTTTACCAGCGGCTCCGCAGACCTACTCTTGAGGTATGGACGGGCCTGGAGACCCACCCGAGGGCACGCCCGAGGGTGCCCCGGGAGGCGGCGACGAAGAGTACCGATCCGTCGTGTTCGACGAATCGTTCGTCCGTGCTGCCCGGCTGCAGGAGTTCTCCGCCCGGGAGCGGATGGACGACCACGCACCGGCCGTACGCACCCGGCACGCCTGGGCACGCGTCAGCGCCTCGCGCCAGGTGCTGCTGCTGGTGATGCTCATCGCCCTCGCCTTCGGCACGGCCGTCTACATGGGCCTGCGCCACCCCTACAAGGAGCCCAGGCCGCCCGCCGCCGAGGCGCTGCGGACCGCGCTGGTGCCGCTCGCGCCGCGCGACCCGGTGCCCGGGGCGGCCTCGGTGAAGGACCTCTTCGACAACAGCCCGGCCGCCCAGTTCCGGGACGGCGACGAGGGCGTCACCCTTCCGGCCGCACGGCGGACCCAGAATTTCTCCGAGAACCTGGTGATGACCGCCCTGGCCACGGCCAAGGAGTACACGGTCAAGTCGGCCCTCGACCCGGCGGTCCTCACCGGCGGCAGCCAGCGGACCGTCCGCCTGCTGCTCGCCCCCACCCAACTCGCCCAGTTCGACCGCAGCTTGTCCCACCCTGCCGCCGACGGCCGGTACGCCGCCACCGGCTGGCTGATCCGCTTCGACCCCGCCCGGGTCGCCCTCGCCGACCGGATCGTGCGGACCCAGGGCACCTTCTCGATCACGGAGGTCTCCCCGGCGGCCCTGGAGGTCTCCTCCGACCACACCTTCGTCTACGCCGTCCGCCCGGCGACCGGGCCCCAGGACGCGTCGCTGTTCACCGTGCGGCGCACGATGCGCTTCCGCTTCGACCGCGACGACCTGCAGGAGCACCATGTGCAGGTGCTGCAGAGCTCCCTGCTGGCCGGCCCGGAGTCCTGCTCCGCGGACGACGCCGCCTACCTGCGGCCGCTGCTGGCCGGCCAGCGGGCGGACACCGCCCCCCCGGCCGCCACGGACCCGTACGCCACCGACCGGATCACCCCCGCCGTCTGCGGCGCCCTACCCCCGTCCGCCCAGCCGACCCCGCCACGGCACTGAAGCCCGGCCACGAAACCAGCCCGTGGGGCAACATCCAGCCGTCCGGGCAACATCCAGCCCGCCCGGGCCCGATCAGCCCGCCCGGCACCATCCAGCCCGTCCGGCGATTGAGGACAAGAAACGGTGAAAGGGCGGGCCAGGGGCAAGAACCCCCCCCGAACGCGAGGGCGAGCTCAGGGCCTGGGCGGTTCCTCAGGCGCCTCCGGCGCCTTCGGCGCAGGACGCCCCCCGAACGTATCCCGCAACCGGCCCCCCAGATCCGACGCCCCACCCGCCAGATCCCGCACAAGCCCCATCAGCGGGTCCTTACTCGCCCGCACGGAATCCGCGTAGTGATTCGCGGACTCCCGGAACGAGTCGGAGACCGACGCGTCCTTGTCGTCCGCCCGCCGCGGATAGTGACCGTCCAAGATCCGCTGGTGATCGCGGCTCTCGGCCCACTTCTTCAGCTCCGCCGCCCGCACGGTCGTGAACGGGTGGCTGCGCGGCAGCATGTTCATGATCTTCAGTACGGAGTCGCGCAGGTCACCACCCTTCTCGTACTCCTCTGCCTGGGCGAGGAACGCGTCGACGTTCATCTCGTGCAGGTGATTGCCGCCCGCGATCTTCATCAGACCCCGCATGGACGCCTGCAGATCCTGGCCCACCAGCAGCCCCGCCCGGTCCGCCGACAGCTCGGACTTGCGGAACCACTCGCGCAGGGCCGTCACGACCGCCATCACCGCGATGTTGCCCAGCGGGATCCAGGCGACCTTGAGCGCCATGTTGGTCAGGAACAGCAGGATCGTGCGGTAGACGGCGTGCCCCGACAGGGCGTGGCCCACCTCGTGGCCCACGACCGCCCGCATCTCCTCCTCGTCCAGCAGCTCCACCAGGCCGGTGGTCACCACGATGATCGGCTCGTCCAGGCCGATGCACATGGCGCCGGGCTGCGGGTCCTGCGTGACGTACATCGCCGGGACCTTCGGCATGTCCAGGATGTAGCAGGCGTCCAGCAGCATCGCGTGCAGGTGCGGGAACTGCTGCTCGCCCACCCGCACCGAGTCCGACAGGAACAGCAGCCGCAGGCTGCGCTCCGGCAGCAGCCCGCTCAGCGCCTTGAAGACCGTGTCGAAGCCGCTCAGCTTGCGCAGCGCCACCAGGGCGGAACGATCCGCCGGATGCTCGTACGCACGCGAGGAGATGTCGGGGAAACGCCTGCGGTCGCGACCCGGCGCCCGCTCCTGGCTTTCGGTGTGGATGTCGCTCATGTGGAAAGACCCCCTCAGTGGCCTTGTCGACGGCCCGTCCCCCGGCTTCCGGACCCCAGCCTAGGCCGTGCCACCGACATGGCTAACGTGGGAGCCATGCCCCTCATCAATGGTTTCACCACGCATCCCGGCCTTACCGAGGTCCTCGCCGTCTCCAAGGGCGATCAGGGTCCTGGCGTGGTGTTGCGCACGGTCCTGGTCGTCGGCGTGGTCGGCGTCGTCTTCCTGGCCTGGTTCCTGCTGCGCGGGTACGGCAAGAAGGACTGATCCGGCCGGCGGGCGGCAGGCGGGACGGCCGACGTGTGGAGTCGGCGTGAGCTTGCCGGCGGCCCCCGCATACGATGTGGCAGAAGTCTCCACCCGATCCCATCCCGGATAGGTCCTGCCGACGTGACACTCACCTCCGCCCACAGCGCTCTGGTCGCTCTCGCCTCCGAGGGCGAGCACCACGTGGACACCCACGAGAGCATCAGCCCCTTCATGACCGGCGGCGGCGCCCTGGTCATCCTGCTGCTCCTGCTCTGGATCACCACCCGCTTCAACCGCGACCGCTGATCGCGCCGGTCCCTGGAGGTCCGGCGTGCCGGCGCGCCCAGTAGGGTCTGCTCGCATGGGAGAGCAGACAGGGCCCGTGAAGCGGCGGCTCGGAGTGATGGGCGGGACGTTCGACCCGGTCCATCACGGACACCTGGTCGCCGCGAGCGAGGTGGCCTCGCAGTTCCACCTGGACGAGGTGGTCTTCGTGCCGACCGGGCAGCCGTGGCAGAAGAGTCACAAGCAGGTGTCCCCGGCCGAGGACCGTTATCTGATGACGGTGATCGCCACCGCCTCCAATCCGCAGTTCTCGGTCAGCCGCATCGACATCGACCGCGGCGGCCCGACCTACACCACGGACACCCTGCGCGATCTGCGCTCCCTCAACGAGAACGCCGACCTGTTCTTCATCACCGGTGCCGACGCGCTGGCGCAGATCCTCACCTGGCGGGACACCGACGAGCTCTTCTCGCTCGCCCACTTCATCGGCGTCACCAGGCCCGGCCACATACTGGCCAACCCGGGGCTGCCGGAGGACCGCGTCTCCTTCGTCGAGGTGCCCGCCCTCGCCATCTCCTCCTCCGACTGCCGCACCCGCGTCGCACAGGGAGAGCCCGTCTGGTACCTGGTGCCCGACGGTGTGGTGCGCTACATCGACAAGCGCAAGCTGTACCGTCACGACGGCTGAGACCGACCATGACGGCCGACTCCGGCTCGATGGGCATCGAGGGGCACTGGTGAACGACCGACAGGACCCGTACGCGCACGACCCGTACGTGCCTGAGCAGCAGGTGTACGGCTACGACGCCTACGGTCAGCCCGTGTACCGGCCGGATGCCCCGGAGCGCGTGTACGACCAGTACGGTCAGCCCCTGCAGCAACAGACATACGGCTATGACCCGTACGCCCAGCAGGCTCAGCAGCCGGGGCAGCAGACGTACGACCCGTACGCCTCGCACCCCCAGTACCAGGCGCAGCCCCAGCCGCAGCAGACCCAGCAGCAGGAGTGGATCCCCCGGCAGGCCGGCCCGCCTGTGCACGAGGAGCCGGTGGCCGCGCCCGGCCGCACCGGGCAGCAGGTCCCGGAGCCGCGGCCGGCCCCGGGCGGGGGCGACGGCACCGGGGCGCCGGAGTACCGCACCGAGCAGTTCTCCTTCATCGAGGAGCCGGACGCGGACTCCCAGGACGTCATCGACTGGCTGAAGTTCAGCGAGAGCCGCACCGAGCGCCGCGACGAGCGCAAGCGCAAGGGCCGCAACCGCTATGTCGCCCTCGCCGTGGTGCTCGTGCTGGCGATCGGCGGCGGCGTCGGCTGGTTCCTGCTCTCCGGCGGCGAGGAGAAGAAGAGCGAGGCGGCGGCGGGCGGCGCTCAGAAGCGGGACGTCATCGTCGTGCACCTGCGCCAGACCCGGGGCGGCGACAGCGCCACGGCCCTGCTGGTCGACAACGCGACCACCAAGAAGGCCACCACTGTGCTCCTGCCGAACGCGCTGGCCCTCGGTAAGGAGGGCGGCGGCGCCACGACGCTGGGCAAGGCCGTCCAGGAGGCGGGCACGGGCGGCACCCGGGACGCGCTGAACACCCTGCTCGGTGCCGACATCAAGGGCAGCTGGCGGCTGGACACCCCCTACCTGGAGAACCTGGTCGAGCTGGTCGGCGGCATCACCGTCGACACGGACACGGCCGTCCCCGGTCCCAAGTCCGGCGACCGCCCCCTGGTGAGCCCGGGCAGGGGCCAGAGCCTGAGCGGCCAGACGGCGGTCGCCTACGCCACCTACCGCGGGCCCGGGGAGGACCAGAGCAAGCCGCTGGCGCGGTTCGGACAGGTCCTGCAGGCCGTGCTGCGGAAGATGTCCAGCGACGCCAAGGCGGCCACCACGACCGTGGAGTCCCTCGCCCAGATCGCCGACCCCTCGCTCTCCGTCCAGCAGCTGGGCGCCTCCCTGGCCCACCTCGCCGAGAAGGCCAAGGAGGGCTCGTACGGCACCGCCGTTCTGCCCGTGCAGTCCGACGGCACCCTCGGCGAGCGGGCGGCCGACAGCGTGGTCAAGGACGTGCTCGGCGGCACGGTGAAGAACACCGACAGGAACGCACCGCCCCGGGTGAGCGTGAAGAACGCCACAGGCACTCCCGCCGCGACCGGCTCGGCGCAGGTCAAGCTGGTCAACGGCGGCTACACCTACGTCGACGGCGGCTCGGCGGGCACGGCGGCCGCGGCCTCCTCGGTGATCTACACCGACGAGGCCCGGGCGGCCGAGGCCAAGGAGGCCGCGAAGACCCTGGGGCTGCCGGAGCGGGCCGTGAAGAAGGGCGACGGCGTGGGCAACGCCGACATCACGGTGGTCCTGGGCAAGGACTACAGGAGCTGAGCGCGGCGGCGGGCGCCCGCTCCGCCCCGGGTACGGGGCGGGCGGAAAAGGCCAGGAGGGGTGTCGGCGGGTCGTGAGACCCTTGAGAGGTACTGACCCTCTTTACGAAAGCATGGCTTGTGACCGCCACTGACCGCTCCATCGAGCTCATCCAGGCCGCCGCCCAGGCCGCCGCCGACAAGCTCGCGCACGATGTCATCGCGTACGACGTCAGCGACGTACTGTCGATCACCGACGCCTTCCTGCTGGCCTCGGCCCCCAACGACCGCCAGGTCAAGTCGATCGTCGACGAGATCGAGGAGCGGCTGCTCAAGGAGCTCGGCGCCAAGCCGGTGCGCCGCGAGGGCGACCGTGACGCCCGCTGGGTGCTGCTCGACTACGTCGACATCGTCGTCCACGTCCAGCACAGCGAGGAGCGGGTCTTCTACGCTCTGGAGCGGCTGTGGAAGGACTGCCCCGAGATCGGGCTGCCCGCCGACGCCGTCGCCACCCGCGGCAAGGCCGACGAGCACGCCCGCGCGCAGGCGGCCCAGGGCGATCTGGACGGAGACCTGAGCTGAACGGCCGCCCGGGCGGCCGGGGCCGCCGGATCGTGCTGTGGCGGCACGGTCAGACCGCATGGAATGTGGAGCGCCGCTTCCAGGGCACCACGGACATCGAGCTGACCGGCACCGGCGTCGTGCAGGCACGCCGGGCCGCCCGGCTGCTGGCGGCGCTGCGGCCGGACGCGATCGTCGCCTCCGACCTCAAGCGCGCCGCGGCCACCGCCGCCGAGCTGGCGACCGTCACGGGCCTGGAGGTCTCCCACCACGCCGAGCTGCGCGAGACGTACGCGGGCACGTGGCAGGGCCTGACCCACGAGGAGATCGCCGGCCGCTACGGCGAGCAGTACGCGGCGTGGAAGCGCGGCGAGCCGGTGCGGCGCGGCGGCGGCGAGCTGGAGACCGAGGTCGCCGACCGGGCCGCGCCCGTCGTGCGGTCCCGGGCCGAGAAGCTGCCGGACGGCGGCACCCTCGTCGTGGTCAGCCACGGCGGCACGATCCGCACCACCATCGGCCGGCTGCTGGGCCTGGAGGCCCGCTCCTGGGAGGCCCTCGGCGGCCTCACCAACTGCTGCTGGTCCGTGCTGGGCGAGGGCGCGCGCGGCTGGCGCCTGCTGGAGCACAACGCCGGGACGCTGCCCGAGCCGGTCCTCGGCGACGACGACTGAGGTGGCCGCCGTGCGGCCCCCGCGGCCCGATTTCACATCCGGGCAGGTCACAGGCTAAAGTTCTTCTTGTTCGCGGGGAACGCGGAGGACAGCCTCCGGGGGAACCGAGAACAGCGGGGCTATAGCTCAGTTGGTAGAGCGCCTGCATGGCATGCAGGAGGTCAGGAGTTCAATTCTCCTTAGCTCCACAGTTCGGACGATCCCGTCTCCCATCCACAGGGAGGCGGGATTGTTGCTGTTCCGGCGAGGTCCCGTGGCAGAATCGGACCGCCGGGAGCGGACGGGGCCGAAGGGGAGGGGGTTGGAGCTGACCCATGGGTGCTCACAGCCGGAAGTGCGACTGGTGCAGCAGCGGGACACCGATCGTCCGCGACATGGAGCCGCTCAACTCCGAATACCAGTACTGGTGTGTGGAGTGTGCGCGGGCGCTGATCATAAAAGGCGACCCGATCGAGACCTACCGCGAGCTCGAGGGTGAGCCGATCTACGGACGGCTGCTCGACGAGCACTGCGCGCTGAAGCGGTTCTACTCCTTCGTGACGGCCTGAGGTGCGACCCGGCCCGGGGCTTCGCCGGGGCCGGACGTGAAAATCGGTCAAAGCGGGGCGTTCTGCGTCGGGGTGCGAACCGATTTGGCAGTCGGGGGGGAGGTCCGTGTAATGTAATCCGTGTCGCCAGGGAGACCGCAAGAGAAACCGGGCGGGAAAACAAAACAAGGGGCTATAGCTCAGTTGGTAGAGCGCCTGCATGGCATGCAGGAGGTCAGGAGTTCAATTCTCCTTAGCTCCACAGGAAATGAGAGGGTCGTCCGCGAGGACGGCCCTCTCGTCGTTCACCGGGTCGCTGTTTCCGGGTCGTTTTCGGATCACTGATTCCGGTCCGGGTCACTGATTCCGGTCAAGGCGCAGCGCCAGCGCGGGACAGCGGCGTACGGCCCGCTGTGCGCGCCCCCGAAGATGCCCGGGCACGCCCGCGTCGGCGAGCACGGGATAGCCGTCCGGGCCGATCCGCAGGAGCTCGGGCAGCAGGTCCGCGCACAGCCCGTGCCCCTCGCACAGCGTCCAGTCCACCCCGAGCCGCTCCGCCCGCCCGTCCCCCGGCTCCGCGCCGGACGCGGTGGGCAGCGGTAACATCCCGGCCGTGCGGCGCCCGCAGCCGCTGCCCAGGACGTGCGCGGCCAGATCGTCCGTGAACGCGGTCAGAGCGCTCAGCACGAAGCGTGCCGCCCCGTCCGGATGCCCGCACGCCCCCCGGCCGCGTACGGCCCCCGCGGCCTCCCGTACGGCTTCCAGGGCGCCGCGCCCGCCGCCGGCCACCACATCCGCCAGCGCGCCCGCCAGGGACGGCAGGCCCAGCCGGCAGGGACCGCACTGCCCGGCCGACTCGGCCGCCAGCCAGTGCGCCACCCGGACCGCCTCGCCCAGCGGGCAGGTGTCCTCGGGCAGCGGCAGCACCGCGCCCGCGCCCAGGCTCGCGCCGCACGCCGCGAGGGCGTCCCGCGAGAGGACCGCCCCGGCCGCCGTCTGCGCGTCCAGCCAGGCGCCGTGGTACCCGCCGACCAGCACCCCCTGCGGCGCCGGCCCGGCACCGCACTGCGTGAGGACGTACCGCAGCGCCACCCCGCCCGGCGCCTCCACCACGCGCGGGCCCGGGACCGCGCCGGAGACGGTGAGCAGGATGGTGCCGGGCTCGGCCGGAGTGCCGGTCGTGGCGTAGCGGGCAGCGCCCAGGCGGGCGGCGAGGGCCAGTTGGGCGAAGGTCTCGGTGTTGGAGAGCAGCGTCGGCAGTCCGCCCAGGCCCTGCTCGCAGGCGCGCGGGTGCCGGCCGGGCGGGAGCGCGGGGCCGCCGTCGGCGGCGCGCAACAGGGCGGACGACTCGCCGGAGACCATGCGCTCGGGCAGGCGTACGACCCGGGCGCGTACCGCTCGTCCGCGCCGGTCGGCCAGGCCGCGCTCGGCGAGCGCCTCCCGCACGGATGCCTCCGTGCCGGGCTGTGTCACCCCGACCACCAGCGTGCGGGCGCCGAGCGCCTCGGCGGCCAGCAGGGCGCCGTCCAGCACCAGGTGCGGGGCGCGTTCGATCAGCACGGCGTCCTTGCGGCACGCGGGCTCGCCCTCGCACCCGTTGATCACCACCGCCGCCCCCACCCCGCGCCGCCGTGCCGCGCGGCCCACCGCGGCCAGCTTCCGCGCGAAGGGGAAGCCCGCGCCGCCGCGCCCGCGCAGGGCGACCGCCTGCGCGAGGCGGGTCAGCTCGTCCTCGGCCAGGCGCGGAGCCGAGCCGTGGACGGCCAGGTGGGCCCGGCGGTCCAGCCGCCCGGCTTCCCGGAAACCGGCCGTCAGGCGGGGCAGCCCGAGCGTGAGGACGTCCGGCAGCCCGTGCGAGGTGCCGTTCATGCCCGCCGCCCGGGCACCAGTCCGGCCCGCCCCGCGCCGGAGGAACGGGGTTCCGGGCGGGGTTCCGGTGCCGGGGCGGGGCGGGTCAGGGGTTGCCCTCCGGCCCCTCCGGCCACGTGGGCGCCCCCCGCGCGCCGGCGCGGCGGTAACGGCAGCGGCCCCAGCCGCCTGCGCAGCCGCAGCCGCAGGATCAGCGCTGCCGCCACCGCCGCGAGGCAGAGCGCGTAGCAGGCGGTCACCCAACCCGCCGGAGTGCGCCCCGCCTTGAGCCCGTGCACGAGGGCGGCGCACCAGGCGGCGTACGCGCACCCGTGCAGCGCGCGCCAGCGGTGGGCGGCGCGTCCGCGCCCGGCGAAGGTGCTGCGCAGGACGCCGGTCGCCGCGGCGAGCACCATCAGGTACCCCGCCAGCGAACCCAGCCCGATCAGGGCGCGGTGCCCCCGGACGCCGGAGGCGAACGGCAGCAGGGCGGAGGCTGCCGGGGCGTGCGCCTCGGTGACCTTGACGGTCACGTGCACGAGGAGGAAGCCGAGGGCGCACACGGCGGTCGCCCGGTGCACGGCCTGGGCGAGCAGCCGGCCGCGTGGGCCGAGGACCAGCCGGTCGGTGGCGATGAGCCCCCAGACGACGGTCGAGGTGAGCGAGACCAGGGCGAGCACGCCCGCGGTCCGGTCCAGGAAGCGGGGGAGGTCCATGCCCCGCCACGCTAGGCAGCGGCCCGTGGGCGGGGCCGCGCTTCGCGCAACCCCGGTGGGCGGCGGCGTACCGCTGCTAACGTCTGCAGGGCCCTTGCCTCGGTGCGGTACCTTCGGCCGCTGCGGTAACCTGACCCCATGCGTGCCGTACGCCTCCTGCTTAGCGAGCCGCGCTGATCAGCACCGACCGGTGACTTCCGGTCGGCATCGGCGCGGCGTCCCCTCCTGTGCGAGGGGCTTTTTCATTTCCCGGGTCCTCCCGGGAGGACCGGAATTTCGCAGCCGCAGGCAGAGACGACGATCGATGGAGCTTTGAGGACGATGAGCGAGACCCCCACCGCCGCCGAAGTGGCCGCCCCGCACCGCTACACGGCCGCGCTGGCCGCTGACATCGAGGCACGCTGGCAGGACTTCTGGGACGCGGACGGCACGTACGCCGCGCCCAACCCCAGCGGAGAGCTGGCGGGCGACGCCGCCGTCGTCGCCCGGCCGAAGAAGTTCATCATGGACATGTTCCCGTACCCCTCGGGCGCGGGCCTGCACGTCGGCCACCCGCTCGGCTACATCGCCACCGACGTCTACGCGCGCTACCACCGCATGACGGGCCACAACGTCCTGCACACCCTCGGCTTCGACGCCTTCGGCCTGCCCGCCGAGCAGTACGCGGTGCAGACCGGCACCCACCCGCGGGTCTCCACCGAGGCCAACATGGACAACATGAAGGCGCAGCTGCGCCGGCTGGGCCTGGGCCACGACAAGCGCCGGTCGTTCGCGACGATCGACCCGGAGTACTACAAGTGGACGCAGTGGATCTTCCTGCAGATCTTCAACTCCTGGTACGACGAGGACGCGAAGAAGGCCCGGCCGATCGCTGAGCTGGTGGCGCAGTTCGAGAGCGGTCGGCGAGAGGTCGCGGGAACGCGCGCGTGGAGCGAGCTGAGCGCCGCCGAGCGCGCCGACGTCCTGGGCACCTACCGCCTGGCGTACGCCTCCGACGCGCCCGTGAACTGGTGCCCCGGCCTGGGCACCGTGCTGGCCAACGAGGAGGTCACCTCCGACGGCCGCTCCGAGCGCGGCAACTTCCCCGTCTTCAAGTCCAAGCTGCGCCAGTGGAACATGCGGATCACGGCCTACGCGGACCGCCTGATCGACGACCTGGACGCCCTGGACTGGCCCGAGGCCATCAAGCTGCAGCAGCGCAACTGGATCGGCCGCAGCGAGGGCGCCCGCGTCGACTTCCGGGTCGCGGACGGCGCCGAGGCGAAGATCACCGTCTTCACCACGCGCCCCGACACCCTGTTCGGCGCCACCTACATGGTGCTGGCCCCCGAGCACGACCTGATCGACGCCATCGTCCCCGCCGAGTGGCCCGAGGGCACCAAGGACGTGTGGACCGGCGGTGCGAGCACCCCGGCCGCCGCGGTCGACGCCTACCGCAAGCAGGCGCAGTCCAAGACCGACGTCGAGCGCCAGACCGAGGGCAAGGACAAGACCGGCGTCTTCACCGGCGCGTACGCCCTCAACCCGCTGACCGGCGAGAGCGTTCCCGTCTTCGTCGCCGACTACGTCCTGATGGGCTACGGCACCGGCGCGATCATGGCCGTCCCGGGCCAGGACGAGCGCGACTGGGAGTTCGCCACCGCCTTCGAGCTGCCCATCGTCCGCACCGTCCAGCCGCCCGAGGGCTGGGAGGGCGAGGCGTACGGCGGCCAGGGCCCGGCGATCAACTCCGCCAACGACGAGATCGACCTCAACGGCCTGCAGGTCGACGAGGCCAAGCGGACGGTCATCGCCCACCTGTCCGAGCGCGGCATCGGCGAAGGCACCGTCAACTTCCGCCTGCGCGACTGGCTGTTCAGCCGCCAGCGCTACTGGGGCGAGCCCTTCCCGATCGTCTACGACGAGGACGGCGTTGCCCACGCGCTGCCGGAGTCGATGCTCCCGCTGGAGCTGCCCGAGGTCGAGGACTACTCGCCGCGCACCTTCGAGCCGGACGACGCCGACACCTCGCCCGAGACCCCGCTGTCCCGCAACGAGGACTGGGTCGACGTGGAGCTCGACCTCGGCGACGGCGTCAAGCGCTACCGCCGCGAGACCAACACCATGCCCAACTGGGCCGGTTCCTGCTGGTACGAGCTGCGCTACCTGGACCCGCACAACAGTGAGCGCCTGGTCTCCGCCGACGCCGAGCAGTACTGGATGGGCCCGCGCGAGGGCCAGCCGCACGGCGGCGTCGACCTGTACGTCGGCGGCGCCGAGCACGCCGTGCTGCACCTGCTGTACGCCCGCTTCTGGTCCAAGGTCCTCTTCGACCTGGGCCACATCTCCTCGGCCGAGCCGTTCCACAAGCTCTACAACCAGGGCATGATCCAGGCCTACGTCTACCGTGACAGCCGGGGCATCGCCGTCCCGGCCGCCGAGGTGGAGGAGCGCGACGGCGCGTACTACTACCAGGGCGAGAAGGTCAGCCGGCTGCTCGGCAAGATGGGCAAGTCCCTGAAGAACGCCGTCACGCCGGACGAGATCTGCTCCGAGTACGGTGCCGACACGCTGCGCCTGTACGAGATGGCGATGGGCCCCCTGGACGTCTCCCGCCCCTGGGACACGCGCGCCGTCGTCGGCCAGTACCGGCTGCTGCAGCGCCTGTGGCGCAATGTGGTGGACGAGAACACCGGCGAGGTCACGGTCGTCGACGCCCAGCCCGACGAGGCGACGCTGCGTGCCCTGCACAAGGCCGTCGACGGCGTCTCCCAGGACATGGCGAACCTGCGCTTCAACACCGCCATCGCCAAGGTGACCGAGCTGAACAACTTCGTCACCAAGCTCCGCGAGGTCCCGCGGTCCGTCGCCGAGCAGCTGGTGCTGCTGGTCGCGCCGCTGGCCCCGCACATCACCGAGGAGCTGTGGCGCAAGCTCGGCCACACCGACTCGGTCGTGCACCGGGACTTCCCCGTCGCCGACCCGGCCTATCTGGTCGACGAGGCGGTGACCTGCGTCGTGCAGATCAAGGGCAAGGTCAAGGCCCGTCTGGAGGTCGCCCCGGCGATCTCCGAGGAGGAGCTGGAGAAGGTGGCCCTGGCCGACCCGGCGGTCGTCGCCGCGCTGGGCGGCGCCGGCATCCGCAAGGTGATCGTCCGGGCGCCGAAGCTGGTCAACATCGTCCCCGCGTAACGGGCCTTCGCCCCGGCACCACGGGGTAGGGGTTTGTCCCTACGGGCAGGTTGGGGGTTCCTCCGGAACCCTCGGCCTGCCCGTAGCGTTTACGGTGGAAGGGGCGGGGAGGGACCCTGCCGCCGAGGTGCCGGGGCCGCTGTGCCCCGTGGAGGAGCGCATATGGAAGCCGCCGCCGCGATCGTCGCCGTGATCTTCGCGCTCCTCGTCGCGTTCGCGGTGATCGCCGCGGTCAAGGCGGTACGGGCGGTCAAGCGCGGCGTGGACCGCACGGTCACCCAGGCGCGGCGCACAGTGGAGGACACCCGCCTCAAGGCCCGGCAGTACACCCAGCCGGGCGCCGGGGGCGAGGTCGCGCAGCTGCGGCTGTCGCTGCGCACGTCGATGCGCGCCACCCAGGAGGTCCTGAGGACCGGCCTGGCGGACGACCCGTCCCTCTCGGAGTCCCTGGCCCTCTTCGAGCGGCTCAGCGCGCACGGCCGCGAGATCGAGGAGGACCTCCGCAAGCTGGAGACCGAGCCGGACAGGGACCGGGTCGCCGCGCGCCTGCCGGAGCTGCGGGAGCGCACGGAGCGCGTCACGCACGCGGCGGACTCCCTGCGGTGGGCGGCACAGGACCGGGCCGGGCAGTTCGCGGAGGACGACCTGACGGCGCTGAGCGAACAGATCCGGATGGAGACGGGCGCGCTGCGGCACTGGGAGACGGAGCCGCCGGCCGGGACTTCGGGCGCGGCCGGGAGGTCCGGGACTCCAGGAGCTGAAGAGGCTTCAGGTGCCGCTGGTGCGGACGCGTCGGTGAAGGCCGGGTCCGCGGCCGCCGCCGAGGAGGCGGAGCGGCCCGCGATCAGCGGAGGCGACGGCCGTTGGCGGGCAGGGTACTCCTGGCAGAAGGCCAAGCGTCCGGAAAGCACGGCGTGAGAGCCGTGACGGACGGGTAGACGAGGCTCGTACTGCCGTCGGGGCGGCCCGGGAGGTAACCTCCCGTGCATGTCCCGCCATGTCGCGATCATCACCGATTCAACGGCCTACCTGCCGCGGCAGGAGATGGAGCGGCACCGGATCACCGCCGTACCGCTGACGGTCGTCCTGGGCGGCGAGGCGCTGGAGGAGGGCACCGGGATCTCGGCCCGGGCGCTGGCCCAGGCCCTGCAGAAGCGCAAGCCGGTGACCACCTCCCGCCCGGGCCCCGAGGTCTTCGCCGCCGCCTACCGCGCCGCCGCCGAGGCCGGTGCCGAGGGCATCGTCTCCCTGCACCTGTCCGCGGAGCTGTCCGGTACGTACGACGCCGCGGTGCTCGCGGCCCGTGAGGCGCCCGTGCCGGTCCGGGCCGTGGACACCGGCATGGTCGCCATGGCCCTGGGCTTCTGCGCGCTGGCCGCCGCGGAGACGGCGCGGGCCGGCGGCACCCTGGACGAGGTGGTGGCCGCCGCCGAGAAGCGCGCGCAGGGCACGGCCGCCTACTTCTACGTCGACACCCTCGACTACCTGCGGCGCGGCGGCCGCATCGGCGCCGCGCAGGCGCTGCTGGGCTCGGCGCTCGCCGTCAAGCCGCTGCTGCAGCTGGAGGACGGCCGCATCGAGCTGCGCGAGAAGGTCCGCACGGCGTCCAAGGCGATCGCCCGCCTTGAGGAGATCGCCGTCGAGCGGGCCGGCGCCGCACCCGTCGACGTCGCGGTCCACCACCTGGCCGCCCCCGACCGGGCCGCCCTGCTCGCGGAGCGACTGCGGGAACGGGTGCCGGGTCTGGTGGACCTGCACGTGAGCGAGGTCGGGGCGGTCATCGGGGCACACACGGGACCGGGGCTGCTGGGCGTCGTGATCTCCCCGAAGTAGGCGTGCTGCTCACCTGATGGGGTGACGGAGTTTTCCACAACGGGCGGGTTGTCCACGGAAATCCGGCCGCCTCGGCAGGGTACCGCGAACACGTCTACGGTCACATGCCATGACTATTCGATCACAGGCTGTGAACGCCGCCGGGGTTCCGGCTCTCGCCCAGGACTTCGCCTCGCTGCGGGGCAGGGTCCCGGTGTCCCCGGCGCCCAATGCCCCGCCCGTTGCGGGGCGTTGGTGGAGCGCCGTGCGCGAGCGGTTGCCGGTGTGGGTGCAACTGCGGTGCGGGATCGAGCCGAGGACGCTTGCCGCGCTCGCCGTGGTGCTGGTGGCGGCGGTCGCCTTCGCGGCGTACCACTTCTGGGCGGCGAGACCGCAGACGGTACGGCCACCGGTGCGCGAGGGGCCGGGGGCCGCGGCGGCGCCGGTGCCCGGGCCCGCGCCGGCCCCGAGTGCGGCTCCCACCGCCATGGCCGGGGCGAGCGCGCGAGGCGTGGTGGTGGACGTGTCGGGCAAGGTGCGGCGTCCCGGCCTGCAGCAGTTGCCGCCCGGTTCGCGCGTCGCCGACGCCCTGGAGGCGGCCGGCGGAGCCCGCCCGGGTGCCGACACGACGGGCCTCAACCGGGCGAGGCTGCTCACCGACGGAGAACAGATCGTGGTGGGCGCCACGGGGGCCGCGGTGCCGGGCCCGGGTCCGGCACCGGGTGGCAACGGGCCCGGCGGTGGCGTGAGCGCGCCGGGCGGACCGGTCAGCCTCAACTCGGCGACGCTGGAACAGCTCGACGCCCTGCCCGGCGTCGGCCCGGTCCTCGCCCAGCACATCGTCGACTACCGCACCAGGCACGGCGGCTTCCGCTCCGTCACCGACCTCCGCCACGTCAACGGCATCGGCGCGCGCCGCTTCACCGACCTCAAGCCCCTGGTCCAGCCATGAGGCAGGAGCAGCGGGGAGCCCTCGGCGCGGCGGACGCGCCGCCGCCCGGCGAGGCCGAGGGACGCCCGGAAGGCACGGCGGACCTGCGGCTGACCGTGCCCGCGCTCGCCGCGTGGGCCGCCGCGGCGATCGCCCTGACGGCGGACGGCAGGAGCGTGGCCCTGGCCTGCGCCGGAGCTGTGGCCCTGACCTATGTGCTGCTCGCCGCCGCGCGCAGGGCCCCGGGGCACGGCGGCGCAGGGCCCCGGGGGCACGGGGCCCGGGCCGGGGCGGCGGTCACGGTGGCTGCCGCGCTGCTCGGTGCCTGCGCCGGTGCGGCGGCCGGCGCGCTGGCGGGCGCCGAAACGCGCCGCGGGCCCCTGCCGGAGCTGGCGCGCCAGTACGGGCAGGCCGCCATCGAGGTGACGGTCACCGGCGACCCGCGGGCGGTGCGGCCGCACGTGCGCGGATCGGCCCGCACCGCGCCCGCTGTCGTGCTGGAGGCGGAGGCGACCCGCGTCATCACCGCGCAAGGGACGACCAGGGTCCGTACGCCGGTCCTGCTGATTGCCCGTCAGTCCTGGCTGGGGCTGCTGCCGTCCACCCGGCTGAGGGCCGAGGGCCGGCTCGCTCCGCCGTCGCGGGACGGGGACCGCATCGCGGCCGTCATGCGGGTCGACGGGCAGGCGCCGCCCCAGGTCGTCGGCGGGCCATCCGCGCTCCAGCGTGCGGCGGGCCGGCTGCGCGCGGGCCTGCGGGCCGCCACGGACGGGCTGGACCCGGACGCCCGGGCACTGCTGCCGGGGCTGGTCGTGGGGGACACCTCCCGCGTTCCCGCGGATCTCGACGAGGCCTTCACGGCCACGGATCTGACGCACCTTCTGGCCGTCTCGGGGGGCAACTTCACCGTCCTTCTCGTTCTCCTCATCGGGCCGCCCCACCTCGCCTCCCGCGCCGAGCGGCGGGGGCTCGCCGCACGGCTCGGCATCCCGCTGCGGCTGACCGCGGTGCTCGGTGGCGGCCTCGCACTGGGGTTCGTGGTCGTGTGCCGGCCCGAGCCGAGCGTGCTGCGGGCCGCCGTGTGCGGCCTCATCACCCTGCTGGCGCTCGGCACGGGCCGCCGCCGCAGCCTGCTGCCCGCGCTCGCGGCGGCCGTACTCCTGCTCGTGCTCTACGACCCGTGGCTCGCCCGGAGTTACGGTTTCCTGCTCTCCGTCCTGGCCACCGGCGCCCTCCTGACCCTCGCCCCGCGCTGGAGCGCGGCTCTGCGGCGGCGCGGCGTGCCTGCACGGGTAGCGGAGGCCCTCGCGGCGGCCGGGGCGGCGCAAGCGGTGTGCGCGCCGGTGATCGCCGTGCTGGCGGCCCGGGTCAGCCTGGTGGCGGTGCCGTGCAACCTCCTCGCCGAGCCCGCGGTCGCCCCCGCCACCGTCCTGGGCTTCGCCGCACTCGCCACCGCCCCCGTGGCACTGCCCCTCGCCAAGGCCTTCGCCTGGACGGCTGCATGGCCCGCGTCCTGGATTGCCTCCGTGGCCCGCACGGGCGCCGGCCTGCCGGGTGCGGAGTGCGACTGGCCGGGGGCCCTGGCCGGCGGGCTGCTCCTGGCCGTGATCACGACGGTCGCCGTGTTCGCCGCCCGGCCCGTACTCCGCCGCCCCTGGGCCTGCGCGGCCTGCGCCCTGCTCCTGCTGCTGGCCGTCGTCCGCCCGGTACCGCTGACGCGGGCCGTCACGGGCTGGCCGCCGCCCGGCTGGCGGCTGGTCGCGTGCGACGTCGGCCAGGGAGACGCGCTGGCGCTGGCCGCCGGACCGCGCACCGCCGTGGTCGTGGACGCCGGCCCCGAGCCGCGGGCGGTCGACCGCTGCCTGCAGGAGCTGGGCGTCGACAGGGTGCCGCTCCTGCTGCTGAGCCACTTCCACGCCGACCACGTGGACGGCCTTCCCGGTGTGCTGCGCGGCCGGGCGGTCGGGATGATCGAGACGACCGCCCTCGCCGAGCCGGCGGGGCAGGCCGCGTTCGTGCGCCGGGAGGCGGAGCGCGCCCGGGTGCCGGTCGTCGAGGCCGTCCCAGGGGAGCGGCGGCATCTGGGCGAGCTGTCCTGGGAGGTGCTGTGGCCGCCGCCCGCCGGGACGTCCGCAGTTGCCGAGGACGGGCCCAATGACGCCAGCGTGGCGCTCCTCGTCCGTACCGGAGGCCTCACCCTCATGCTGCTCGGCGACCTCGAACCACCCGCCCAGCAGGAACTGTGGGAAAGCCACCCCGGCCTGCGCGCGGTGGACGTCCTGAAGGTCGCCCACCACGGCTCCGCCCACCAGGACCCGCACCTGACGCGTGGCCTGCGCCCCCGCCTGGCCCTGATCTCCGCCGGAGCCGGCAACCCCTACGGCCACCCGGCCGCCCGCACGGTCGCCGCACTCCAGGCGCAGGGCGCGGCCGTGCTGCGCACCGACACCGACGGCCCGATCGCGGTGACCCGGACCATGACGGCCGTCACAGGGGGCCACAGACGTAGGTCCGTGGCCCGATGCCACAGCCGCCCCACCTGCGGCATAACTGATCCATGGACTCCACTGGCATCGACGCCTACCTCCGCCGCATCAGCGCCACCCGCCCGGCCGCCCCCGACACGGCCGCGCTCGGGGACCTGCACTTCCGCCATCTCGTCGCGGTGCCGTTCGAGAATCTGTCCATTCATCTCGGGGAAGACGTCGTGCTCGACGGCCGGGCTCTCGTGGACAAGGTCCTGCGGGGACGCGGCGGCTTCTGCTACGAGCTCAACGGCGCGTTCGCACAGCTGCTGACCGCGCTCGGCTACCGGGTGAGCCTGCTGGCGGGACGGGTGAAGGGCCCGGACGGCACGTTCGGGATCCCCTTCGACCACCTGGCGCTGGGCGTGCAGACGGCCGACGGGAGCGGGCCCTTCCTGGTGGACATCGGGTTCGGCCGCAACAGCCACTACCCGCTGCGGCTCACCGAGCGAGGCGACCAGCAGGACGGCGCCGGGGTGTTCCGGATCGCCGGGACGGAGGGAGGAGACCTGGACGTCATCAAGGACGGTGAGGTGCAGTACCGCCTGGAGCAGCGCCCCCGGGAGCTGGCCGACTTCGAGAGCGGCTCCTGGTGGCACCGGACCTCGCCGAAGTCACCGTTCACCCAGTCGCTGATCTGCTCCCGGCTGACCCCCGCCGGCGGCAGGGTCACCCTCAGCGGCCGGACGCTTGTGACCACCGGCCCCGACGGCCGCACGGAGCGGACGCTGGCCGGGGCCGAGGTGCTGACCGCCTACCGGGAGCACTTCGGCATGGCCCTGGACCGGGTCCCCGAGCTGCGCGAGGCGGCCCCGGCCGGCTGAGTCATCCCACCTCGAGCCAGCCGTCGTACTCCTCGGCGAGTACACGCAGCGCCGCGGTGTCCAGCCGGCCGTCCGGGTCCTCCAGGACCACGAGCCACTGGGCGTCCTCGGCGTCGTCCTCACCGGCGAGCGCCTCGCGGACGATCTGGGGCTCCTCGTTCAGCCCGAAGCGCTCACCGGCCTCGTCCGCGGCCTCCCCGGCGGCGTCGCGGTCGGGGAGCACCAGCAGGTGCCGTACGGGTTCGGGAGGACCGGAAAAGGAGAAAGCGCTGCTCACCCGCACATTGTGCGGCATGGGGTCCGGGCGGTGGCGAGGGGAGTGTCACTGGCGCATGGGATGCTGGACGCGATGGCCAGGAAGACTGCAACCGACGACCTGCTCGCCCCCGTCACGCTCGCCGTGGGCCAGGAGGATCTCCTCCTCGACCGCGCCGTGCAGGAGGTGGTGGCGGCCGCCCGCGCCGCCGACGCGGACACCGACGTGCGTGACCTCACGTCCGACGCGCTCCAGCCCGGCACGCTGGCCCAGCTGACCAGCCCGTCGCTGTTCGCCGAGCGCAAGGTCGTGATCGTCCGCAACGCCCAGGACCTGTCCGCGGACACGGTCAAGGACGTGAAGGGCTACCTCGCCTCGCCCGCCGAGGAGATCACGCTCGTTCTGCTGCACGCCGGCGGAGCCAAGGGCAAGGGGCTGCTGGACGCCGCCCGCAAGGCCGGGGCCCGCGAGGTGGCCTGCCCGAAGATGACCAAGCCGGCCGACCGCCTGGCGTTCGTGCGCTCGGAGTTCCGGGCGACCGGCCGCTCGGCGACGCCGGAGGCGTGCCAGGCCCTGGTGGACGCGATCGGCAGTGACCTGCGCGAGCTGGCGAGCGCCTGCGCCCAGCTCGTCGCCGACATCGAGGGCACCATCGACGAGTCCGTCGTCGCCCGTTACTACACGGGTCGTGCGGAGGCCTCCAGCTTCACCGTCGCCGACCGTGCGGTGGAGGGCCGGGCGGCGGAGGCCCTGGAGGCCCTGCGCTGGGCCATGGCCATCGGTGTCGCCCCCGTGCTCATCACCAGCGCCCTCGCCCAGGGCGTGCGCTCGATCGGCAAGCTGGCCTCCGCTCCCCGTGGCGCCCGCCCCGGCGACCTGGCCCGTGAGCTGGGCATGCCGCCGTGGAAGATCGACCGGGTGCGGCAGCAGATGCGCGGCTGGACCGCGGACGGGGTGGCCGTCGCGCTCACCGCCGTCGCGGAGGCGGACGCGGGGGTCAAGGGCGGCGGTGACGATCCGGAGTACGCGTTGGAGAAGGCCGTGGTCGCCGTGGCCCGGGCGGCCCGCAGCCGCTCCTGAGGGCGCCCCGGTCCCCCCGAAATGAGCCCGTCCGGCGATGGCGGACGGGGCTCCTGGGCGCAGTCCTGAAAACCGGGCGCAGTCCCGAAGACCGGGCACAGTCCCGAAAACCGAAGAGGCCCCGCACCCGCCCTGGGGAAGGGCAGGCGCGGGGCCTCCTGGATCGTTCAGCGAGCCCTGAGGCTCATGCCGCACCCGCGTGGCGAACGACCGAGTGCGGCGGGGTGCCGGTCCGGAGCGGTAGAGGGGCCGCTGGATCCGTGCCGGCGAAGGAACCGGAGCTCACGCCCCGGAAGACTTCAGCCCTTGAGGGCGGCAGCCTGCTGGGCCAGCGAAGACTTCTTGTTGGCGGCAGCGTTCTTGTGCAGGACACCCTTGCTGGCGGCCTTGTCGAGCTTCTTGCCGGCCAGGGCGACGGCGGCGGTTGCCTTCTCGACGTCGCCGGTGGCCAGGGCCTCGCGGGCCGCACGGACAGCGGTCTTGACCGAGGACTTGACGGCCTTGTTACGCAGGCGCGCCTTCTCGTTGGTCTTGTTCCGCTTCATCTGGGACTTGATGTTCGCCACGAAAGAGCCTTTTCAGGTTCGATTGAATTTCGATGAGTGCCGTTACGTGATAGAGGGCACGACAGGCACAGTGGGCCAGGTTACCAGTACGCCTTGCGGCCTCCCAAACCGGACCGGGGCCGCCGCGCATGGGACCATGG
Source organism: Streptomyces sp. NPDC026206 (assembly GCF_040638465.1). Taxonomy (NCBI): domain Bacteria; kingdom Bacillati; phylum Actinomycetota; class Actinomycetes; order Kitasatosporales; family Streptomycetaceae; genus Streptomyces; species Streptomyces sp. NPDC026206. The sequence continues at coordinate 87,315 of NZ_JBEZYL010000014.1, forward strand.
AGGAGTCGTATACCCGACTCCCGCCGAGACCAGCGTTCAAACGCCGAAGTCACCGAATGGATCCTGCGTGCCCGCGACCCCTACCAACGTGCCGGAGCCGAGCCGTACCGACCCGGCTCTGATCCGTAACTTCTGCATCATCGCGCACATCGACCATGGCAAGTCGACGCTCGCCGACCGGATGCTTCAGCTGACCGGTGTGGTCGACTCGCGGCAGATGCGTGCGCAGTACCTCGACCGCATGGACATCGAGCGAGAGCGCGGCATCACGATCAAGTCCCAGGCCGTGCGTCTGCCCTGGGCGCCCACCGACGCTGCGTCCGATGCGAAGACCGTGGGCAACACCCACATCCTCAACATGATCGACACGCCGGGCCACGTCGACTTCACCTACGAGGTCTCGCGCTCCCTCGCCGCGTGCGAGGGCTGCATCCTCCTGGTGGACGCCGCCCAGGGCATCGAGGCCCAGACCCTCGCCAACCTGTACCTGGCGATGGAGAACGACCTCACGATCATCCCGGTCCTCAACAAGATCGACCTGCCGGCCGCCCAGCCGGAGAAGTTCGCCGCCGAGCTGGCCAACCTCGTCGGCTGCGAGCCCGAGGACGTGCTGCGGGTCTCCGCCAAGAGCGGCGTCGGCGTCCCCGAGCTGCTGAACAAGGTCATCCGCGAGGTCCCGCCCCCGGTCGGCGTCAAGGACGCCCCCGCCCGCGCGATGATCTTCGACTCGGTCTACGACTCCTACCGTGGCGTGGTCACGTACGTCAGGGTCATCGACGGCGAGCTGAAGAAGCGCGAGCGCATCAAGATGATGTCGACCGGCGCCACCCACGAGCTGCTGGAGATCGGCGTCTCCTCGCCGGAGATGACGCCCTCCGACGGCCTGGGCGTCGGCGAGGTGGGCTACATCATCACCGGTGTGAAGGACGTCCGGCAGTCCAAGGTCGGTGACACGATCACCTCCCTGCACAACGGCGCCACCGTCGCCCTGGGCGGCTACAAGGACCCCAAGCCGATGGTGTTCTCCGGCCTGTACCCGCTGGACGGCTCGGACTACCCGGAGCTGCGCGAGGCCCTGGACAAGCTCCAGCTCAACGACGCCGCGCTCGTCTACGAGCCGGAGACCTCGGCCGCCCTCGGCTTCGGCTTCCGCGTCGGCTTCCTCGGCCTGCTCCACCTGGACGTGGTCCGCGAGCGGCTGGAGCGCGAGTTCGGCCTCGACCTCATCGCCACCGCGCCCAACGTGGTCTACAACGTGCGGATGGAGGACGACACCGAGTACACCGTCACCAACCCGAGCGAGTTCCCCGAGGGCAAGATCGCCGAGGTGCACGAGCCGGTGGTCAAGGCGACCGTCCTCGCGCCCAACGAGTTCGTCGGCGCCATCATGGAGCTGTGCCAGTCCCGCCGCGGCTCGCTGCTGGGCATGGACTACCTCTCCGAGGACCGTGTCGAGCTGCGCTACACCCTCCCGCTCGCGGAGATCGTCTTCGACTTCTTCGACCAGCTCAAGTCCAAGACCCGCGGCTACGCCTCGCTCGACTACGAGCCCACCGGCGAGCAGACCGCCGACCTGGTCAAGGTCGACATCCTGCTGCACGGCGACAAGGTCGACGCGTTCTCGGCGATCACGCACAAGGACAAGGCCTACGCCTACGGTGTCCGGCTGGTGGCCAAGCTGCGCGAGCTCATCCCGAGGCAGAACTTCGAGGTGCCGATCCAGGCCGCCATCGGCTCCCGGGTCATCGCCCGCGAGACGGTCCGCGCCATCCGCAAGGACGTCCTCGCCAAGTGCTACGGCGGCGACATCTCCCGTAAGCGGAAGCTGCTGGAGAAGCAGAAGGAAGGCAAGAAGCGGATGAAGATGGTCGGCAGCGTGGAGGTCCCGCAGGAGGCCTTCATCGCGGTGCTGTCCAGCGACGAAAGCGGGGAGAAGGGCAAGAAGTAGCCCTGATCCGTCCCCGGGTCCTCCCTGCGGAGCCCGTGCCGTACGGCCTGCGAGGTGCCCGTTCCCGTCAGGGGGCGGGCACTTTTGCGCAGCGTCTGCGCATAAGCCGCCAGGGGCTCTTACGCGATGGCCCCTTCGGCTCTAGTCTGATCACTGCTTGGAAGGTTACTCGCGAGTCACCAGCAACGTAGCGGGCCCCGGAGGATGCCGTGACCGAGACACAGAGTTTGATCGAGAACCGGCCGCCGTCCGTGGCGACGCTGTTCCTCGAACGGGTCGAGGCCACGCCCGACGCGGAGGCCTACCGCTATCCGGTGCCGCCCGCGTCCGGCTCCGGCCCCGACGACTGGGCCTCGCTCAGCTGGCGCCAGGCCGCCGACCGCGTCTTCGCGATCGCCGCCGGATTCATCGACCTCGGCGTCCTCCCCGAACAGCGGATCGCGCTCTCCAGCGCCACCCGGCTGGAGTGGATCCTGGCGGACCTCGGCATCATGTGCGCCGGCGCCGCCACCACCCCCGTCTACCCCAGCACCAACGCCGACGAGACCGCCTTCATGCTCTCCGACGCAGAGTGCCGGGTCCTCATCGCCGAGGACGCCGCCCAGCTCGCCAAGGCGCGCCTGCGCCGCGCGGAGCTGCCCGCCCTCGCCCACGTCGTCGTCATCGACGCCGCCGACGCCACCCCCGCGGAGGGCGACCCGGAGGGCTGGGTGCTCTCCCTCGCTGACCTGGAGAAGCGCGGCGCCGCCCACCTCGAACAGCACCCCGACGCCGTCCGCGACCGCGTCGCAGCCCTGCGCTGCGACCAGCTCGCCACACTCATCTACACCTCCGGCACCACCGGCCGCCCCAAGGGCGTACGGCTGCGGCACGACGCCTGGTCGTACATGGCGCGCGCCATCGAGGCGACCGGGCTCTCGCGCCCCGACGACGTGCAGTACCTGTGGCTGCCGCTGGCGCACGTCTTCGGCAAGGTGCTGACCGCCGGCCAGATCAGCGTCGGGCACATCACCGCCGTCGACGGGCGGGTCGACAAGATAATCGAGAACCTTCCGGTCGTCCGGCCCACCTACATGGCCTCCGTGCCGCGCATCTTCGAGAAGGTCTACAACGGCGTCGCGGCCAAGGCCCGCGAAGGCGGCGGTGCCAAGTACCGGATCTTCCGCTGGGCCTCCGAGGTCGCCCGCGAGTACGCCAAGGTCTCCCAGGACAACTTCCGCCGCACCGGCAGCAAGACCGTGCCCCTCGGGCTCGCCGCCAGGCACCGCGTCGCCGACGCCCTCGTCTACGCCAAGATCCGCGAGGCCTTCGGCGGCCGGCTGCGCGCCTGCATCTCCGGCGCCTCCGCCCTCGCCCCCGACATCGGCTACTTCTTCTCCGGCGCCGGCATCCACATCCTGGAGGGCTACGGCCTCACCGAGACCAGCGCCGCCAGCCTCGTCAACCCCGGCGAGGCCTACCGCACGGGCACGGTCGGCAAGCCGCTGCCGGGCACGGAGGTCCGCATCGCCGACGACGGGGAGATCCTGCTGCGCAGCCCCGGCATCATGGAGAGCTACCACGGGCAGCCGGAGAAGACCGCCGAGGTGCTCGAATCCGACGGCTGGTTCCACACCGGCGACATCGGCGAGCTCTCCCCGGACGGCTACCTGCGCATCACCGACCGGAAGAAGGACCTGATCAAGACGTCGGCCGGCAAGTACGTCGCGCCCGCCGAGGTCGAGGGCCGCTTCAAGGCCGTATGCCCGTTCGTCTCCAACATCCTTGTGCACGGCGCCGACCGGAACTTCTGCACCGCCCTCATCGCCCTGGACGAACCGTCCATCATGGGCTGGGCCAAGGAGCGGGGCATGGAGGGCATGTCGTACGCGGAGGTGGTCGCCGCCAAGGAGACCCAGGAGCTCATCGAGGACTACGTCCGCAGGCTCAACGACGGGCTGCAGCGCTGGCAGACGGTCAAGAAGTTCCGGCTGCTGCCGCGCGACCTAGACGTCGAGCACGGCGAGCTGACACCCAGCCTCAAGCTCAAGCGGCCGGTCGTCGAGCGGGAGTACAAGGCCCTGATCGAGGAGATGTACGAGGGGTCCCGCGAGCACTGACCGCTGCTGCCGGACCAGCTGCCGGAACCACGGCCGCAGCAGGCGCGGCGGCCGCGGCCCGTGCCTCGGCGGGCGCGTCCCTGCCCGCCGGACCGCTCGCCGGACCACTCGTAAGGCTCACTTCCCCCACTCCTCGCCCCTGAGCGCGGACAGTCTGTCACTCTGTCCGTGGTGAACTCCGCACTATGCCGTAAGCGGTCAGGAGCGTCACGTGAGGACATCACCAACGTCCGGGAAGGACGGGCCGGTCGGATGCGCACCGGCCCGTGGGTCCCATGTGACGACCGGCTCCGGTAGCGCCGAAGGGCCGCCCACAGCCCGCACCAGCCTGCCCGGCGACGCCCGCGCGCCCTCGGCCGCCCGCCGGTTCGTACGGACCGTGCTCGCCGGCTGGAACGCCCACGCGATGGTCACCGACGATGCGACGCTGCTGGTCAGCGAGCTGGTCACCAACGCCGTGGTGCACGCCGGAACGTCCGTGGACCTGGAGTGCCGGCTCGATCCGGCGCGCGGCGGCAGCCTCGTCGTGGAGGTCACCGACCACCACCCCGCCCGTGAGTTCCGGGCCCGCCCGCGCCCCGCCACCGGTGACCGCGAGGGGCCCGCGCACGGCGGACAGGGGCTGCGGCTCGTCGCCGAACTGGCCGAGACCTGGGGCACGGCCTACCGGCGCACCGACAAGACGGTCTGGTTCCACCTGCCGGCGAGCCCGCTGCCCGAGAGCGACGGCGCCCTCTCCGAACAGGCCCTCCTGCGCGACCTGCGCGTCGCCCAGATCCTCGCCCCCGGCACGCGCCCCGAGCCGTCCGCCCGCCGCGCCGGCGACCGCAGCCACCACCGCGCCCTGTCCTTCCTCGCCGAGGCCTCCGAGCTGCTCGCCGGCCAGTTCGACGAGGACATGGTCGCCTCCCTCGCCGCCCAGCTCGCCGTGCCGCGCCTCGCCGACTGGTGCGCGATCTGGCTCGACGCCGAGAGCGCCCCCGGCGCGGTCCGCCCCGTTCCGCGCCTGGCCCGCGTCTGGCACGCCCGCGAGAGCCGCATCGAACCCCTCCGGCTCGCCCTGCAGCGCACCCCGCCCGCTCTCCCCGCCGCCGGCCACGCCGTCCCCTGGCCGCAGAGCCCGTACGGGTGCTGCGGGCCGGACGGCACGCACGTAACGGACGCGCCGCGGGAGAAGGACGCCCCGGCCGGCGCGGACGGCTCCGCGCTGGCCTGCCGGCTCGTCGCCGGCGGCCGGGGCATCGGCACCCTGCTGCTGGGCCGCAGCGCCCCGGCCGCCATGGCCGGCGACGTCGTCTCCCTCGTCGAGGACTTCGCCCGCCGCGTCGCCCAGGCCCTCGCCTCCGCCCGCCAGTACACGCACCAGGCCACCATCAGCCGCATCCTCCAGCGCGGACTGCTGCCACGCGGCGTCGCACAGATCCCCGGCGTCGACAAGGCCGTCGTCTACGAACCCAGGGGCGACGCCTCGGCGGGCGGCGACTTCTACGACGTGTTCGGCGTCGGCGGCGGCCGCTGGTGCTTCGCCCTCGGCGACGTCTGCGGCAGCGGCCCGGAGGCCGCCGTGACGACCGGGTTCGTCCGCCCCTGGCTGCGGCTCCTGGCCAAGGAGGGTTACGGCGTCGCCGACGTCCTCGACCGGCTCAACCGGCTCGTGTGCGAGGAGGCCGCGGAAGCGGCCGAGAGCGGGGCGGCGCCGCGCTTCCTGTCGCTGCTCTACGGCGAGCTCGTGCCGCAAGGCGACGGCGTGCGCTGCACCCTCGCCAGCGCCGGGCACCCGCTGCCGCTGCTCCTGCGCCCCGACGGCTCGGTGTGGCCCGCGGCCGCGCCGCAGACCCTGCTCGGTGTCGTCGAGGACGTCGGCTACCGCAGCGAGACCTTCGACCTGAGGCCCGGGGAGATCTTGCTGTGCGTCACGGACGGTGTCACCGAGCGCAAGTCCGGCAATAAGCTCTTCGATGACGGCGACGGTCTGGCCGCCGCCCTCGCGGGCTGCGCGGGCCTCACGGCCGAAGGTGTCGCCGGGCGGATCCGCCGCGCCGTACACGGCTTCTCCCGCACCCCGCCGGACGACGATCTCGCGCTGCTGGTGCTCCGGGCCGAGTAGTGCCCGCCATGCCGGACAATGGAACACATGCCTTCCGTACTGCCCGATGGTGAGCCCATGCCCGAGGACGGGGCACTGCCCCGCCACGCCCTCGACGGCTCCGGGCAGCGGCCCCTCGGCTTCTACCTGCACGTCCCGTACTGCGCCACCCGCTGCGGCTACTGCGACTTCAACACCTACACCGCTGGCGAGCTGCGCGGCTCCGGCGGTGCGCTCGCCTCCCGCGACAATTACGCCGACACCGTCGCCGAGGAGATCCGCCTCGCCCGCAAGGTGCTGGGCGACGACCCGCGCCCGGTGGAGACCGTCTTCGTGGGCGGTGGCACGCCCACGCTCCTGCCCGCCGCCGACCTCGGCCGGATGCTCGCCGCGATCCGCGACGAATTCGGGCTCGCGGACGGCGCCGAGGTCACCACCGAGGCCAACCCCGAATCCGTGGACCCGCGCTACCTGGAGGAACTGCGCGCCGCCGGCTTCAACCGCGTCTCCTTCGGCATGCAGAGCGCGCGCCAGCACGTCCTGAAGATCCTCGACCGTACGCACACCCCCGGCCGTCCCGAAGCATGCGTGGCCGAGGCCCGTGCGGCGGGCTTCGACCACGTCAACCTGGACCTGATCTACGGCACGCCGGGCGAGAGCGACGACGACTGGAGGGCGTCCCTGGACGCGGTCGTCGGCGCCGGCCCGGACCACGTGTCCGCCTACGCCCTGATCGTCGAGGAGGGCACGCAGCTCGCGCGCCGCATCCGGCGCGGCGAGGTGCCGATGACGGACGACGACGTCCACGCCGACCGCTACCTGATCGCCGACGAGACGCTCTCGGCCGCCGGCTTCGCCTGGTACGAGGTCTCCAACTGGGCCACCACCGAGGCCGGCCGCTGCCGCCACAACGAGCTGTACTGGCGCGGCGCCGACTGGTGGGGCGCCGGCCCGGGTGCCCACTCGCACGTGGGCGGCGTCCGGTGGTGGAACGTCAAGCACCCCGGCGCCTACGCCCAGGCCCTGAGCGAGGGCCGCTCACCGGGGGCCGGCCGCGAGGTCCTCGCGGACGAGGACCGCCGGGTGGAGCGGATCCTGCTGGAGCTGCGGCTGGTGGAGGGATGCCCGCTGTCACTGCTGAAGCCGGCGGGCGCGGCGGCGGCCGCGCGGGCGCTGGCGGACGGCTTGCTGCAGCGGGGCCCCTACGAGGAGGGGCGGGCGGTCCTGACCCTGCGAGGGCGGCTCCTGGCCGACGCGGTGGTACGGGACCTGGTGGACTGACCGGGGGCTCCGCCCCCGGACCCCCGGTCCTCCGCGCAGCAATCCAGCCCGTCCCGGCGCAACAATCCAGCCCGTCCGGCGTTTGAGGACAGGAAACGGTGAAAGGGCGGGGCGGGGAGAAAACCCACCCGGTCACCCCACCGGCACCGTCACGAAGTCGATCAGCTCCTCCACTCGCCCCAGAAGCTGCGGCTCCAGGTCCTTGTAGCTCCGCACGCCCGACAGGATCCGCTGCCAAGCGGCCCCCGTGTTCTCCGGCCACCCCAGCGCCCGGCACACCCCCGTCTTCCAGTCCTGCCCCCGCGGCACCCGAGGCCAGGCAGGGATGCCGACGGAGGACGGCTTCACGGCCTCCCACACGTCCACATACGGGTGGCCCACGACAAGGGTGTGCGGATCCGTCACCCCGGCCGCGATGCGTGACTCCTTCGTCCCCGGGACGAGGTGGTCCACCAGCACTCCCAGCCGCGCGTCCGGACCGGGGGCGAAGGACGAGACGATGGCCGGCAGGTCGTCGATGCCCTCCAGGTACTCCACGACGACGCCCTCGATGCGCAGGTCGTCACCCCACACGCGCTCCACGAGCTCCGCGTCGTGGCGCCCCTCGACATAGATGCGCCCGGCGCGTGCCACGCGTGCCCGCGCGCCCGGTACGGCGATGGACCCGGAGGCTGTGCGTGCGGGGCCCTGCGGGGCGTGGGGGGTGGCTGACGGGCGTACGAGGGTGACGACGCGCCCCTCAAGGAGGAAGCCGCGGGGCTCCATGGGGAAGACGCGGTGCTTGCCGAAGCGGTCCTCAAGGGTGACCGTGGGGCCCTGGGCCGTCTTCTCGCAGCGGATCACGGCGCCGCAGAAGCCCGTCGTGACCTCCTCCACCACGAGATCCGCTGCGGCCGGCACCTCGGGCGCGGGCGTGCTCCGCTTCCACGGGGGCGTCAGGTCGGGACCGTACTGTCTGCTGCTGCGCATGCGGGCAATTGTGGATCACGAGGGCGGCTCACGACACGCCGAAGCGCCCCGCCAGCACGTCGCGTTGCCCGCGCACGAAGCCGGCATCCACCACGGCGCCGTGCCCCGGCACGTACACCGCGTCGTCGCCCCCCAGCGCGAGCAGCCGGTCCAGCGCCGCCGGCCAGGCGTGCGGCAGGGCGTCCGGTCCGGCCTGCGGTTCGCCGGACTCCTCGACCAGGTCGCCGCAGAAGACGACCTCGGTCCTGCCGTCCACCAGCACCGCGAGATCGTGCGCCGTGTGGCCCGGTCCGACGTTGGCGAGCAGCACCCGCCGCCCGTCGCCCAGGTCGACCGTCAGCTCGCCGGAGACCGGGTGGTGGGGCGGTACGAGCAGCTCCACGGCCTCGGCGGCGACGTCGGGGTCCACTCCGTGCCGCACCGCGTCCGCGCGCAGCTCGTCGCGCTCGCGCAGCAGCAGCTCGGCGGCGCCCACCGCCCCGTAGACCTGCACGCCGGCGAAGGCGGCAGTGCCCAGCACATGATCGAAATGGGGGTGGGTCAGTGCGATGTGCGTCACGGGCAGCCCGAAGAGTTCCTGCACCTCGCGCCGGATCTCCACCCCCTCGTGCAGGGAGGACCCCGTGTCGACGACGAGTACGCCCGTACCGCCCGCGATGGCGCCCACCGTCGCGTCCCAGCCCGGCAGCCTGCGGCGTACGACACCCGGCGCGAGCTGCTCCCAGTGCGCCCCCGCAGCGCGGGAATCCCCGTGAATCTCCATACCGTGACGCTAGCCGCAGAGCGGTACCGTTGCCTGCCCGGAGCCTCGCGCCGGGGACGGCCCTTGCCCTGGCCGTGGGGCCCGGCCGTACACTGGCTGGAGGGTTCTGGCACTCGTGACCTTTGAGTGCCAAGGGCGAAGGCCCTGCGGAACCCCGCAGGACCGTAGAGACGGCTGGATCACTGGACTGGAGGTGCGCGCGATGCTGAGCGAACGCAGGCTCGAGGTATTGCGCGCCATCGTTCAGGACTACGTGGGCACCGAGGAGCCCGTCGGCTCCAAGGCCCTCACCGAGCGGCACCGGCTGGGCGTCTCCCCGGCCACCGTGCGCAACGACATGGCCGCGCTGGAGGACGAGGGCTTCATCGCCCAGCCCCACACGAGCGCCGGCCGCATCCCGACCGACAAGGGTTACCGCCTCTTCGTCGACAAACTGGCGGGCGTCAAGCCCCTGTCGTCGCCGGAGCGGCGAGCCATCCAGAACTTCATGGACGGCGCCGTCGACCTGGACGATGTGGTGGCCCGCACGGTGCGGCTGCTGGCGCAGCTGACCCGTCAGGTCGCGGTGGTGCAGTACCCCTCACTGACCCGTTCGACCGTGCGCCACGTGGAGCTGCTCGCGCTGGCTCCGGCCCGCCTGATGCTCGTGCTGATCACGGACACCGGCCGGGTCGAGCAGCGCATGGTCGACTGCCCCGCGCCGTTCGGCGAGACCTCGCTGGCGGACCTGCGGGCGCGGCTGAACAGCCGGGTCGTGGGGCGGCGTTTCACGGATGTGCCGCAGTTGGTGCAGGACCTCCCCGACTCCTTCGAGCAGGACGACCGAGGAACCGTTTCCACGGTCCTCGCCACCCTGATGGAGACGCTGGTGGAGGAGACCGAGGAGCGGCTGATGATCGGCGGCACCGCCAATCTCACTCGTTTCGGTCATGACTTCCCGCTGACGATCCGGCCCGTGCTGGAGGCGTTGGAGGAGCAGGTCGTGCTGCTCAAGCTGCTCGGTGAGACCCAGGACTCGGGAGTGACCGTGCGCATCGGTCATGAGAACGCCCACGAGGGCCTGAGTTCCACATCGGTCGTCGCCGTCGGCTACGGTTCGGGCGACGAGGCCGTCGCCAAACTCGGCGTGGTCGGACCGACCCGCATGGACTACCCCGGAACGATGGGAGCGGTACGCGCAGTGGCACGTTACGTCGGACAGATCCTGGCGGAGTCGTAAGTGGCCACGGACTACTACGCGGTCCTCGGCGTACGGCGCGACGCCTCGCAGGACGAGATCAAGAAGGCCTTCCGCCGTCTCGCGCGCGAGCTGCACCCGGACGTCAATCCGGACCCGAAGACGCAGGAGCGGTTCAAGGAGATCAACGCCGCTTACGAGGTGCTCTCCGACCCCCAGAAGAAGCAGGTCTACGACCTCGGCGGCGACCCCCTGTCCTCCTCGGGCGGCGCGGGTGCGGGCGCCGGCGGCTTCGGCGCCGGCTTCGGCAACTTCTCCGACATCATGGACGCCTTCTTCGGCCAGGCCTCGCAGCGCGGTCCGCGCTCGCGCACGCGCCGCGGCCAGGACGCCATGATCCGGCTCGAAGTCTCCCTGAGCGAGGCGGCCTTCGGCACGACCAAGGAAATCCAGGTCGACACGGCCACCGTCTGCACGACGTGCAGCGGCGAGGGCGCGGCCCCCGGCACGTCCGCGCAGACCTGTGACATGTGCCGCGGCCGTGGCGAGGTCTCGCAGGTCACCCGGTCCTTCCTGGGTCAGGTCATGACCTCCCGCCCCTGCCCGCAGTGCCAGGGCTTCGGCACCGTGGTGCCGACCCCGTGCCCGGAGTGCGCCGGCGACGGCCGCGTACGGTCGCGGCGGACCCTGACCGTCAAGATCCCCGCCGGTGTCGACAACGGCACCCGCATCCAGCTCGCGGGCGAGGGCGAGGTCGGCCCCGGCGGCGGCCCCGCCGGCGACCTCTACGTGGAGATCCACGAGACCCCGCACCAGGTCTTCCAGCGCCGCGGCGACGACCTGCACTGCACGGTCACCATCCCGATGACGGCCGCAGCGCTCGGCACGAAGGTGCCGCTGGAGACGCTGGACGGCGTCGAGGAGATCGACATCCGGCCGGGCACGCAGTCCGGCCAGTCGGTCCCGCTGCACCAGCGCGGCGTCACCCACCTGCGCGGCGGCGGCCGTGGCGACCTCATCGTGCACGTCGAGGTGACCACGCCGGCCAAGCTGGACCCGCAGCAGGAGGAACTGCTGCGCCAGCTGGCGAAGCTGCGCGGCGAGGAGCGCCCGCTGGGTGAGTTCAAGCCGGGGCAGCAGGGGCTGTTCTCGCGGTTGAAGGACGCGTTCAACGGGCGGTAGGCGCCTGGCCGGCGGCCCGGAATTCCCCGGGCCGCCCGGCGTTCGGGCACGTGTGTCCCGGCGGACCGGTGGCCCGGTGCGCTTGTGACACGATGTGGTCATGGCTCCGTTCACCGGACTGTTCGAGCACCCGATCGTGCAGGCACCCATGGCGGGCGGCGGCTCCTGCCCGTCGCTGGCCGCGGCCGTCTCCGAGGCCGGAGGCCTGGGCTTCCTCGCCGCCGGGTACAAGACCCCGGCGGCCATGTACGAGGAGATCAAGCAGCTCCGTGCCCGTACGGCCCGGCCCTTCGGCGTGAACCTCTTCATGCCGCAGCCGCCCGCCGCCGACCCGGCCGCGGTCGAGGTCTACGCCGAGCAGCTCGCGGGCGAGGCCACCTGGTACCGGACCCCGCTGGGGGAGACGGACCAGCGGTGCGACGACGCGTACGACGCCAAGCTGGCCATCCTCCTCGACGATCCGGTGCCGGTCGTCTCCTTCACTTTCGGGTGCCCCGCCCGTACGGCGGTGGCCGCCCTGGCCAGGGCGGGGACGGTGACGGTCGTGACCGTGACGTCCGCCGCCGAGGCACAGGCCGCGGCGGAGGCGGGCGTGGACGCGGTCTGCGTGCAGGGCGTGGAGGCAGGCGGTCACCAGGGCACGTACCGCGACGATCCGCGCGCGGACGGCGCGGGCGTGGGCCTGCTGTCGCTGCTGGCCGAGGTCCGCGAGAGCGTACGGGTGCCGCTCGTCGCGGCGGGCGGGCTGATGCGCGGCGCCCAGATAGCCGCCGTCCTCGCCGCGGGCGCCTGCGCCGCACAGCTCGGTACGGCCTTCCTGCCCTGTCCGGAGTCCGGCGCGCACGCCCTGCACAAGCGGGCCCTGACCGACCCCCGCTACGTACGCACCGAACTGACCCGGGCTTTCACCGGGCGCCCGGCCAGGGGCCTGGTGAACCGTTTCATCAGAGAGCACGGCCCGTACGCCCCGGCCGCGTATCCCCAGATCCACCACCTGACCTCCGGCCTGCGCAAGGCGGCCGCCGCGGCGGGCGACCCGCAGGCCATGGCCCTGTGGGCCGGCCAGGGCCACCGCCTGGCGCGGGAACTGCCGGCGGCCGGGCTGGTGGCGCTGCTGGCCGCCGAACTGCACGCGGCACGCGGGTCCTTGAGCCACTGAAACACCGGGCTGGTCCGGTAGCCGCCGGGCCGCCGAGTCACTGAAGCGAGAGAGCGAGTACGTCATGACAGCGCCGGTCTTCCTGGTCGAGGAGGGCGCCCTCACGGGCGTCTTCCCCGGCACCGTCTTCCCCCTGGACGGACCCGAGGGCCGGCACGCCGTCTCGGTGCGCCGGCTGCGCGTGGGCGAGGAGATCGTCCTGGCGGACGGCGAGGGCACGGGAGTCCACGGCACCGTGACCGCCGTCGAGGGCAAGGACCACCTCGACGTCACGGTCACCTCCGTGCGCTCCGAGCCCGTCCCGCAGCCCCGCATCACGGTCGTGCAGGCCCTGCCGAAGGGCGACCGCGGCGAGCTCGCCGTCGAGACGATGACCGAGACCGGCGTGGACGCCGTCGTGCCCTGGGCGGCCTCCCGCTGCGTCACCCAGTGGAAGGGCGACCGCGGCCTGAAGTCCCTGGGCAAGTGGCGCGCGACCGCCCGCGAAGCGGGCAAGCAGTCCCGCCGCCTCCGCTTCCCGTCCGTGGCGGACCTCATGACGACCAGGCAGGTCGCGGACCTGCTGGCGGACGCCGCGTTCGCCGCGGTCCTGCACGAGGAGGGCAGCACGCCCCTGGCCACGGCCGCGCTGCCGCCCACGGGCGACATCGTCCTGGTGGTGGGCCCCGAGGGCGGCGTCTCGCCGGAGGAGCTCGCCGCCTTCGCGGAGGCGGGCGCCCACCCGTACCGCCTGGGCCCGAGCGTCCTGCGCACCTCCACGGCGGGCACGGCCGCAGCCGCCCTGCTGCTGGGACGCACGGGCCGCTGGGGCTGAACGCGTGGTCGAGCTGGGGCCGACGGACCTGGAGCCGTGGCGGTCTTCGCCGACGACCAGTTGCGGCGCAGACTGACCGGCTTGCGCCGGCGGTACCCGCAGAGTTGCCGGTCCGCGTGCTGCGCGATCAGCCATGCGCTCCGCGCGGCGGCCTCGCCGACCAGGCCGGCGGTCGGCCAGCCGTGTTCGTCCATGATCTGCTTGAGCCGGTCACCGTGGCAGGTGGTGAGGCGCCGCCATGTCAACCGGTCTTCAGGGTCCGCACTGTTGGCGCCCGACGACGTACGCTGGTCCGAAGATCGTCCGGAAGGGCGGTGACAGGGGCGGCTCTGTGCGGCGATACTGGATCTACGCCCAGGAGGACCGGACAGGTATGGACGCCGAAACCGTCGTAGCGATATGCGCTGTTGTGATCGCCGTCGCTTCCCTCGTCGTCTCGGTCTACGAGGCCCGCGCCATGCGGCAGCACAACCGCAACTCCGTCCGCCCGATACTCCAGTTGCACCGGGGCTTTCCCCCGGGCGGCAGAGCAGGGCTACGGCTCATCAACTCCGGGCTCGGACCGGCGGTCGTCGTCGGCACCACGCTCACCGTCGACGGTGAGGCGATCGGTTCATGGAACGAGCCCGATGTCGACAGCTTGCGCGAGCGCCTGGCCGTGCGCCCTTCGGCCGTGACCTTCAATGACCGAGAGGTCGTCGCCAACGGCTATGAGCAGTACCTGCTGAGTGTCACGGGCTACGACCCGCAGAGCCATGCCGAACTCGAAGACCTGATCAATCGGCGGCTCACCCTCGAAATCCGGTACGAGTCCCTGTACGGCGGAGAGGGCTACCGGGTCGTTCTTCTTCCCAGTTGAGATTTCAGTGGCGCCTGCGACATCCCGTTGCGCATACTGCGGCCCATGACTGCCGAGGAGAAGCCCGTCCTGCCCATGGCCGTCGGCGAAAGCGACGCCGGGCTCACCGACCGGCTGGAGCGCGAACTCGACGCCTTCAACGATGCGGCCACCGGTGGCGTCGAGCACGGCGAACTGTCGGTGAAGGTCACCGACGAGGACGGTCAGCTGATCGGCGGCCTGACGGCGTGGACCTGGGGCGGCCTGTGCGGCATCGAACTGCTGTGGGTCCGGGAATCCAGCCGCGGTGACGGCTGGGGTGCGCGTCTGCTGCGGGCCGCCGAGGCGGAGGCGGTGCGGCGCGGGTGCGACCGCGTGACGGTCTCCTCCTACACGTTCCAGGCGCCGGGATTCTACGAGCGCCAGGGGTACGCGGAGGTCGGCCGCGTACCGGGCATGCCGGGTGGGCACGCGGACGTCTACCTGTACAAGGTGTTGGCAGGAGACTCCGGCTCCACCCGTGACCTGCCGGACAGTCCTTAGTAGGGCTTCGTTAGGTTGGTTGCCGGGTGCTTGTCTGGCCAGCATGTTGGTGGGATGGATGCCGGAGAGGTCGCGCAATTCCGGGAGGAGTTGGCCGAGTTCGTTGATGAGATGTTCGTGTCGGTTCCCCGCAGGGACCAGCGCGGGTGGGGTGAGTGTTATCTGCGGGGCCTGATGCTCGAGGGCCGGCGCAAGTCCGTCCAGCCGATGGCCGGGCGGCTGCCGGACGCCAACATGCAGGCGCTGCAGCAGTTCATCAGCCAGTCCCCGTGGGACCACATCCCGGTGCTGGGGGCGATCGCAACGAAGATGACCGGGGTGATCAGCCGCAGGCATGGGTGCTTGACGACCGCAGTGTGGTCGCCAGGCTGAACGCCGCCGACGCGATCGGACTGGTCACGAGCCTGCGTGGACGCCTCCCCACATCCGCGCGAAAAAGGGGGCAAGGCCACCGGTCCCTCGCCGGTCGCCCGAGGGAAGACGGGCGGTAAGTCACCTGATCTGCGACGGAACGGCACCTCGTTCAAGGTCGCCATCCCCGCAGCTGACGTCAACGACGTCACGCAGATCCTGGCCCTGGTCGACGGCATCCTGCCCGTTGCCGGCAAGCCGATCGTCCCGAAATCGACCCGACACCCTGCTCGGCGACAAGGGCTATGAAAGCAACCCCAAACGCCGGGAACTGCGCAAGCACCACATTCTGCCTGTCATTTCCCGCAAGGGCGCCCCTAACATCGAGGGCCTGGGAAGGCTCCGCTACCTCGCCGAGTAGCCTTCAGTCTCCTCCACCAGTTCAAACGCCTCGCCGTCCGCTGGGAACGACGCCTCGACCACGACGTCCTCGTCTCCCGCGCTGCGGCCTCATCTGCTGGAGACGACTCAAGAACCACACATCATGACGCCTTACGAGCTGTTACTTCATGTGGTGAGCAGAGAAAATACGGCCGCCGGTCAGGCAGTGCGTAGGCGCCGCCGGGCGTAGGCGACCGTGACGATGGCGACCAGTGGCCCCCACAGGAGGAGCGGCACGTAGCAGGCATTCATGACCCAGGCGGCCACGCCCTGGGGACCATCGGAGCCGCCCGCGTCGGCGGGCAGGCCGCCCGAGAACATTGGCAACGTGATCGCCGTCGCTGCGAGTGCCCCCAGCACCGCCGGAACGACCGCAGCCCACACCGGGATGCGCCTGCCGCCCAGGAAGGGGATCCAGCGCGGCATCCTCTCGCCCCACGGCCTGACCAGGCCGATCGTCAAGAAAGCGAGCGCCTCGGTGACGAGGGTCAGCAGGGTGATGTACGAGGAGGTCTCCAGGCCGGGTTGCCAGTCCTCCGCCAGTTGCCCGCTCCAGCCGACGGGTATTCCCACGGCCATGGCCATCCGCCACAGCCCCGACGGCAACACCGCGAGCGGCACAGCACGCGCCGTCAAGTCCAACCAGCGTGGCACGGAAAGGGAAACGGCATGCCCGGCGGTGCCGGTGTTGGCGCCGGCGTTCGTATTGGCGTTCGCGTCGGCGGGCAGCATCTTCGCTGGGTCCATGACCATCTCCTGAGGGCGTGGGGCGATACCTCAAGACTCACAGGGCGCCCCACGGCTCACATCCCCCCGCAGAACCGTCGCAGTCATCCCTCCGGCTGAGCCGTCGTCCACCTCGGGGCGGACGGGGCAACCGGGACGGCATCGGTCATTGGATTAGGACGCTGGATGTCAACACGTCTCATAGCGATCGATTTCGTGGACTAGGATCTACGGCAACATCGCGTGCCGGTCACCGACTGGTTGAGGCATGGAGGTGTCGGGAGATGCTTTCCGGAGGCACTCCTTGTCAGTTGAGTTGAACCACAATGGGCCACCTCCTTGAACTCATCACCGTGCCGTACGGCGGCTGGCCCTCGTAAGCACATGTGCTGAGGGCCGCACCCAGACGCGGAGTGCGTCCCTCAGCCGCTGCTTGCGCCCGATGAGACTCCCGCGATCGCCTGCCCTGCCGCACTGCGGCGCCCCAGGTCTCACAGGAACGCGGCGCACTGCCGCCCCGGACGCTCCGGCGACGGGCGTCCGTAGCGGCCACCCGGTCCCGGCGGGCGGCGCGTTCGGGTCAGGGCCTGTGGTGACCTTGTATGAGCAGAGCGATCCTGGACCTGAGCCAGCGGAACAACTCCTGGCCCGGGGTCGTGGCGGCTGACTGGAGCACTTTGGTGATGTAGGCATCCGTGGATTCCTTGCCGTCCATCCAGCGATGCCCTGATGCGATGATCGCCGATACACGCTCAGGCATGAAGGCCCCCAACCTGTCTCTGTCGATGCGCATCGACTCTAGTGAGCCGTGAGCGGCCTCGCTCGGTTTGTAGCATCTTCACTGTTTTACCCGCTGCCCGGGCTGCCGTCACCTGATTGCGCACCATCCGGCCGCGACGGGGAAAGCGGAATATTCACCGCTGTTTGATCCCGCAGAGCGCTTGAGACACCGAACAAGGATGCGAAAACCCATACGTACGTTTCGGGTACCTTGGCCCTGGAGAGATCGCCGGGGTTCGGGGCGTCGACAATGAGGACGCCCTGGACCTCGTCCCCCGCCCATGCCCCGTGAGCGATGATGGATTTATAGCCGCTCCCCAGGGTGAACGTCAATTTCGCATCGGGTTTCAGGATATTCTTGGAATATACCGGACTCTTCTGCTCCATTGCGTGCTTGAGTTCGCGAAATTCTTTGGAGCCGTTCCGGATTTCGACGGGTGTGCCATTCGGCCCGCCCGAGCACACCTCCCGCTCGAGGCGCTCGTTCTCCCTGTCGTACGAGTAGAACGAGCATCGCGCACCGGCGCTCAGGCTCTCCGCCAGGATCGGGGCCAGGCGTTCCTGGATCTTCCCCGCCTTGGTGGCCGCCTCGGAGGGCTTGGTGATGCCTTCGCCGATGTAATCGATGATCGGCGCCAGGAGAGCCTCCCGACGGGCTCTTTCCTGGATGCGCGACTGCTGGTGCAGCCAGAACCCGCAGAGCGGCGGGACCGACGCCAGGGTGGCGGCCAGGATGATCAGGGCGACCTTCGCCGCACCGTGTGCGTCCTTGGCTGTCCAACCGGTGATCAAGCCCATGCCAGGGGGCAGGACGGTGAATATAAAGATGAGCACGTCCTGCTTTTTGGGGCTGCTCTTGAAGTCGGGCATCGCACCTTCTTCGGGGGTTTTCGATTATCCCTGGATAGCATTTGTGCCTCAGCGGCACACGCTATCCCGAACCCCTTCGATGTCCGACCGTCGCTGCACTCTCGTTGTGACGTGAAGGCCAGAGCTTGCAGCGATTTGGGGGCGCGTTTTTTGCTTCGCGCGCCCCGTTCAGGGGGCCAGCGCCCCTGCCCGGTCGAAGTGGCCGGTTTTGGTGCCGGATATGAGGGGGTGCAATCTCTGGCGGGTGATGACGAGCACGGTCTCGGGGGTGTCGCTTTCACGGAGGTGGATCTTTCCGCTCGGGGAAGCGGCGAGGTATAGGCAAGACGATGCTTCCTCGCTGTACGAGGACTTCTGCCAGTGCGACTGGGGCATATCACGGCCTTTCAGCGGATTTTGCAATGCGATGCATCAGATCGCGCGAGTAGCCTTCGCTGAGCGCGATGTTCTCCATGCGGTCCCGAATCAGGCGGTGTCTCTCCAGGCTGCTGCTGTGTCCACGAGTTGTCTGCCGTGAACGGCGTCAAGGTGAACGCTGTCGAGCTGGGCCGCCCTTACAGCTCACCTCTTCTGACCGCCTGCTCGAACCCGAGATAGTCGCTGGGACGGAACCGGAGTATGGGGCCCTCGGGCTCCTTCGAGTCGCGTATGGCCACGGCACCGGGGTCGGCTTGCACGGCGACTTCCACGCAGTTGTCGCCACCTGAGCTGTAGCTGCTCTTCTTGAAGTTGAGATCGGTCCTCATCAGTGCACCTCTTCGATCAGTCTGCTGATGAACCGGCGGGATCCGTCCACGTCCAAGGCTTGCGCCCGCAAGCTGCTGTAGGCGCGGGCATAACGTCCCACGTGGGCGTCCTCTTCGAGGTAGATGGAGGTCGTCAGTGGCTCCACCGCGACGATGGGCTCTCCTGCTTCGAACCGGAACATGGTGTAGGAGCCGTCGAGGCCAGTGTGCGCGCCGGCGTTGAACGAGAGAACCTGTAGCTCGACGTTCGGTTTCTCGGACGCCTCAAGTAGGTACGTGAGCTGCTGGCGGTGCACCCCCGGGCCGCCGATCTCGCGTCTCAGGCACGCCTCGTCGAGTACGCAGCACATCCACAGTGGGTCTCGTACGGGCTCTTCGTGCGGCGGGGGCGGAGCGAGGATTCGCTGACGTTTCATGCGGAGTTCGGTGAATGTCCGCACCTCGCGCGCAGTGCTCCACTTGCTGCTGCCCTCGATGACCGCGTGTGCGTAATCCACCGTCTGAAGCAACCCCGGAATGACCTGCGCGGCGTAGACATCGGCCCGAGTGGCGATCTCTTCCAGCTCGATGAAGTCGGCGAACGAGGCGCGGATCGCGTCCCCGTACTGTGCGAAGAGGTTTCGTTGCCGACTGGCGGCAGCAAATTTCGCGATCTTCCGGGTCTCCGCCATGTGCGCCGGGTCGTCGACCCCGTAGGCGGCGAAGAATTTGTCCAGGTCGGGCCGCTGCTTGCCGTGCTCGATCTTGCTCAACGTCGGTGCACCGGAAAGCCCGAGCAGCTTGGCGGCATCCGCGAGGCTGAGTCCTGCTCTCACCCGCATGGTCTTCACGATGGTCCCGAGACGTCGGCGCATCAACGTAGGCGTGTCGGACACGCGATCACCTCCTCTGCGCGTGACTCTACCGATCTCAACTGCCCAGGCATATGCCAAAGTTCACCCCCGCGGGGAAACTTTGATGAGAAAGGTTGCGACCCCATGTTGGGGAGGTTCATGGTTGGCGCAGGTTGAGGCTATGGGAAGGAGCCGAGCTATGACGTACAGGCCAGGCGCGTATGTGGTGGACACGCGCGAGAACCGGCTTGCGCAGGTGATTGGGAGCACTGGTGTGCGCGTGCAGGTTCAGCACCCCGGCGGGGGCCTGAAGTGGGAGGTCCCGGATACCGCATTGCGGTTGGCCACCCGCGAGGAGCGCGAGGCGGCGGGACTACGCAACAGTGCGACGCCCCTGTCACCCGTGGGCTGCCGCGAGTGCGCCACTCTCGAAGCCGCCCGGCGACAAGCCGTGGCCACCGGAGGCAAGGCCGAGTCCGAGAACGCCACGATCGCCGTGCGGAGTCACTTCCGGGACACGCATCTGCTGCCGCGGCGGCGGGGTGCGGCCCGGTGAGGGGCCGCGTTGCGAGCCGTTGCCCGCACCACGCGGGGTGGACGCACACGGGCGGCGGCGAGGCGCGCTGCGATACGTGCGGCACCCGGCGGTTCTCCGACTACGGGGCGCTGCGGCCGTCGGGGTTGCCGCACCCGCTGACACCGAGCGGTGCGGCGCGGCGTGCGGCGGACCGGGCGGCGGCCCGGCGGGTGGGGGAGGCCATGCGCGGGGGCACCCGGTGCGCGCGCGGGAGGAAATCGGTCGAGTCCCAGCCCCGCCTCCGCCTAGCCTGGCCGCATGGCCCACGCGAAGACCTCGTACGTCTGCCTGCCCTGCAGGGCCTCGTACAAGCAGCCCCACCCCGCACCTCACGACCGCGGCCGTGAGCGGATCTGCCCGCGCTGCGCCGAGCCGCTGATCCACGTCGGCTCCGCCTTCGCCGCCCCGCGCCGGCGCGACGTCGCCGCCTGGCGGACGCTGTCCGTGCTGCTGCACGCGGGCGTGCGGTTCCACAAGGACTGCTGCGGCGGTGGCCCCGGCTACCGGCCGCGCACGCTCAGGGAGGTACGGGAGCGGATGGCGTACGCCCGGGCCACGGGGGAGCCGTTCGACAAGGCGCTGGTGCGGCATGTGGTGCAGGAGCGGCCGGAACGCGTCTGTCCCCCCGCTGGCGCGCGCCCTTAATGTCAGGCACGCCGACGGGGGGTCCCTCGCCTTGGCCTGGTCTGATGGGGAGCGGACATGGGCTTTCTGAGAGCTTCCGAAGAATCACCTGGGCAGGACGGCCCCGGACCCTCGGGGCGGCGGGTCTTCCTGACCAGGGCGCTCGGCGCGACGGCGGGGATGGTCGTCGTCGCGGTGGGCTCCGACGCGCACGCCGCACCCGCCTCGGACCGGGACGCCGCACGAGTGGCCGGGCAGCGGAACTGGCGCTTCTGCACGAAGTGCTACGGCATGTTTTATTACGGCTACCCGCAGAACGGAGTCTGCCCGGCCGGGGGTTCCCACAGTCAAGCGGGCTACGACTTCGACATCCCGCACGACGTGGGCGAGTCCCCGAACGCCCAGGGGAACTGGCGCTTCTGCGACAAGTGCTACGGCATGTTCTTCTTCGGCTATCCGAGCGGCGGCTGGTGCCCGACCGGCGGTTCGCACAGCGCGGCCGGGTACAACTTCGTCCTGCCGCACGAAGTGGTCGAGACCCCGAACGCCCAGGCCTACTGGCGCTTCTGCACCAAGTGCTTCGGCCTGTTCTTCTGGGGCTACCCAGCTAAGGGTCGCTGCCCGGCGGGCAGCGAGCACAACGCGGCAGGGTTCAACTTCGTCATCCCGCATTGGTAGGGCCACGGCCCACCCCGGGAGGACCCGGCGAGGGACCCGGCGACGTGCGCCCGCCACCCCGGCCACAGCCCCGGCTCAGCCGCCGACCGGCCCCCCACGCCACGTCGGCGGCTCCGCGCGGCCTACGGCCACGTCGAACGCGGCGTGGGCCAGGAGGCGCGTCGAGTCGAGCGTGGGCAGAGGGGAGACCTCTGGGGTCACCAGGAGGGGGATCTCGGTGCAGACCAGGGCGACCGCATCGCAGCCGCGGCCGGCCAGTTCGCCGATGATGCGCACGTACTCCTGGCGCGAGCGCTCGGAGAGGATGCCGTTGAGCAGCTCCTCGAAGATCACCTCGTTGACGATGCGGCGGTCGTCCGCGCCCGGGACCTCCGCCGCGATGCCACGGCGGGCGAGCGCCTCGCGGTAGACCGGGCCGTCCATCAAGTACCTCGTACCCAGCACCCCGACGCGCCCGCGGCCGTCGCGGGCGGCCTGGTCCGCGACGACCTCGGCGATGTGCAGGCCCGGCAGGGCGAGGCCGGGGCCGGGACGTTCGAGGGCCATGTGGGCGGTGTTGTCCGGGCAGACGAAGAAGTCCGCGCCCGCGGCGGCGAGCCGGTCGGCGCTCTCGGACAGCGTGGCGCGGATCGTGTCGTGCTCACCCGCGTCCCATGCGGGCATGCTGCGCGCCAGCGCGATGAAGTCGAGGGTGACGTCGGGGTTTTCGTGGGGGCCGAGCTCGGCGAAGCCCTGCCGGCAGAAGGTGCGGAAGCACAGCGCGGCCCCTTCCGCGCTGTGCGCGAGAATGCCCAGGTGTTTCACGGCGGCTCCAGTGATCCAGAGGAGGCGGTCGGGAAGCGCATGATCTCAAACGTAGGGTTTCGAACGCACCCTCTCACCAGGGAGACTCGGCTCCCATGGCTCCCATGACCCCCATGGCTCCCGTGCCCCGGGCGGGCCCGGGGCACGGAACATCAGGCCTCAGCTCTCAGTCACACGTACGGCCGTTCCTGTCCGGGTCCAGCTTCAGCGGGTCGTCCCTGCCGTTGAGCTTCAGCACCCCGTAGTCGTGGGACTTCAGCCACTGGCAGCGCCCCGCCGTCGTCGCCGGGACCGACTGCGGGAAGACGGTGGGCACGCACACGTTCTCCGCGCCGTAGTGGCGGTCACAGCCCGCGATCTTCGGGGAGACCGGCTGGGACTTGCGGGCCGGCTCGGGCACGGCGGCCTTCGCGTCGTGCTGCATCCCGCCCGCGAAGTCGTGCACCATCGGGGTGGCGAGGGCCTCCGGACCGCCCAGGTGGACCCAGGAGGCCACGGACGGCACGCCGTCGGCGTCCACGGCGAAGAGCATGTACCAGCCCGGCGGCGCCAGGTTCGGGTTGCTCGTGACGTTGAGGTCGATCGTGGTGCCGTCGGCGCCGACCGTCATGGGCAGGTCGACGAAGCGCTGGTTGGGGTCGGAGGAGTGGGTGACCGCCGCGGGCCGGATGAGCTCGGCCTTGACCACCGGACGGTCCACGGTCACGCGCTGCGTGCTCGCGTACTGCCATTTGTCGCTCGCCACCGATGTGATCTGCGGCCGCGGACCCTTGTAGAGGTACGGGGGCGTGTAGATGGAGACGTGGTCGTCGAACGTGCCGTTGCCCGGGTTGTCGCCGACCGCCATCACCCGGCCGTCGGGCAGCAGGAAGGCCGACGAGTGGTACGTGCGCGGGATGGGGTCCGTGGCCAGGCCCGACTGGAAGGAGTTGGTCTGCGGGTTGAAGAAGCTCGCCTCGAACACCGGGTCCGCGCGGTCGTGGAGGCCGCCGCCGGTCTCCAGGACCTTGCCGTCGGGCATCAGCACCGCCGAGACGTACATCTTGCCCTGCGCGCCCGTCTGCGGCTTGGGCCCCTGGCCCTGGTCGACCGTGCCCTGCGGGAGCAGTGGCGCGGGCACGTAGCGGGGGCTTGGCTGCTTGAGGTCGATGAGGTCGGTGAGACGGCTCGCCTCGGGGTTGGAGTTGACGTTGCCGCCGCCCATGGTCAGCACCCGCTGGTCCTGCGCGGGCGGCAGCAGCACGCTCATGGACTGGTCGCGGTGGTCCTTGTCCTGCAGCCCCGGCACGTCGGTGATCTTGTTGGCGTCGTAGTCGTAGACCGAGGCCCCCGTGCCCGGCGTGCCGTTGCCGAAGACGTGGCTGCCGGAGTAGAAGAGCCGGCCGTCCTGCATGAGGATCATGGACGGGTACAGACCCCAGTACGAC
Source organism: Streptomyces sp. NPDC026206 (assembly GCF_040638465.1). NCBI lineage: Bacteria > Bacillati > Actinomycetota > Actinomycetes > Kitasatosporales > Streptomycetaceae > Streptomyces > Streptomyces sp. NPDC026206. Next base: position 111,031 of record NZ_JBEZYL010000014.1, read on the forward strand.
CAGGTCTGGTTGACCTCGTTGCGCGGCAGCCACTTCTGCTGCGCCTGGGAGAACTTCTCAGCGGTGACGCTTCCCGTCGAGTCCTCCTTGAGGCCGCCGAAGCTGATGACGTCGCCGTTGCCGAGGAGGGTGGCCGAGGGGTACCAGTGGCCCTCGTTCATGTCGTTGGTCTTCATGTACTTCTCCGACGCCGGGTCGAAGATGTAGCTGTCCTTGAAGCCCTCGTAGCCGTGGCTGCCGTCGGCCGCCGGATAGGCCTTGTTGCCGCTCATGATCAGGACGCGGCCGTCGGAGAGCTGCACATGGCCGGCGCAGAACATGTCGGCCGGGGTCGGGACCGTCTTCGTCGAGCCGGTCTTCGGGTCGTAGACCGCGGAGGTGAAGGTGCCGGCCTTGAACATGGCCGGGTCGTTGCCGGAGCCGGCCACCAGCAGCACCTTGCCGTTGCGCAGGACGACCGAGTGCATGCTGCGGACCGGGTTCTTGAACGGCATGACCGCCCAGGTGCCCTTGGTGCAGGCGTCCCCGGCGGTGCAGCCCGCGCCGGCCGCGGGCACGGTGGCGTCCTCCATGTCGTAGTCGTCGGTGACGACCGTGCCCGTGCCGTGGACGGACACGCCCCAGCTGATCTGGTCGGTGCCGGGCGGGACCACGGGCGTACGGACGGAGGTCTGCGCGTACTGCGCGCTGACCGGCAGCGTCTTGAGGTCGGTCCAGTACTGCCAGCCGCTCTTCACGTCATGGCGGAAGACGGTGATGGTGGCGTCCGGAGTGGTGCTCTTGTACCAGAGGGAGAGGTCGTACTGGTGGGCCGGCGTCACGTTCGGCGCGCACGAGGTGTCCTCGGCCATCAGGGCCTTGCGGTCGCCGTCGACGCGCCGCGTGACGGAGACGGACAGTGCCCTGCTGCCGCTGTGCGCCTGGTCGGTCGTGGTGACGGTGAAGTCGTTGTCGCCCCAGCCGGACTTCTCCCAGCAGGTGGGCAGGGAGTCGGAGGACCGTACGGACTCGAAGCCGGGGTTGACGACCAGGTTCGACCCGGCTTCCGCCGGGCCGGGCGTGGCCAGCAGCAGTCCGAAGGACGCGCCGGACGCCAGGAGCAGGGCCGCGGCCGCGCGAGTGCGCCTGCTGCGTCTGCCCAGGCGGGTGCGTTGCGCTGCGGTGACTCTCAAAGCCATGCCATCACTTGTCCCTTCCTTTGTCCCTTCCTTGACGGCGGTGCCGGCGGTGTCCGCCTCCTCCGCCGCGGCTCGTGCGCGGACGGCGGCGGAGGGGTGCGCGACAGGTACACCAGCACCTCCGTGGCGGCGTAGCGCAGGACGAACATGGCGAGCAGCGCGAGCGCGGTCGCGGGCAGGCCGCCGACGCCCGGGCCGCCGACGAACAGGGCCGTGCGGTGGCGCGCGCCGGGTTTCGCCGGGGGCGTGCCGGCCCCCGGCCGGGGTAATGCCTCCGTGACCGTGCTCCTGGCGCCGGTCACCGGCCGTCGTCCCTGATCCGGCGGATCTCGATGCGGTCCTCACCCGCCCCGAAGGAGGCCACGGCCTCGGAGTTCCCCAGCGCGGCCCGCACCAGCGGCAGCGTCGCCGCGTCCCGCCGGACGGTCGGCGAGGAGACCACGTAGTGCACGTCGCGCCACCCGCGCGGCATCGTCCTGGTGACCGCGGGGTCGAGGTCGGCCTTGTAGAACCAGATGGCCCCGGTGCCCGGCCGGTAGCCGGCGTGCACGAGGTCGAGCCAGATCGCGTCGTCGGCCAGGACGCGCGTACGGGCCGGGTCGGCGACGTTGCCCCTGTCGCCCAGCCAGGAGGCGGCCGAGCGGTAGGGGGCGTTGGCGTCGGCGGTCAGCGCCGGGCGGTTGCCGTCGTACCAGCGCGGTACGACCAGCACGGCGGCCGTCGCGGCCAGCACCCCGGCCGCCGCCCGGCGCACCGCCCGTCGGCGGGCACTCTGACCGGGGCGGGCGCGCAGCAGGGCGCCGACGACGGAGGCCGCCACCCCCGCCAGGGCCAGCGCCAGGAACGGCAGCACCTGGATGACGTACATCGCCGGCAGATAGCCCGACGGGCGCAGCGCCACCAGCGCGAGGATCACCGCGGCGGCGGCCGGCCCGGCCAGCGCCCGTCCCGTACGGGACCAGCGGGCGGCGGCGATCAGCAGCACCGCGGCGGCCAGCCCGCACAGCGGCAGGACGCGGTCGTAGTACAGCCAGGAGTCGAGCACGCCGTGCGAGCCGGAACCGGGGTCGAGCACGAAGCCGGAACCGGGGCGGCTCATCTGGTACTTGATGCCGTCGATCAGGGACACGTGGCCGGGGCCGGGCAGCAGCTCGTGGTTGAGCAGCGCGAACAGCGGATAGGCCAGCCCGGCCAGCACACAGGCGGTCACCGCGCCCGTCACGGCGAACTTCCGGGTGTCGCGGTGGCTGTGCCGCCACATGGTCAGCAGCAGCGCGGGCAGGATGACCAGCACGGTCTCCTTCGACAGCACGGCGACGGCCGCCGCCAGTCCGGCCGCGAAGTGGTGCCACAGGTGCCGCCGGGGGGAGGCGGCCAGGCAGAAGGCCAGCAGGATCCACATCACGGCGATGTTGTCGAGGAAGATCTCCCGCTGCAGGACCACCGACAGCGGCGAGAGCCCGAAGAGGGCCATGGCCAGCCCCGCCGCCCAGCGCTGCAGCCCCAGCCGCCGTCCCAGCACGTACACCAGCACCGCGCTGACGGCCGAGACCAGCAGCATCGCGCAGCGCATCGTGCCGACCGACATGGCGTCGGGGGACAGGGCCGCCGGTATCCAGGTGACGAGGGCCATCTGCACCCAGCCGAGCGGCGGGTGGTCGTACCAGTACGTGTAGTGCGCCAGCCCCTCGCCCTGCTGGACGGCCCACGCCTGGGCGAGGTACGTGCCCTCGTCGTCGCTGAGGGCCGGGAAGCCGCCGATGTTCCAGCCCTGCACGGCCAGTACGGCGGCCAGCAGCACCCCGCACACCAGCAGGTCCGGGCGGGAGCGGCGCAGGCGCAGCACGGGTCTGAGGCGGTCGGGGGAGGCGGCCGCGGGGCGCTGCGCGGCCGCCGGTGCCTGGACGGTGGGGAGTGTCGCGGTCACGAAGTGACGTCCTCTCGGGTGAGGTGCGCGCCGACGTGCCGAGTGAGCTCCCAGTCGCTGCGGCCCCGGTGCTCCCTCCAGACCGCGCGGACCGCGGCACCGGCGAGGAGCAGCTGGTAGAAGGGGCCGCCGAGGATGAGCTTGAGGTAGTGCACGAAGCGCACGCGCAGGCCGTACTGCATGCCGAAGTCGTGCAGTCCGACGATCTCGAACATGAATGTGACCAGCATGGTGAGGGCGGGCAGGAAGGTCACGACGGCGACGCCGGCGGGGACGTCGAGGAAGAGTGCTATGGCGATGTTCAGCGGGATGATCAGGCCGGTGAAGGCCTGGAAGAAGGGCGTCATCAACGTGTAGCGGGCGAGCATGCGCCGGCCGACGGTGGGCAGTTGACGCCAGTCCTTCTTGCGGTAGACCTGCAGGAAGCCCTGGTTCCAGCGGGTGCGCTGCTTGAGCAGGCTCATCAGGGTGCCGGGGGTCTCCTCGCGGGTGACCATCTCCGAGTCGTAGGCGACGACGACGCGCTTGCCCTTGCTGGAGAGCCGCACGCCCAGGTCGCAGTCCTCGGCCAGGCACTGCGGGTCCCAGCCGTCGGCCTCGCGCAGAACGTCGGTGCGGACGAAGACGGTGTTGCCGCCCAGGGGGATGAAACCTTTCTCCGCATGCAGGTGGAGGCGGCTGCGGAACCAGAAGAAGTACTCCAGGCAGTTGCGCAGGCTGTACCAGCTGGAGTGAAAGTTGATCAGCTGTACGCCGCCCTGCACCACGTCGGCGCCGGTCGCGCGGAAGGCGTGGTCGACGTGGGTGAGCAGCTCGGGGTGGACCTGGTCCTCGGCGTCGAAGACGCCGACCACCTCGCCCAGGCAGTGGGGAAGCGCGGTGTTGAGCGCCTTGGGCTTGTTCTTCCTCTCGTGGGTGTCCACGATCACCCGCACGCGGTTCGGGGCCGCGGCCGCCACCCGCTCGGCGACCTCCGCGGTCTCCGGGTCGTCGTGCCCGACGATGACGAGCACCTCGAAGCGGCCGTGCGTGGACTGCAGCAGCCGGGTGACCGTGTGCTCCAGGACGGCCTGTTCGTGCCGGGCGGGCACCAGCAGCGAGAAGGACAGGGCGCCCTCTCCGCCGGCCGGCTCGAAGCGGGTGGCCGCGAGCGTCTCGGGCGTGCGCCAGGCGTGCATCTGCCACCAGAGCGTGAAGCCCGCCATCCAGAAGAGGGCGACCGACACCACACAGACGAACACGGAAGCGAGCAAAGAAGTTCCCCCCTAGGAAGCGCCACGGAAGCGCCGCGGCAACGCTCGGATCTCCCCCTCCTCACGCGACTCCCCAGTACGCGTGCGTCTCTCCTCGGCCGAGGGTAAGAGGGTAAGGGGGAAAGGTGAAACTCAGGTGCGGAAACGATAAATCCTGTGTTTCCGAACGAACTCGGGCTTGATTACACAATGTTGGCATAGACCTTTCCCGGCGGGGGAGCCGCGCGCCGGGGTGCCGGACTGCCGGGCCGCCGGGGTGCCGGAGTGTGGGGCCATGGCCCGGAGGCGTTCTTCCGTCCGGCTCGGGCCGGTGGGAGACTCCCCGCTATGGGTGCGTTGGGGCGCATACGTGTCCGTGTTCCCCGGGTGCGGTACGCGGCGGGCGCCGCCGCTCTCGCGGGTGCGGCCGTCGTGACGCTCGCCGGCTGCGACCCGGCCGGCGGGCTCGATCCGGTGACCGTCGCGGTCACCACACAACGGCAGGCAGGCCAGGCGCTCGACCGCGCGGGCGTCCACGTGGCCTGGCTCAGCTGCAAGGGCAGGGCCGAGAACGGCGGCGCGGACTCCGCCGGTGCGACACAGCCGGTATCCGCCGTCGGTGTCGAATGCGAGGGGCGCACCGACACGGGCAAGAAGATCATCGTCTTCGGCAGGGTCACCGGCATCACCGGCCAGGCCTGCGTCCGCGGCCTGCTGACCGCCAAGGCCGACGGCAGGACGGTCTTCTCGCTGAGCGTGCTCGGCGACTGTTCCCACACGGGCACGGGCACGGGCGACGGCAAACCGCCCGGTCCGCCGCCGAAGCCCACCTCGTCCGCCGACTGCACCGACAAGCCGCCGAATCCCGGCGATCACGGCCACCACCAGCAGGGCAAGTAGCGCGGGGCCGGGCGGGGCCGCCACGGCCCGTAGGGACCTACCGGTAACATCCGGATCGTAGAAGCCGACGACCCGGGAGGAGCCACCGGTGGCGGGAGAACCGCAGGCCGACTGCCTGTTCTGCAAGATCGCGGCAGGGGAGGTGCCCGCGACGGTCGTCAAGGAGACGGAGACGACCCTCGCGTTCCGCGACATCAACCCGCAGGCGCCCGTGCACTGCCTGGTCATCCCCAAGGTGCACTACCGCGACGCCGCCGCCCTCGCGGCCGCCGAGCCGCAGATCGCCGCCGACGTGCTGCGCGACGCCGGCGAGGTCGCCCTGCAGGAGAACGGGGAGAACGGCTTCCGCATCGTCTTCAACACCGGCGCCGGCGCCGGGCAGACCGTCTTCCACGCGCACGCCCACGTCCTCGGCGGCCGCGGCTTCAACTGGCCGCCCGGCTAAGCGGTATGTCCGTACGCGAGCTCGTCGTCCTCGGCACCGCCAGCCAGGTGCCCACCCGGCACCGCAACCACAACGGCTACGTCCTGCGCTGGGACGGCGAGGGCCTGCTCTTCGACCCCGGAGAGGGCACCCAGCGCCAGATGCTGCGCGCCGGGGTGGCCGCCCACGACCTGAACCGGATCTGCGTCACCCACTTCCATGGTGACCACTCCCTCGGCCTGGCCGGGGTCGTCCAGCGCATCAACCTCGACCGGGTGCCGCACCCGGTCACCGCGCACTACCCGGCGAGCGGGCAGCGCTTCTTCGACCGGCTGCGGTACGCAACGGCGTACAAGGAGACGGTGAAGCTGGCCGAGGAGCCGGTCGCCGGCACCGGCGCGGTGCTCGCGCGCACGGACTCGTACATCCTCCAGGCGCGCAGGCTCTCCCACCCCGTCGAGTCCTACGGCTACCGCCTCGTCGAGCCCGACGGCCGGCGCATGCTGCCGGAGCTGCTGGCGGCGCACGGCATCAGCGGGCCGGACGTGGGCCGGCTGCAGCGCGAGGGCGCCGTCCGCGGCGTCACCCTCGACCAGGTGAGCGAGGTCCGGCGAGGGCAGCGCTTCGCGTTCGTCATGGACACCCGCCTGTGCGCCGGCGTCCACGAGCTCGCCGAGGGCTGCGACATGCTCGTCATCGAGTCGACCTTCCTCGACGATGACGAGACCCTCGCCACCGACCACGGCCACCTGACGGCGGGCCAGGCCGGGCGCGTCGCGGCCGAGGCGGGCGTGCGGCACCTGGTGCTCACGCACTTCTCGCAGCGCTACGACGACCCGGCCGTCTTCGAACGCCAGGCCCGGGCGGCGGGCTTCGACGGCGAGCTGACCGTCGCCCGGGACCTGATGCGCGTGCCCGTGCCGAAGCGGCTGTGAGCGCCGTGCCGGCCGGGCGGGGTCCGGAAGACCACAGGAGCATGCGGGTGCGGCAAACGTGGACTCCTTCGCCGTGAATCCTCGAAGAGTGGTAAAACGCCTGCGCCGCGCCGGACTGCAGCTGCTCCCCGGCGGCGTGCCCGCCGTCACCACGCCTCCCTCGGTCATGTCGCTGCTCACCACGTGCGGGAACGAGGACCGCCGCCGGGACGCGGCGGTGGACGGCGAGGCCTGGGCCGACGGTTGGCTGGAGGAGAACCCGGACTTCGTGCCGCGGGCCAATGCGGTGTGGCACGCGTTGGCGGTCGAGCACCAACTGTTCGGCCCGGAAGGCGATTTCCTGCTGCTGGTCGGCCGTCACTGGCGGCGGGTCCATCTCCTGGACGAGTGGGACCTCATCGGCGCGGGTTCCGCCTCCCGCCTGCTGGGCTCCGCCACGGCGGGGTGCCCCGAGTTCGCCATGACCTCCCTGGACGGCCGCGTCGCCCTGCGCGGCACCACGTACCAGAGCTGCATTTCCAGCCTCGTGGTGCCCGTGCCGTGGCTCGCGCCGACGGTCCGCGCGTACATGGGCCGCCTCGGCGACCGCGTCGCGCGGGGGCTGGACACGGACCCGGAGAATGTGGCGACGGTACGCGCGTGGGAGCGCTATGTCCGGCACCAGCGGGCCATGGAGGACGCGTACGTTGCCCGTCCGGCCGGCTCAGTGGCCTGCGTGACGGTAGCGGGCGCCCCGCATCCCGGCGCGCACGGCGGGGGTCGGGCGGCCGGGCGGTAAAGGCTTCGCTCAATCGTGCCGCATCCCGGCAACGGCCCGGCCGGGCACCATATGCGCGGTGCCCGGCCGGGCCGGCCGGGGCAAACCCCTACGGGAGGTAGTACATCGGGTTCGGCAGCTTGTAGGTGCGGTCCGCGTAGCCGCCCTGCAGGTCGCTGTACTGGTCGCCGAAGTTGGCGACGATGTCGTAGCCCTGCGACTCGATGTACTTGCGGGTGCCCGACTTGTACTCGACGGTCGTGCACTTCGCGCCGCACGCGAGGTAGGCGGGCGGGGTCTGCTTGTTCTTCAGGAAGAAGTGCGCGGTGTCGGCGGCGGGCTTGTAGCCGACGTTCTTGAGGTTGCGGGCGCTCCACTCGCGCTGGTGTTCGCCGCGGCCGGTGACGTAGAAGACCTCGATGCCCTGGGACTTGGCCCAGTTGACGAGCTTCGGCATGCCGAAGACGGGCGCCATGTCGGTGGACTTCAGGTACGCGTCCTGCGACTCGGGCGTGAAGTGGAAGCCCACCTGGAGCTCGTAGTTGTAGGTCAGCAGCGTGGTGTCGTCCACGTCCAGGACGATGGCGGGCTTCTTCGCGCCCTTCTTGGCGTGGGCCCGGTTCTTGACGACCTTCTCGAGCTGGGCCGTGGCCTTCTTCTCGATGTCGGCGACCTGCTTGGCGTAGTTGCTGTCCGGCGAGGCGTAGTGCTGGCCCGCCTTGTCGACGGTGTCGCCGTAGAAGGCCTTGATCTTGTCCTGGACCTGGGTGAGGTTCGGGATCTCCTTGTCCGTGCGGGGCACCGCGTGGTCGGCCGAGGCCGCGCCGGCGGTGTAGAGACCGGCGCCGACGGCCAGTGCGGCGGTGGCCGCGGCGATGCGCACGCGGGTGGACCTGGGGGAGAGCGACACTGTAGTGACTCCTGGGTAACAAGGAAGGTGCAGCGCGAAGCTAAGGCGCTTGACCAGCGCTGGTCAAGGGTCTTCTACGCGCGGAGAAAGATCCTTGGGCGTACCGTGACCATGTCGGACAGACCAGCGACGAGAAGGGTGGGGCGCTGACCATGGCGCAGGAAGTACGCGGAGTCATCGCACCGGGGAAGAACGAGCCGGTCCGGGTGGAGACCATCGTCGTGCCGGACCCGGGACCCGGCGAGGCCGTGGTGAAGGTCCAGGCGTGCGGCGTCTGCCACACCGACCTGCACTACAAGCAGGGCGGCATCAACGACAACTTCCCCTTCCTCCTCGGCCACGAGGCCGCGGGCGTGGTGGAGGCCGTCGGCGAGGGGGTGAGCGAGGTGGCCCCCGGCGACTTCGTCGTCCTGAACTGGCGCGCCGTGTGCGGCCAGTGCCGGGCGTGCCTGCGCGGCCGTCCGCAGTACTGCTTCGACACCCACAACGCGAAGCAGAAGATGACGCTGAAGGACGGCACCGAGCTCTCGCCCGCGCTCGGTATCGGCGCGTTCGCCGAGAAGACGCTGGTCGCGGCCGGCCAGTGCACCAAGGTCGACCCCGACGTCTCCCCGGCGGTGGCGGGCCTCCTCGGGTGCGGCGTCATGGCGGGCATCGGTGCCGCCATCAACACCGGCGAGGTCGGGCGCGGCGACTCGGTGGCCGTCATCGGCTGCGGTGGCGTGGGCGACGCGGCGATCGCCGGCTCCCGGCTGGCGGGCGCGGCGCGGATCATCGCCGTCGACATCGACGACCGCAAGCTGGAGACCGCGCTGCGCATGGGCGCCACGCACACGGTCAACTCCCGCCGGACGGACCCGGTCGAGGCCATCCGCGAGCTGACCGGCGGCTTCGGCGCGGACGTCGTCATCGAGGCGGTCGGCCGCCCCGAGACGTACGAGCAGGCGTTCTACGCCCGTGACCTGGCCGGCACGGTCGTCCTGGTCGGCGTGCCCACCCCGGAGATGAAGCTGGAGCTGCCGCTCCTGGACGTCTTCGGTCGCGGCGGCGCGCTCAAGTCCTCCTGGTACGGCGACTGCCTGCCCTCGCGCGACTTCCCGATGCTCATCGACCTGCACCGGCAGGGGCGGCTGGACCTCGGCGCGTTCGTCACCGAGACGATCGGCCTGGGGGACGTGGAGAAGGCGTTCGAGCGCATGCACACCGGCGACGTGCTGCGCTCGGTGGTCGTGTTCTGACCCGCCCTGCTCCGGCGTCACCGATCACTGACGACTGTCCCAGAGAAAACGTGCTTTCCTGACGGCGTTCCGTACGCCGCTGTAGGTTTGTCCGACTTCCCAGGGAGTGAGGATGTGGTCATGACCGACAGCGCGGAGCAGGCGATCATCGAGCTCGTGCTTCCCGACGGCCTGGAAGTCGCGTGCTTCAACGAGTACGAGACGAACATGCTCTGGCAGGAGATCCAGGGCGATTCCCCGTACGCCCGCGCTGCCCGGGGCCTCGGCCCGGACGAGGTGGTGCTCGACGTCGGCGCCCACATCGGCCTGGCCACCCTGTGTTTCGCCCGGCTGCTTCCGAGGACGCGCATCCTGTCCTTCGAGCCGGCGACGACGATGGGCGAGTGCCTGGAGCGCAACATCGCGCGCCACGCGAAGAACGCCACCGCGTTCCGGACCGCCCTCGGCGCACAGGTGGGCGAGCGGGAATTCGTCTACTACCCGCACGCGTCGTCGAAGTCGACCCTCTGCGCCGACGAGGCCGACAACGAGCTCAACCTCCTGGCGTTCATGGACGGCGCCGGGTTCAACGACGAGCTCAGGGCCCTGACGCGCCGGCTGGACGAGGTGCGCGAACACACCACGGTCCCCGTCACCACGCTCAGCACGGTCTTCCGCGAGCACGCCGTCGACCGGGTCGGCCTGCTCAAGGTCGACGTGGAACGCGCCGAACTCGAGGTGCTGGCGGGCCTCGACGAGGAGCTGTGGCCCCGGGTGCGGCGCCTGCTCGTGGAGGTCCACGACCGTGACGGGGCACTCGGGCAGGCCGTCGCCATGCTCGCGGGCCGCGGCTACACGGTCGAGGTCACCAAGGACCCCGCCTTCGCCGGTGGCACCGTCCACATGCTGTTCGCCCGCCGGGACTGACCCTGCGGGATCCGCGCCGGCGGCCGGGCGTGGCGCGGCCCGCTCCGGCCGCGCCCCGCAGGGGGCGTCAGGCCTGCGCCCGGGCGAGGATGCGGGCCGCCACCGCCGGGGAGTCGACCAGCGGGTGCAGCGCCAGGGCGCGCAGCGCCGCGGCACGGTCCTCGTGGACGGCCGCCTGGATCGTGGCCCGTTCGACCGCCTTGAGCTGGAGCATCAGGCCCAGCTGGTCCTCGCGCAGGGGGGCGCACGGCATCGGGTGCGCGCCCTTGGTGTCCACTACGCACACCGTCTCGATGATGGAGTCGGGGTTCAGCGCCGGCACGGTGGAACCGTTGCGTACGTTGAGGATGAGCCGGGCGCCCTCGTTCTCGGCGACCCCCCGCATGAAGGCCAGCGCCACCTTCTCGTAGCCGCCGCCGTCCAGGTCGCAGCTGTCGCGCTGCCAGCCGCCGCTGGCCGCGCGGCTCGCGGCCCCGTAGGTCTCCTCGCGCTGCAGCCGGGTGCGCTCCCACAGCTCGTACGAACGGTGCGGGGCCGCGGCCGCCTCGGTGAAGAAGTCGCTCTGCTGCTGGTCGAGGAACTCGCCGCGGGTCTCCGGCTCCTCCTGCACCGAGCGCAGCGTCTCGCGGCGGAAGTAGTAGTAGTGCAGGTACTCGTTGGGCAGCGCGCCCAGGGCGCGCAGCCACTCGCCGCCGAAGAGCTTGCCCTCCTCCAGCGTGTGCAGCGCCTCGTCGTCCTCCAGCAGGCCCGGCAGCAGGTCCTTGCCGTCGAGCGACAGGGAACGCAGCCACCCCAGGTGATTGAGGCCCACGTAGTCGTAGACCACCCGTTCCGGGTCCGCGCCGACCGCCTGCGCGGCGCGGCGCGCCAGGCCCACGGGCGAGTCGCAGATGCCGATCACCCGCTCGCCCAGCACGGCGGACATCGCCTCCGTCACCATCCCGGCGGGGTTGGTGAAGTTGATGACCCACGCGTCCGGGGCGACGGCCGCGACCCGTTCGGCGATCCCCAGCGCCACCAGCACGGTGCGCAGACCGTAGAGCACCCCGCCCGCACCGACCGTCTCCTGGCCCAACACGCCCTCGCTGAGCGGGATGCGCTCGTCCAGCACGCGCCCGGCGGTGCCGCCCACACGGATCGCGGAGAAGACGAAGTCCGTCCCCTCCAGCGCCTGGTCCAGATCGTCGGCGATCCGCACGGCCGGGGCGCCCGGCACCCCGGCGGCCTGGGCGGCCAGCACCGACGCGATGACTCTCATGCGTGTGGAGTCGGTGTCGTACAGCACGAGTTCCGTGCAGCGGCCCGGGGCCTCGCGCCGGGCGTCGTCCAGCAGGGCCCGGTGCACGAGAGGCACCCGAAAGCCGCCGCCGCCGAGAATCGTCAGCCTCATAGTCCGGAACGTACCGCAGGATCGGGCAGACTGTGGCGGACCGCACCCGTGCGTCCCTGAGAGGAGCAACGAGCGAGCATGTCGGTCCCTTCGCCGCACGTGACACCGCAGGCAGCCGGCCAGGGCGAGCACTTCCGGGACGAGCGGTTCGAGCCCGCGGCGCCCGTCCTCGACCCCCTCGCCGAGGTCCGTTCCGAGAGCGACCCGGCGACCGACGTCTACCTGACCGGACCGGTCTTCCTCGACATCATCTTCACCGGCCTCGACTCGGCCCCCGTGCGCGGCACCGAGTCCTGGGCCCGCGGCATGGGATCCAGCCCCGGCGGCATCGCCAACATGGCCACCGCCCTGTCCCGCCTGGGCCTGCGCACCTCGCTGGCCGCCGCCTTCGGCGACGACATGTACGGCGAGTACTGCTGGGAGGCCCTCTCGCGCGGCGAGGGCATCGACCTGAGCCTGTCGCGCACGGTGCCCGGCTGGCACTCCCCGGTCACCGTCTCCATGGCCTACGAGGGCGAGCGGACGATGGTCTCCCACGGCCACGAGGCCCCGCCGCCCGAGGAACCCGCCCCCGAGTGCCCGCCGCCCGCCCGCGCCTGCGTCGCCCTGCTCGTGCCGGGCCGGCAGGAGGAGTGGATCGGGCGCGCCGCCCGCCGGGGCAGCCGCGTCTTCGCCGACGTCGGCTGGGACGACACCGGCCGCTGGGACCCGGCCGACCTGGCCGACCTCGAGCACTGCGAGGCGTTCCTGCCCAACGCCGAGGAGGCCATGCGCTACACCCGCACCGACTGCCCTCGCGCCGCCGCCCGCGCGCTGGCGGACAAGGTGCCGCTGGCCGTGGTGACGATGGGGGAGCGGGGCGCGTACGCCGTGGACGGGCGTACGGGCGAGAGCGCCGAGGTCCCGGCGATCGTCGTGGAGGCGCTCGACCCGACGGGCGCCGGGGACGTGTTCGTGGCCGGCTTCGTCACCGGCACCCTCGCCGGGTGGCCGCTGGCGGACCGGCTCGCCTTCGCCGGGCTGACCTCGGCCCTGTCCGTGCAGGAGTTCGGCGGGTCGCTCTCCGCGCCCGGCTGGGTCGAGATCGCCGCCTGGTGGCAGCACGTACGGTCCTTCAACGACCAGTCCCAGGCCGCCCTGCGCCGCTACGCCTTCCTCGACGGCATCCTCCCCGCCGCCGCCCGGCCCTGGCCGCTGCGCCGGGCCGTGCCCACGCTGGGCTTCCGGCGGCCGTAAAAGCCTTCGGGCTCACGGGGGCACCGTCGTACCCTTGGTATTCCAAGGTCCTTCGTCGGACGCAGGACGCAGGACGCAGGATAGAAGGGGATGAGCAGGCCAGAGAGCCGGCCCATGACTCAGACACCCGCACGACCGCAGGAGACAGCCCGGTTCACCGTCCCGGCCAAACACCCGATGGTGACGGTCCTGGGCTCCGGGGACTCGCTCCTGCGCGTTATCGAGAAGGCATTCCCGTCGACGGACATCCACGTACGGGGCAACGAAGTCAGTGTGGCGGGCGACGAGCGGGAAGTCGCCCTCGTCCAGCGCCTCTTCGCCGAAATGATGCTGGTGCTCCGCACGGGGGCGCCGATGACGGAGGACGCGGTGGAACGCTCGATCGCCATGCTCAGGGACGAGGAGAAGGGGGTCGAGACCCCCGCCGAGGTCCTCACCCAGAACATCCTCTCCAGCCGCGGCCGCACCATCCGCCCCAAGACGCTCAACCAGAAGCGGTACGTCGACGCCATCGACAAGCACACCGTCGTCTTCGGCATCGGCCCCGCCGGTACCGGCAAGACCTATCTGGCCATGGCCAAGGCGGTCCAGGCCCTGCAGTCCAAGCAGGTCAACCGGATCATCCTGACCCGGCCGGCCGTCGAGGCCGGCGAGCGGCTCGGCTTCCTGCCCGGCACGCTCTACGAAAAGATCGACCCGTACCTGCGCCCGCTCTACGACGCCCTGCACGACATGCTCGACCCGGACTCGATTCCGCGGCTGATGGCGGCGGGGACGATCGAGGTGGCGCCGCTGGCATATATGCGGGGCAGAGCACAACCGCGCTTCACGAAGGTCCTGACACCGGCTGGCTGGCGCCCCATCGGTGACCTCCAGGTCGGTGACCTGGTCATCGGCTCGAACGGTGAGCCGACGCCGGTCCTCGGCGTCTACCCCCAGGGCGAAAAGGACATCTACCGCGTCACGGCACAGGACGGCTCGTGGACGCTGTGCTGCGGCGAGCACCTCTGGACGGTCCGTACAGCCTCGGACAAGCGCCGCGACAAGCCGTGGCGGGTCCTGGAGACCCAGGAGATGATCGGCAACCTGCGTGCCGCGCACGCCCGGCGGTACGAGCTGCCGCTGCTCACGGCGCCGGTGTGCTTCCCGGAGCGCGAGGTCCCGATGGACCCGTACGCCCTGGGTCTCCTGCTGGGCGACGGCTGCCTCACGGGCCGTACGACGCCGTCGTTCGCCACCGAGGACGCGGAGCTCGCCTCGGCCCTGGAAGCGGCCCTGCCGGGTGTGAAGGCGCGCTGGAAGAGCAAGGTCGACTACGTCCTGAACCGGGTGAAGGCGCCGGGCGATGTGGTCACTCTGGAAAATCCGGTCACCGGGTCGCTGCGCACGCTGGAACTGCTCGGCACCCGGTCGCACACGAAGTTCATCCCCGACGACTACCTGCGCAATTCGGCCGAGGTACGGCTGGCCGTTCTCCAGGGCCTGCTCGACGCCGACGGCGGCCCCGTCACGCAGTCCGCCCGCACCTGCCGCATCCAGTACACGACGACATCGATCCTGCTCCGCGACGATGTCATCGAGCTGGTCCAGTCGCTCGGTGGAGTGGCGTACTCCCGTCGCCGCGCGTCCGAAGGCCGGACGCCGGGAAGGGCGAGGGGCCGCGATGTCCACCACCGCTACGACGCTCACATCGTCGACATCCGGCTCCCCGAAGGCATCGAGCCCTTCCGTCTCGCCCGCAAGGCCGAGAAGTACCGGGCGGCCGGCGGCGGCGGTCGGCCGATGCGCTTCATCGACAGCATCGAACCCGCAGGGCGCGAAGAGGCCGTCTGCATCCAGGTCGCGGCCGAGGACTCGCTGTACGTCACCCAGGACTACCTGCTGACGCACAACACGCTGAACGATGCGTTCATCATCCTCGACGAGGCGCAGAACACCAGTCCCGAGCAGATGAAGATGTTCCTCACCCGGCTCGGCTTCGACTCCAAGATCGTGATCACCGGTGACGTCACCCAGGTCGACCTGCCAGGTGGCAGCACCAGCGGCCTGCGCCAGGTGCGGGAGATCCTCGACGGCGTCCAGGACGTCCATTTCTCCATTCTCACCAGCCAGGACGTCGTCCGGCACAAGCTGGTCGGACGTATTGTCGACGCGTACGAGCAGTACGACAGCCGCAACGGAAAGTAAGTCTCGGTAACCCCATGGCAATCGACGTCAACAACGAATCCGGCACGGAGGCCGACGAGCAGGCGATCCTCGACGTCGCCCGCTACGCCCTCGCCCGGATGCGTATCCACCCGCTCTCCGAACTCTCGGTCATCGTCGTCGACGCCGAGGCCATGGAGCAGCTGCACATCCAGTGGATGGACCTGCCCGGTCCCACCGATGTGATGTCCTTCCCGATGGACGAGCTGCGTCCGCCGGCCAAGGACGACGACGAGCCGCCGCAGGGCCTCCTCGGCGACATCGTGCTGTGCCCGGAGGTCGCGAAGAAGCAGGGCGAGGAGGCGCCGACCGGGCACTCCATGGACGAGGAGCTCCAGCTCCTGACCGTCCACGGCGTCCTGCACCTCCTCGGCTACGACCACGAGGAGCCCGACGAGAAGGCCGAGATGTTCGGCCTCCAGGCGGCGATCATCGACGGCTGGCGCGCCGAGCGCGGCATCGAAGGGCCCTCCCCGGCGCCCACGTTCACGTGACCGGCCGGCTGATCGCCGCGGCGGTCCTGCTGCTCGTCGTCGCCTGGCTCGCCGCCTGCGCCGAGGCCGGCCTCGCCCGGACCACCCGGTTCCGGGCCGAGGAGGCCGTGCGGGCCGGGCGGCGCGGCAGCGCGCGGCTGATGGCCGTCGCCTCCGACCCCACCCGCTACCTCAACCTGGCGCTGCTGGTGCGCGTCGCCTGCGAGATGGCGGCGGGCGTCTTCGTCACCTATGTGTGCCTGGAGGAGTTCGACTCCACCTGGCAGGCGCTGACGGTCGCCGTCGGCGTGATGGTCCTCGTCTCGTACGTGGCCGTCGGCGTCTCGCCGCGTACCATCGGCCGCCAGCACCCGCTGAACACCGCCACCACGGCGGCGCACGTTCTCCTGCCGCTGGCCCGGATCATGGGCCCGGTGCCCCGGCTGCTGATCCTGCTGGGCAACGCCCTCACCCCCGGCAAGGGCTTCCGCATGGGCCCCTTCGCCTCCGAGGCGGAGCTGCGGGCCATGGTCGACCTGGCGGAGAAGGAGTCGCTGATCGAGGACGACGAGCGCCGCATGGTGCACTCCGTCTTCGAGCTCGGCGACACCCTCGTCCGCGAGGTGATGGTGCCGCGCACGGACCTCGTCGTCATAGAGCGCGGCAAGACGATCCGGCAGGCGCTCACCCTGGCCCTGCGCTCCGGCTTCTCCCGCATCCCGGTGACCGGCGAGAACGAGGACGACGTCGTGGGCGTCGTCTACCTCAAGGACCTCGTCCGCAAGACGCACATCAGCCGTGACGCCGAGTCCGAGCTGGTCTCGACGGCCATGCGGCCGGCCGTCTTCGTCCCCGACACCAAGAACGCGGGCGACCTGCTGCGCGAGATGCAGCAGCAGCGCAACCACTGCGCGGTCGTCATCGACGAGTACGGCGGCACGGCCGGCATCGTCACGATCGAGGACATCCTGGAGGAGATCGTCGGCGAGATCACCGACGAGTACGACCGTGAGCTGCCGCCCGTCGAGGAGCTCGGCGACGGCCGCTTCCGGGTCACGGCCCGCCTCGACATCGGTGACCTGGGCGAGCTGTACGGCCTGGAGGAGCTGGACGACGAGGATGTGGAGACCGTCGGCGGCCTGCTCGCCAAGTCGCTGGGCCGGGTGCCGATCGCCGGTGCGACGGCGGACGTGAAGCTCACGGAGCTGGGCAGGGACCCCGGCCTGACGGCGCTGCGGCTGACCGCGGAGGCGGCGTCGGGGCGGCGCAACCGCATCGTCACCGTGCTGGTCGAACCGGTACGCGCAGGGGACGGCCCGGCGGAGTGAACATCCCCTGTGCGGGGATTTCCTCCGGGGTGCTCCGGGAACGTACCGGAGGTGGCAGTTGTCAGAAGGGTCGCCCGTCCGCTGCTGGCCTCGGCGTTCGTCAGCAGCGGCCTGCGGACCGTCCAGCACCCCGAAGCGCTGGCCGGGACGGCCGCGCCCGTGGCCCTCGCCATCGCCGAGTGGGTGCCGGGCCTGCCGCGTGACGCGCGGGCGCTGGTGCGCCTGAACGGTGCGGTGCATCTCGGGGCCGGCTCGCTGCTGGCCCTGGGCATCCTGCCCCGCACCTGCGCCCTGGCCCTGGCGGTCAGTCTTGTGCCGACGACGCTGGCGGGGCACGCGTACTGGGCGGAGGAGGACCCGGGCAAGCGGATGCAGCACCGGGTCGCGTTTTTCAGCAACATGTCGATTCTGGGCGGGCTGCTGATCGCTGTCGCGGACCGGCCACGAAGAAGGCGGCGCCGATGCGGCTGAGGCTCTGGTCCTCAAACGCCGGACGGGCTGCTGCGCTGTCCTCAATCGCCGGACGGGCTGGCTGTGCTTGTGTCCTCAATCGCCGGACGGGCTGGAAATCCAGCCCGTCCGGCGTTTGAGGACCGGGGGTCCGGGGGCGGAGCCCCCGGTTACGGTCAGCCCGTCGGCGTGACCGCCACATCAGGCTCCCGCTCGCGCGCCGCCTTCGGCGCGATGAGCCGCTCGGCGAGCTCGCCGAAGACCAGCCCGAAGCCGGTCCACAGCACAAGCTGAATGGCGATTGCCGAGAGGCGGAACTGCCACAGCAGCGTCGCCGGAAAGCCCTCCGGCACATTGTCACCGGCGGGCAGGAACGCGTACGCGAGCCCGACCGCCACCACCAGCGCCGCGCCGGCCGCCACCGTGGCGTGCCAGTTGCCCAGCCGCGGAGCCAGCCGCTTGCCGAGGATGACCGCGCCGACGGCGAGCAGCACGCTGAGCGCGATCATCAGGAAGAACAGCGCGGTGCGCTGGTCGAGGGTGTCCGGGTCGCCCACCGCGGGCGGGTTGGCGGGGTACTTCAGGAACGGCACCAGGAAGACCGCCACGAACGCGCCGGTGGAGACCAGGGCCGCTGTGGCCCGCGGGCCGAACCGGCCGACGCGGCCGAGGGCCACACAGAACGCCAGCGCGGCGATGCCGCCCAGCGCGACGCCGTAGACCAGGACACCGGTGGCCAGACCGCCCGTGGCCTGCATCGTGCGGCTGACCAGTTCGACGCCGTCGCCGTGGTCGTGGCTGTGCGCCTCCTCGAACGCGATGGCCGAGTCCACGTGGGGCTCGCCCAGCAGATAGGCGGTGATCAGGGCCAGTACGCCGGTGGCGAGACCGGCCAGCATGCCCCGCACGAGGAGGGCTCTTACGGATACGGAGTTCACGAGCTCGTTCCCCTTGGTCTCAGTGGCAGGGGAAGCCGAGCAGATGACGGCCGTCGTGCACCCACTCGTGCACGTCCTCGCCGGCGATGAGCGCGGTGGCACCCTGCTCCGCCCCGACGAAGTAGAGGAGGACCAGCATCAGGATCCCCATGAAGACCGCCCAGGGGGCGATGGCCTTCAGAGAAATGGGGGCGACCTCCGGTAGGGCGGGGGTGCTCGATGCGGGGACAGCGGACTGGGCCATGGCGGAACCTCCTGGGGAACAACGCGTCCCGATCGTTGGTGCGGACGACGGTGCCGGGTCTGACTTCCTCCGCCGCCCCGGGTGCCCCGGGGTGGCCGTCAGGTACACAGTGGCGCGACCGTGCCGGATTCACACCGGCTTCCGAGCGCACCGTCGTCATGTACACGCGACCGTACCGCCTGCGGGATCACTGCGCTACGGGCGTACGGAGGCGCACCCCCCGCGCACGCCCCGCCCGATGCCCGTGGTCTGCTGGGCCCTTGGGCCCGCGCGCCCGCCTGGCCCGGAGGGGAGAAGGACCGTGACCGTGCGTGTGATGCTGATCTCACCCGCGCCGGGGCCCGCGCTGCGGGCCGCGCGCTTCGACGACGACGCGCCGCTGGACGAGGCGGCCGTGCGCCGGGCCGGCGAGGCGGCGGGTGCCCTGCCACGCGGTGCACGGGCCTTTTCCGCGCCGTCCCGGCGCTGCCTGCAGACGGCCGCCGCGCTGGGCCTGGACCCGGCCGCCGAGCCCGCGCTGCGCGATCTGGAGGCCGGCTGCTGGCGGGGCCGGTCGCTGGAGGAAGTGGCGGCCGGTGAACCGGAGGCGGTGGCGGCCTGGTTGGCGGATCCCGGGGCCGCGCCGCACGGCGGCGAGACCCTCCTCACCCTGATCGCCCGGGTGGGCGCCTGGCTGGAGGACCGGGTGAGCGGCGACGGCGGCCGGGTTCTGGCCGTGGCGGACCCCGCGGTGATCCGCGCCGCGGCCGTGCACGCGCTCGGGCTGCCACCCCAGGTGTTCTGGCGCCTGGACGTGCCCCCGCTGACCCTCACCGAACTCTCCGGTCGCGCCGGGCGGTGGAACCTGCGCTGCGGCCGACCGCTGACGGCGTCCGGGCCGCCGCTGGACTGACCGCGGAAGCCGCCGCGCCGGACCGGCCCCGCCGCCCCTCAGCAGCGATGCCGGCCGGCACGGCGGCAGCTCGATGACGACGACAAGGATGACTACGACGAGGATGACGACGGCAAGGCCGTAACGGCCCGACACGCACGCCCGCTCCGGCACCGCCGGACTCCCCGGCGGAGGTCGCTCCCCGCCGCGCGGCGGGAAGCGGGCGCCGCAACGCCCGCTTCCCGCCGCAGGGAAGGCAATCCAGCGCCGCAGCGCGCTTCCGCCCGGACCGGCGATCCGCCGCCCCGGCGGCTACCCGCGCCCGTCGAGCTCCGCGCGGACGCGGCGGGCGGCCTCGACCAGGTGTTCCAGGGAGTCGCGTACCTCCGGCCAGCCGCGGGTCTTCAGGCCGCAGTCCGGGTTGGCCCACAGCCGCTCCGCCGGAATGGCCGCGAGGCCCTTGCGCAGCAGTGCGGCGATCTCCTCCGTGCCCGGCACGCGCGGCGAGTGGATGTCGTAGACGCCCGGACCGACCGCGTGCGCGTAGCCGGCCGTGGCGAGTTCGCCCGCGACCTGCATGCGGGAGCGGGCGGCCTCCAGGCTGATGACGTCGGCGTCCAGGTCCTCGATCGCGGCGATGATGTCGCCGAACTCCGCGTAGCACATGTGCGTGTGGATCTGGGTGTCCGCCCGCACCCCGCCCGTGGTGAGCCGGAACGCCTCGGTGGCCCAGGACAGGTACTCCGCCCGGTCCGCCGTCCGCAGCGGGAGCGTCTCGCGCAGTGCGGGCTCGTCGACCTGGATGACGGCGGTGCCCGCGGCCTCCAGGTCGGTGACCTCGTCGCGCAGGGCCAGGGCGACCTGGCGGGCGGTGGCGGCGAGTGGCTGGTCGTCGCGGACGAAGGACCAGGCGAGCATGGTGACGGGACCGGTGAGCATGCCCTTGACGGGGCGTTCGGTGTGGGACTGGGCGTAGGTGGTCCAGGCCACGGTCATCGGCTCGGGGCGGGAGATGTCACCGGCGAGGATCGGCGGGCGGACGTAGCGGGTGCCGTAGGACTGCACCCAGCCGTGCTGGGTGGCCAGGTAGCCGGTCAGCTGCTCGGCGAAGTACTGCACCATGTCGTTGCGTTCGGGCTCGCCGTGGACGAGGACGTCCAGACCGGCCTTCTCCTGGAAGGCCAGGACCTCGCGGATCTCGGCCGCGATGCGCTCGTCGTAGGCCGTGGCGTCGATGCGCCCGGCCCGCAGGCCGGCGCGGGCGGCGCGCAGTTCGGGGGTCTGCGGGAACGAGCCGATGGTGGTGGTGGGAAGCAGCGGCAGGCCGAGCCGGGCCCGCTGGGCGGCGGCGCGCTCGGCGTACGGCTGCGGGCGGCGGGTGCCGGCGGCGGTGACGGCCTCGGCGCGGGCCCGCACGGCCGGGTCGTGGGTGAGGGCGGAAGCGGCGCGCGAGGCCCGGGCGGAGCGGTTCGCGGCGAGCTGCGGGGCGATGGTGTCGACGCCCTGGTCGAGGCCGCGGGCCAGGGTGACCGTCTCGTCGGCCTTCTGCCGGGCGAAGGCCAGCCAGCGGGCGACCTGCGGGTCGATGTCGCGTTCGGCGGTGGCGTCGAGGGGGACGTGCAGCAGGGAGCAGGAGGGCGCGACGTCCACCCGGTCGGCGAGGCCGAGGAGGGTGGCGAGGGTGGACAGGGACTGTTCGAGGTCGTTGATCCATACGTTGCGTCCGTCGACCACGCCCGCGACCAGGCGCTTGCCGGGCAGGCCGCCGGCGGCCGCGAGGGCGTCGAGGTTGGCGGCCGCGGGCCCGGTGAAGTCCAGGGCCAGGCCTTCGACGGGAGACTTCGCGAGGACGGGCAGGGCGTCGCCCAGGCGGTCGAAATAGGTGGCCGCCAGCAGCTTGGGGCGGTCGGTGCGGGCGCCCAGTTCCCGGTAGGCGCGGGCGGCGGCGTTCAGGACGGCCGGGGGCTGGTCCTGCACCAGGGCGGGCTCGTCCAGCTGGACCCACTCGGCGCCGGCCGCCCGCAGGTCCGCGAGGACCTCGGCGTACACGGGCAGGAGCCGGTCGAGGAGGGTGAGCGGCTGGAAGCCGGGCGGGGCGCCGGGCCCCGGCTTGGCCAGCAGCAGGTAGGTGACGGGTCCGAGAAGCACGGGCCGGGCGGTGTGGCCGAGCGCGAGGGCCTCGTGCAGTTCGCCGGTCTGCTTGGCGGAGTCGGCGGTGAAGGCGGTGTCCGGGCCCAGTTCCGGTACGAGGTAGTGGTAGTTGGTGTCGAACCACTTCGTCATCTCCAGCGGCGGGAGCTGCTGGGTGCCCCGGGCCATGGCGAAGTAGCCGTCCAGGGGGTCGGCTTCGACGGCGGCGCGGTAGCGCTCCGGAATGGCGCCCACCATGACGGTGGTGTCCAGGACGTGGTCGTAGAGCGAGAAGTCGCCGGTGGGGAGCTCGTGGACGCCGGCCTCGGCGAGCCGGCTCCATGCGTCGCGGCGCAGCGCGGCGGCGGTGGTCCGCAGGGCGTCGGCTCCGACGCGGCCGGCCCAGTAGCCCTCGACGGCCTTCTTCAGTTCGCGGCCGGGCCCCTGCCGGGGGTAGCCATGGACGGTGGCCCGGGTGCGGGCGGCGGTGCGGTGGGTGGAAGGTGTTGCCACGGAACTCTCCTTCGCGAGTCGCGGTGGGATCGCGGCGGGGCCCGGGTGCGAAGGAACGGCAGGTCACCGGGTGGAGCATGCCGGGGCATGCCGTGCCCGTACCGCCGGCCCGCCCTCGGGGCCACCGAGATCGCCGCATGCGGGTGCATGCGGGCAGCGGCAGGTATTCGGACTCGCGGGCGCGCCGCGCCCGTCAAGGGCACGTCATCTACTGGCCGTCGCTTCCCGGGCCGCTGGTGGCCCAGTGCGTCTGACGGCGGTCGTTCCCGCTCACCGCTGCGGGGCAGTCCCGGATTCCCACCGGGTTCCCTCTTGCGACGCGCCCGCCTGGATGGCGGGGCGAACCGGCTGCGTCTTCACCCTAGACGCAGTCGGCCGCCCGCCGACAGGCCTTGCCCGGACAGGTTCGATCTTGGGTGTTCATCCGGTGGGGTACGGGTGGAAGCCGCGCCCGCTCTTGCGGCCCAGCAGCCCGGCGTCGACCATGCGGCGCAGCAGCGGCGGCGGGGCGTACAAGGGTTCGCGGAACTCCTCGTACAGCGACTCCGCGATCGCCGCGACCGTGTCGAGGCCGATGAGGTCG
Source organism: Streptomyces sp. NPDC026206 (assembly GCF_040638465.1). NCBI lineage: Bacteria > Bacillati > Actinomycetota > Actinomycetes > Kitasatosporales > Streptomycetaceae > Streptomyces > Streptomyces sp. NPDC026206. Next base: position 133,799 of record NZ_JBEZYL010000014.1, read on the forward strand.
GCCAGGGCGAGCGGTCCCATGGGGTGGGCGCAGCCCCGTTCCATGCCGGCGTCGATGTCGTGTGCGGTGGCGAAGCCGGACTCGGCCATGCGCACGGCGGCGAGCAGGTAGGGAACCAGCAGCGCGTTGACGACGAAGCCCGCGCGGTCCTTGGAACGGATCACGTCGCGGCCCAGGACGGTGGTGGCGAACTCCTCGGCCGTGCGCAGGGTTTCGGCCCCGGTGTGCAGGGAGGCAACCACCTCGACGAGCGGCATCACGGGCACGGGGTTGAAGAAGTGCAGTCCGACGACACGGTCGGCGCGGGTGGTCGCCATGCCGAGCCGCATGACGGGGATGGAGGAGGTGTTGGTGGCCAGGACGGCCCCCGGATCCTCGACGATCTTGTCGAGGGCGGCGAAGACCTCGCTCTTGATTCCGGCGTCCTCCACCACGGCCTCGATGACGAGCTGGCGGTCGGCGAGCTCGTCGAGGGTGCCGGTGAAGGCGAGCCGGGCCAGGGCGTCGTCGCGTTCGGCCGCGGTCGCCCTGCCCCGGCGGACGGCGTGGTCGAGGGAGCGGACGATCCGCTCGCGGGCGGCATGGGCGGCGGGGGCGTCGGCTTCGCAGACGAGGGTGTCGAGTCCGGCGCGGGCGCAGGCCTCGGCGATGCCGGCGCCCATCCGGCCGCCGCCGACGACGCCGACGCGTCGTATCGCGGTGCCGCTCACTGTGCCGTTCAAAACTGCTCCTCCTCGGTGGAGCCGCGCAGGGCGAGGGTCTCGGCCGCCGGGTTGAGCGCGGTGCTGACCAGGTCGAAGTAGCCCGTGCCGACCTCGCGCTGGTGCTTGACGGCGGTGAAGCCGTGCCGCTGGTCGGCGAACTCGCGTTCCTGCAGGTCGACGTAGGCGGTCATGCCGTGCTCGGCGTAGCCGCGGGCCAGGTCGAACATGGCGTGGTTGAGGGAGTGGAAGCCGGCCAGGGTGATGAACTGGAAGCGGTAGCCCATCGCGCCCAGCTCGCGCTGGAACTTGGCGATCCGGTCGTCGTCGAGGGCGGCCCGCCAGTTGAAGGAGGGCGAGCAGTTGTAGGCGAGCAGCTGATCGGGGTACTCGGCGTGGACGGCCTCGGCGAACTCCCGGGCCTGTGCGAGGTCCGGGGTGCCGGTCTCCATCCACAGCAGGTCGGCGTGGGGGGCGTAGGCGAGGCCGCGGGCGATGACGGGGGCCATGCCGGGCTCGACGCGGTAGAAGCCCTCGGCGGTGCGGTCGCCGGTGCAAAAGCGCGCGTCGCGCTCGTCGACGTCGCTGGTGAGGAGGTTGGCGGCGAGGGCGTCGGTACGGGCCACGATCACGGTCGGCACGTCGGCGATGTCGGCGGCCAGGCGGGCGGCGTTGAGGGTGCGGATGTGCTGGGCGGTGGGGACGAGGACCTTGCCGCCGAGGTGGCCGCACTTCTTCTCGGAGGCGAGCTGGTCCTCGTAGTGGATGCCCGCGGCACCGGCCGCGATCATCGCCTTGGTGAGCTCGAAGGCGTTGAGCGGGCCGCCGAACCCGGCCTCGGCGTCGGCGACGACGGGGGCGAGCCAGTCGGTGGTGTCGCCGCCCTCGGCGGTGGCGATCTGGTCGGCGCGCAGTAGGGCGTTGTTGATCCGGCGCACCACGGTGGGCACGGAGTTCGCCGGGTACAGGCTCTGGTCGGGGTAGGTGTGCCCGGCCTGGTTGGCGTCGGCCGCGACCTGCCAGCCGGAGAGGTAGATCGCCTGCAGTCCGGCCTTGACCATCTGGACGGCCTGGCCGCCGGTGAGGGCGCCGAGCGCGTGGACGTAATCCAGTTCGTGGAGTTGGCGCCAGAGCCGTTCGGCGCCGCGCCGGGCCAGCGTGTGCTCTTCGCGGACGCTGCCGGACAGCCGGACGACGTGCTCGGCGCCGTAGGTGCGCTCGACGCCGCGCCAGCGGTCCTCCGTCGCCCACCGGTGGGCCAGCGTTTCGGCGGCGGTGCGCGATTGCGGGTTCGTCCCTGTCATGGCCGCTCCTGGGGGGAGTTGGGGATGTGCCGTCTCGTGCGAAGTGTGCGAACGGTGCGGTGCGGCCGGCCCGGGCCCGGTTCCCGGGTGCGCGGAGAGAGGCCCGTACCGGGCCCGTACCGGCCGCGAAGTCGACTCTCGCACCGTGGTGACGGCCGGTCGACCGTGGACCGGTGCCGATTTCAGTGAATGTTTTCGCGCTGCTTTGCCAAGCTTGCGAAGGCGGGTAGGCTCGCCGGACTCCGGCCGAAGGGGAGGTGGGTGGGCGGTGAGCAAGACCTACGCCGGTGCCCGGTTACGGCGGCTGCGCGAGGAGCGCCGGCTCACCCAGGCCGAGCTGGCCCGCCAACTGGCCATCTCACCCAGCTATCTGAACCAGATGGAGCACGACGCGCGGCCCCTGACCGTGCCCGTACTGCTGCGCCTGACGGAGGCGTTCGGGGTGGACCCCGGGTTCTTCTCCGCACGGGACACCACCCGGCTGCTGGCGGATCTGCGCGAGGCCCTGGCCGACGCCCCGGCGAGCACGGCCGTCCCGCCCGCGGAGCTGGCCGAGCTCGCCGAGCGGCTGCCCTCCGTGGCGCGTGTGCTGCTCGATCTCGACCGCCGCAACCGGGCGCTCACCGAGCGGATCGCCGAGCTCGCCGGGGACCGCGAGTCCGCCCCGGCCGCGGGCCGCACCCCGCACGAGGAGGTGCGGGAGTTCTTCTACCGGCGCCGCAACTACCTGCACGAGCTGGACGCCGCCGCGGAGCGGCTGGCCGGCGGGATGGGGCTGCGGCGCGGCGAGGTCCGCGAGGCGCTGGCCGCCCGGCTCGCCGACCGGCACGGCGTGCGGCTGGTACCCGACGCCGAGCAGCTGCACCGCTACGACCCGGCCGCCCGGGTCCTGCACTACTCGCCGCGGCTGCGCCCGGGGCAGCAGGCCTTCCGCATGGCCACCCAGCTGGCGCTGCTGGAGTACGGGCAGGAGCTGTCCCGGTATGCGGCCGAGGACTTCGCGGCGGGCTCCCCCGCCTGGGCGCAGGCCCGGATCGGCATCGCCAACTACTTCGCCGCCGCGCTCGTCCTGCCGTACCGCGTCTTCCACGCGGCCGCCGAGGAGATGCGTTACGACATCGAGCGGCTCGCCGACCACTTCGGCGTCGGCTACGAGACGGTGTGCCACCGGCTGTCCACGCTGCAGCGGCCGGGCGCCCGCGGGGTGCCGTTCTCGTTCGTCCGCGTCGACCGGGCCGGCAACCTGTCCAAGCGGCAGTCGGCGACCGGCTTCCACTTCTCCCGCAGCGGGGGGACGTGCCCGCTGTGGAACGTCTACGAGGCCTTCGCCTCCCCGGGGCGCGTGCAGGTGCAGGTGGCGGCCATGCCGGACGGGCAGCGGTACTTGTGGACGGCCCGTACCGTCACCCGCTACCGGGGCGGGTGGAAGGAGCCCGGCAAGACCTTCGCCGTCGGCCTGGGGTGCGAGATCCGGCACGCGGGCCGGCTGGTCTACTCCGCCGGCCTCGACCTGGGCAACGCCTCCGCCGCCACCCCGATCGGCATGGGCTGCAAGGTCTGTGAACGCCTGGACTGCCCGCAGCGGGCCGTGCCGCCGCTGGGGCGGCGGCTGGCCGTCGACGAAAACCGCACGACCTTCGTGCCCTACCCGGTCGAACCCTGACAGCGTCGGCCGGCACCCAGCCACCATAAGCCGAAATAACCCCAAAACAGGCAACCTCATCCGGGCGTAAACCCTCTTTCTCAGCAGAACCCCCTGCGAAGAGGAGCGACAACCGTGGGCCTCACGTCCCAGACCTTCCTGCTGGTCCTGGTGGCCATCGCCGTCGCGGTGACCGCCCTCGTGCTGTGGCTGTGGCCGCGGGCCGCGAAGAAGGGGCCTTGGGCGCTCGCCTCCCGGCTCGGCCTGCTCGTCGTCGCACAGGCCGGCATCCTGTCGGTGCTGCTCGTCGCGGCGAACAACGAGTTCGGTTTCTACTCCACCTGGAACGAGCTCCTCGGCCGCGCCTCCGGCAAGCAGGCGCTGCAGCCGGGCACGGAGGGCGGCAAGCGGCCGCCCGCCCTCGTGGTCAAGGGCCAGGAGTCCGTCGGCCTGGGGCCGAAGGAGAAGGCCGGGCGGGTCGACAGGATAGAGATCCGCGGCCCGGTCAGCGGGCTGAGCATGGACGGCTACGCCTACCTGCCGCCGCAGTACTTCCAGAAGGGGCACGAGAAGGACCGGTTCCCCGTGATCGTGGCGATCACCGGGCAGCCCGGCACCTCCAAGAACCTCATCACCCAGATCAAGGTCCCCCAGGCGGCCTCCGCCGCCGTCACGGCCAAGCAGATCAGACCGACGATCGTCCTCATGGTGCGCCCGTCGGTGGTGGCGGACCGCGACACCAACTGCACCGACGTGCCGGGCGGCCCACAGGCGCTGACGTTCTTCAACCAGGACCTGCCGGTCGCCGTCAACGACCAGTACCGCGCGGACAACTCCCGCGGCGCCTGGGGCGCGGTGGGCAACTCCACCGGCGGGTACTGCGCATTGAAGGCGGCCATGACCAACCCGGCCCGGTACGGCGCCGCCGCCGGGCTGTCGGCCGACCTCTTCGCGCGCCAGGACCACACCACCGGTGACCTCTACGCGGGCAACAAGCAGATCAGGAACGAGTCCGATCTGATCTGGCGCCTGGAGCACATGCCCCCGCCGCCGGCGTCCCTGCTCCTGGCTGCCAGCCGGAAGGGCGAGGAGAAATACTACGAACCCATGCTGAAGTTCGCCGGCAAGGCCAAGGCGCCGACCAAGGTCGACAAGCTGGTCCGCGAGGAGGGCGGCCACAACTTCCGGACCTGGCGCGAGGAGTACCCCGCGGTGCTGCGCTGGCTCGACAAGGAGCTGATCGCCCGCAGCTGAGGCACACACGGCCTTCACTCCCGGCCGGGAACGGTATCGGCCACGGCCGCGTCCCAGCCAGTGTGGCCCGAATGCGCACGGCTCGGTACGCCGTACGCAGGGGGAGGGGGCGTACGGCATGAACGGCGTGGACGGGATGAACACCGAGCGGCGCAGGCCGCTGCTGGCCGGTCGGTACCGGCTCATGGAACAGCTGGGCCAGGGCGGCATGGGCGTGGTCTGGCTCGCCATGGACGAGGTGCTCGACCGGGAGGTCGCGGCCAAGGAGGTGCGGGCGCCGGAGCGCATGAGCGACGAGGACGTCCGGGTCCTGTACGCGCGCCTGAAGCAGGAGGCACGGGCGGCCGCGCGGGTCGCCCACCCCAACGTCATCACGGTGCACGACGTGGTCGAGCAGCAGGGCCGCCCCTGGATCGTCATGGAGCTGGTGCGTGGCCAGGCGCTCGACGACGTGCTCCGGCAGGAGGGTGTGCTCCAGCTCAAGGAGGCCGCCCGGATCGGAACCCAGGTCCTGCGGGCCCTGCGCGCGGCTCACGCCGTCGGGGTACTGCACCGCGACGTCAAGCCGGCGAACGTCCTGCTGGAGGCCGGGGGCCGGGTCGTGCTCACCGACTTCGGCATCGCCGTGGTCGAAGGGGCCGGCACCCTGACGCGCACCGGCGACCTGGTCGGCTCCGCCGAGTACCTGGCCCCCGAGCGCGCCACGGGCAGGCGCCCCGGCATCCCCTCGGACCTGTGGTCGCTGGGGACCCTGCTGTACGTGGCGGTCGAGGGGGTCTCCCCGTTCCGGCGCGGCGACGCGCTCAGCACCCTGCGGGCCGTCGTCGACGACGAGCCCGCTCCGCCCCGGCGGGCCGGACCGCTGGCACCGCTGCTGGAGGGCCTGCTGCGCAAGGACCCGGAGGCCCGCATGGGCTCTGCCGAGGCGGAGCAGCTGCTCGACGCGGTGGCGAGCGGCAGGCTCACCGAGGAGCCGCCGGGGTACGTCCGCACCGCCCTCGACGAGCGGGTGCGCAGCGCGGGCCACGGCGCGGGGCCCGTGACGGTACCGGACACGCCCACGCCCGTGCCGGACCCGCCGACGCCGGTGTCCTCGTTCTCGCTCCTGCCTCCCCCGCGGGGCCCCGGTTCCGCCGCGGGGCCGCATGCGGGCGGTGTGCGGGCCGGGCTGCAGCAGGGCGGTTCGCCGACGCCCCAGGTCGCACGGTTCCCGGGGACGCCGTCGCCCGTCGGGTACCCGCTGCTCCCGGTGCCCGGCCCGGCGCCGGCGCCGCGGCGGGCGGTGTGGATCGTGACGGCCGTGGTGGCGCTTCTGCTGCTGGTGGGGGGCGTCGCCGTACTGATCTCCCTGCGTGAGGACGGCGGGTCCGGGTCCGGCGGGCCCGGGGACGCTCCCACGGCGACCGCCGAGCAGACGGACGGCACTTCGGAGCCGGAGACCCCGGAGCCCACCACCGGACCGACGGGGGACTACACCACCGCTCCCGCGCCGCCACCGCCGACCCCGGCGGAGAGCCCGGGCAAAACCTGCAACGGAGGCTGGGTGTGCTAGCGAAAGCGAAGTGAAGCGACGGAAGTGACCGGCAGACTTATCGGGGGGAGTGCGCTGTGAAGCGCGAACGGATGGGTGTCGTCGCACTGTTGGCCGTCTCCGCACTGCTGGGCGGCACGGGGGCGGCGGGTTGTTCCAAGGCCTCGAAGAAGATGGTCGCCGAGATCGCCCTGGAAGCCGCGGGGGTGATCGCGCCGGGTGCGTTCATGCCGGCGCCGGGCGCCGATCTCCAGGGGGTCAAGGCCGTGCCGCGCAGCGGTGATCAGGCGGCCGGCAAGCGGGGGACGCTCGGCGGCACGCCCGGCAGGACCCGCTGCGACAAGGCGAAACTGATCGCCGAGCTCACCCGGGACCCCGTCAAGGGAGCGGCGTGGGCAAAGGTCCGGGAGATCCCGTTCGAGAAGGTCGAGGAGTACATCAAGGGGCTGAGCGAGGGGAGTCTGCTCCAGGACACCCTGGTCAAGAACCACAACTACCAGGGCGACGGCAAAACGGTCGCCTACCTGTCGGTCCTGCAAGTGGGCACCACGGTCCTCGTCGACGCCTACAACAACCCTTCCGTGAAGTGCAATTGCGGCAACCCGCTGCTGCAGCCGGAGAAGAACGTCGACCGCGAGGCCTCCACGTACACCGGGCCGCACTGGGAGAGCTTCCAGAACTCGCAGGTCACCGTCATCACGCCCAGGCCCCTGGAGGAGGGGCCCATGAAGAATCTCCCGCTCGTCGACGCCTACCAGCCGGACAAGGGCTTCGACCGCCCGGTCGGCAGCGACGGCTCCCACGACTCCGGGACCTTCGCCGTGCCGACGCCGCCGGTTCCCTCGCCGTCCCGGTCCGGCTCCGGGGGTGCGAGCGGAAGCGGTTCCCGGTCGCCGTCCGGGAGCGCGTCCGGGTCCCCTCCCTCGTCCGTTCCCCCGTCGAGCGGCGGGGCGGCCACGTCGCGGCCGCCGGCGGGCACGCCGCCCACGCCGTCCCGCACGGCACCGCCGAGGACCGGCACCCCGAAGGTGCCACCGCCCGCCACCGGCACGTCGTCGCGGCCCTCGCGCTCGGCCCCGGCCGTGACACAGCCGCCCCCGCGCACGGCGCCCGTGCCCCCGCCCGTTCACACGACGGTTCTCTCCCGGCCGCCGAAGACGGCGCCTCCCCCGGTCGAACGCACCCTCGCCCCGCCCCCGAGGACCGCCGCCCCACCGGTCGAACGCTCCATCGCCCCACCGCCGAAAACGGCGGCGCCGCCCCGGGAGCAGCACAGCCTCGCGCCGCCGCCGAGGACTGCGGCTCCGCCGCCCGCTACCGCGCCAGCGCTGCCCGCGCCCGCCTGAAGTGCCGGTCGGTGACCTCGTACGTGGGGGCGGCATACAGGCCCCGCGCGCGTTGTGCGGGGTCCGGATGCGGGTTGCGGTACAGCCGCTCGGCCAGTCCCCGCAGCCGAAGCATGACCGGCGCCGCGGCCCCGATCCCGGCCGGGGCGCCGGTGAAGGCGTCCTCGAGAAGGCACAGCAGCTGTGCGTACACCTCGTTGAACTCCTCGGCGGCACGCCGCACGGCGCTGCCGCGCGGGTAGTGGGTCGCCTTGGCCCCGGGGTCGATGGGGTGGACGTCGCGCCAGGTGACGTCCACGACGGGGCCGGTGGGCCCCGTGGCCGGGGTGTCGTGCGGCCCGTAGGCGCGCTGCTGGAGGAGCTCGTTGAACCGGAAGTAGTGCGCGGGTTCCCTGGCCTCGCCGAAGACCTGGTCATCGGAGTCGAAGACGCTCATGCTCACGCCCTCGCCCTGGTCGGTGATCACCTTCAGGGTCTTGAGCGCGGAGGCCAGGCCGGTGACCGCGAAGACCTCGCCGCCGGAGTTGTAGAAGTGCTCGGGGCCCACCTGCCGGGCAGGGTCGCCGCTGAACAGCCGCTGCTCGCCCAGCTGTGCCGACAGCCGTAGCACGCCCTCGCGGATGGTGTCGTAGAACTGCCCGACGGAGGTCCACCCCTCGGCGTCCCCGGCTGCCGAGGGGTGATGCGGCGGCCCGGACAGGTACTCGGGCTGCTCGATGCGCAGGAACGTCTCCAGGGCCTTCACTCCGAAGTGGCGCAGGGCAACCGTGACCCGGTCCCGGCTGAAGGGCAGTAGGGCGGGGTAGCCGGTGACGAACCGGGAGTTCGCCACCAGGGGCGTGCCGCCGACCGCGTTGAGGAGGTTGGCGACGAGCGTCATGTGGAGCATCTCTTCGAGGACGACGCCCCGGATGGCGTAGAAGGCGGGCCGGTTGGTGCCGGGCCGCATCGAGTACATCGCCGTCAGGTAGGGCGGGATGGTCAGGTGTTCCAGCGTCAGCGCGGCCTGGAGGAACAGCTGCAGGTCGGCGCGGTCGCGCGGCACCCGGAAGGGCGGCTCCCGCAGCACGGCGGGTCCGGTCATGGCTGTTCTCCCCGCCTGCGGCCGGTGGTGGCCGTCCGGGCCGCGGGCACCGGGCGGACGGTCCTGGGCCGGTGCAGCTCCCTCAGGTCGCGGTGGATCCGTTCGCAGCTGCGCAGCGCGAGGGCGGCCATGGTGAGCGACGGGTTGGAGGTGCCCATCGAGGGCATGCTGCCGCAGCCGACGGCGTAGAGGCCGGGGTGGTCCCAGCAGCGCTGCCAGTGGTCGACCACGGATGTCGCGGGGTCCTCGCCCATGATGTGCGTTCCGGCGCCGTGCCCCGCGCCCTGGAAGACGAAGTCGCGGTCGTCGAAGCGGAACCAGCCGGGTGAGAAGGGGCCGGGGGCGTAGCCGGTGCGGTCCTCGGCGCCGAGCAGCCGGAAGATCTGGTCGGACACCGCCTTCGCGGCGGCCATGCCGCGTTTGACGCGCTCGGAGAGGTCGTAGGTGATGACGGGCCGGGGGTTGCCCAGCAGGTCGCGGTGGCGGGGGTCGACGGTGACGCGGTTGCGGCTCTCGGCGTCCTGTTCCAGGGCGAACTGCAGGCTGAACTGGTGCCCGACCTCCCGGCACAGGGCCTCGCGCAGCCCGGCGCCGAAGACGCCCCTGCCGCGCGGCTGCGCGGAGTCGCCCCCGATGCCCAGCAGCCGGGCGACGTCGCTGCCGGGGGAGCCGGTGGGCCAGCTCCAGCCCCAGTTGCCGATCTCGATGCGGAAGGGGGCGCGGCCGCGGCGGGCGGGACCGGTGCGGAAGTTCTCCAGGCCGGAGGTGGAGCCGGGGCCTCGGAACGGGCCCACCGGATGGTCGAGCAGCCCCCAGGTGAGCAGCGTGGGGTGGTCCATGAGGTTGCGGCCCACCTGGCCGCTGCTGTTGGCGAGCCGCGAGACGAGGAGCAACCTGGCGTTCTCGATGGAGTGGGCGGCCAGGACGACGATGTCCGCCTCGGCGGTGCGGGTGGTGTGCACGGGGCCGGCGGGGTCCTCGTACCGCTGGTACTCGACGCCGAGGACGCGGCCGTTGCCGGTGGTGAGAACCCGGCTGACCACGGCACGGGCGACGAGTGTGACGCGGTGGCTCCAGGCGGCCCGGGTCTTGAGGGGGTTGTACTTCGCCTGCACGGGACAGATGGGGACGCAAGAGGCGTGGCCGACGCAGCGTTCGCCGTAGTTGGGCAGCCCCACCGCGCCGGCGGGGCGGTAACCGGCGCCCGCGTCGTACCGCTGGTTCGGGGTGCTGTTGCGGGCGTGCGGGGTGGTGACCACGCGCAGGGTGGTCTCCGGGGCGTCCGGTGCCTCCCGGACGACGGTGCCGTCGAGCCGGGCGGCGAGCACGCGGTCGAGATAGGTGCGGGGGATCTCGTGCATCGGGTAGACGTAGCCGTCCGGGAAGGGCAGCCCGATGGCGTCGCTCTGCTCGGCGGCGTCGCCGGCCGCGCCCAGGAGGCGCTCGGCGGTGCGGTAGTGACTCTCCAGGTCGTCGTAGCCGAGGGGCCAGTCCCGCCCGTAGCCGTAGGTCCGCTCGACCGCGAAGTCGTCCGGGTGCATGCGCGGGACCAGGCCCATCCAGTGCATGGCGGTGCCGCCGGTGGTGCGCAGGTAGTCGCTCGCGTAGGGCAGGGCGCCGTTCTGGACGAAGTAGCCGCGTGCGCGGTAGCCGCCGGCCGGCAGGCCCTCGAGGTCGAGGACGTCCGGGGAGGGTGCGGCGACGTTGGGCCGGTAGGGCGAGTTGGGGACCTTGGCGGGGGCCGCGTAGAAGGAGTTCAGCGCGTCGAGGTGGCCGGGCCAGGTGTCCAGGGTGCGGGTGCCGGCCTCCAGGACCAGCACCCGCCAGCCCAGGTCGCCCAGTTGCCCGGCCACCAGGGAGCCGGCCAGTCCGGCGCCCACGACGATCACGTCGTAGCGGTCCGCGCCGGGCCGCGGTGAGGTGGTCACGCGGCGCCCTCCGGCCGCCGGGCCGGGGCGGGGACGGCGGGGGCACCCGGCGGCGGGTCGGCCCAGGTGCCGTGGCCGGGGGGCTTGGCGCCCGGTGGGTGACCGTGGAAGGTCCGCCAGGCCAGGCCCTCGGTGTACGCCTCGGGGGAGACCATGAACGCGGTGTTGGCGCGCTCCCGGCCGAGTCCGGCGTGGACGGACTGCGCGAGCTGCGGCCAGACGCCGAGGTACCACAGGTGCGTGATGGCGCGGGCGATGTCGCGCGAGGTCTCGTCGGCGATGCCGTCGGGGTCGCCCCCGGCCGCGGCCAGATCGTCGATGAAGCGGCCCACGGCCGCCCGCCCCACCTGCTCGACGGTCGTGTCGTGGTACAGCCGGACCATGCCGGTGGCCCGCAGCTCGAACTCGTCGAAGCCCGTGAGCCGTACGGACACGGCGACGAAACCCGCGCACTCCGCGGGGGCTCCGGCGGGTCCGGGCGGGGGCGCTGAGTGCTCGGGATCCATCCTGGCTCCCCCCATCTGTGCGACTGCCGCATTTCTACCGGAGAGTCCGCAATGAGAGAAGGGTCTTGAACGCCCTTCACCTTCAGGTGGTTTGCCGGAGCCCGGCGCATGGGCCTCTAGCGCTGCACGAGGTCGCTGGGGTCGGTGTTGGCACCGCAGACGACCACGGCCACCGTCTCGCCCTCGGCGGGCACGTACCCGCTCCCCTCCTCCGCCCCGACAGCCGCGAGGGCGGCGGCCCCCGCGTGCTCCACGGCGAGCCGGCGTTCGTCCCAGAGCGCCTGCCGCGCGCGGACGATCGCGCTGTCGGGTACGAGCACGGACCGCACGCCGTCGTCCTGCGCGACGGCCAGAGCGGTCCGGGACACCCGCCGGGCCCCCAGCGCGTCGGCCGCGACCGATTCGACGCCCACCTCGACGACCCGCCCGGCGCGCAGGGCGGCGTGCAGGGCACGGCAGTTCTCGGGTTCCACCGCGACGATCCGTATGCCGTGGTGCCGGGCGGCGGTGGCCACGCCGGCGAACAGCCCGCCGCCGCCCACGGCCACGACGACGGTGTCCAGGCCGGGCACCCGCTCGCGGATCTCGTCGAGGAGGGTGCCCGCGCCGGCCGCGATCAGCGGGTGGTCGTAGGCGTGGCTCGCCAGGGCACCGGTGGTCCGGGCGAACTCCTCGCACGCCGCCAGGGCCTGGGCGTACTCGGTGCCGACCAGGCGCACGTCGGCACCGTAGCCGCGGAGCTTGGCGACCTTGACGTGGGGGGCGTTCTCGGGGAGGAAGACGGTGGCCCGTACGCCCTGCCGCCGGGCGGCCCACGCGCAGGCCAGGCCGGCGTTGCCGCCCGAGGCGATGGTCACCCCGGCGGCCGGCAGTGTGCCGGCTTCGCGGTGGGCGGCAAGGAAGTTGTGGGCGCCGCGGGCCTTGAAGGAGCCGGTGTGCTGCATCTGTTCGAGCGCCAGCCACAGTCCGGGGCGGGCGGGGGCCACGGTGACGGGCCGGATGTGGCCGGCCACGCGGCCGGCTGCGCGCTCGACGTCGTCATAGGTGAGGTGGTGCACGGTTCTGCTCCTTGGGAGGGCTGGTCGGTTGACGCACGGCTGGTTTCCGCGTGGGGATCTTGCCCCGGACCCGCCCTTTCACCTCCCCCAGCTGACATTTCCGCCGGCTGGGCAACCATCAAGCCCGTCCGGCGTTTGAGGACCGGGGCCCGGGGCGGAGCCCCGGTTCGGGAAGGGGCGGGGTGGGGGAAGATCCACCGCCCGCGAGCCCAGGCCGCGGCGTCCAGCAGAGTCCGCGCCGCCTCCCGGGCCCGGCGGGCCACACCAGGGCCCCGGAGACGGCCGCCGTCGCCATCGCCCCCTCGGCGAGCAACAGAAGATGATCCGCAAGCCGCGACGCGAACGGCCTGATGCGAGGGCGCTACGCCAGTGCCAACAACCTGCGCATCACCGCCGGGGAGCGTCGGGTCCGTTCTCGGGGGGAGTCATCCGCAGCGGCGTGAGCTGCTCGATGTCGTAGCGGACGCGCAGCTCGGCGACCGCCTCGTGGTCCACCTCCGGCCCGGAGCTGAGGATCTCGAAGAGCTCCTCGAAGTAGCGCTCGTGATCGGGCGGCGGCGAGGCCTGGAAGAACATCCGGGCCGGTTCGCCGGTCGGGTTGGCGAAGGCGTGCGGGCAGCCCGCCGGGACGACGATCACGGTGCCGGCGGTGGCCCGCACGCACCGCCGGCCCGTCGGGGACTCCCACTCCCGCCAGTTGTCGCGGGTGCGTACGCGCGGTTCGAAGGCGAGGACGTCGAGCTCGCCCTCCAGGACGTAGAACAGCTCTTCGCTGCGGGTGTGCAGGTGGGCGCCGACGTCGAAGCCCGGCGGCACGACCACTTCGAAGCTGGAGGCGGCACGCGAGTGCTCCCCGGTCACCTTGAAGGTCACCTGCTGGGCCGGGGTGACGAGGGTCCGCCCCCCGTCGGGGGGCACGACGAGGCCGTCGGGGGCGGTGATGAGCGTCATGGTGCGGGCCTTTCGGAACGGCCGGGGCGGTGGCCTGCGCGGCGGTCACCAGGTGACGGGCAGGTTCTCCGGGCCCCGGATGAGCGCGCTGCGCTGCCACCGGATCCTGTCCAGGGGCTCGGCGAGGCGCAGGTCGGGGAAGCGCTCGATGAGGCTGGTGAGGATGACCTCGGACTCCAGCCGGGCCAGCATCGAGCCCAGGCAGAAGTGCGGCCCGTGTCCGAAGGACAGGTGCGGATTGTGCTCCCGGTCGAAGTCGAGCTCGTCCGGGGAGTCGAAGACCTCGGGGTCGCGGTTGGCCGTGAGGTAGGAGGAGTGCACGACCTCCCCGGCCCGGATCAGGACGCCGCCCACCTCGACGTCCTCGGTGGCCACGCGGGCCAGCCCCACGGCGTTGCGGTGCGGGATGTAGCGCAGCAGTTCCTCGATGGCCTGGGGCAGCAGCTCCGGCTCGGCGCGCAGCCGCGCCAGGTGGTCGGGGTGGGTGAGCAGGGCGTAGACCATGTTGGCGCTGTTGTTGCGCACGGCGTGGGCGGCGCTGGCCTGGATGAGCAGGGCGATGGCGACCGCTTCCTCCACGCTCAGTTCGCCCTGGACGGTGGCCTCGGCGACGTAGCCGATCAGGTCGTCGCTCGGCTCGGCGCGCCGGCGTCCCAGCAGCTCGGTGAAGTAGGCCGCCATTCCCGTCTTGGCGCGCTCGCTCTCCTCCCGGCCGTACCCGGCGGACAGCAGGATGTTCGTCCACTCCGCCATCTGCGGCCGGTCGTGCGGCGGGACGCCCATCACATCGCTGATCACGGCCAGCGGCAGCGGCCCGTGCAGATGCTCCATCAGGTCCGCGGGCGGCCCGTCCTGCTCCATCTCGCTGAGCAGTTCGTCGGCGGCGCGCTGCGCGGCGGGGCGCAGCCGCTCCAGGCTGCGGGTGGTGAAGGCCCGCGCCACGGCCTTGCGCAGCCGGGTGTGCTCGGGCGGGTCGGCGAACCCCACTGCCTCGTCGAGCGGGATGAAGTGCGGGGCCAGGCGGGTGATCGGGCGGCCGAGCACAGCCTGCCGGCTGAACCGGGGGTCGGAGGTGACGAACTTGACGTCCTCGTACCGGGTCACGAACCAGGCGTGCCCCTCGCCGTTGGGGAGCTTGACCCGGGAGACCGGCTCCTGGTGGAGCCGTTCGGCCATGAAGGGGTCGAAGTCCAGGCCCCGCAGGTCCTTCACGTCCCAGAACCGCACGGGGTACTGGTCTGATACGGATTCCGTCGTCGTCATCGGCTGCACACCCACCCTGCACTTGAGCGCTGCTGTCCCGAGGGCGAATCTCCCCGCAAACGCGTGTGTGCAGCACGCCACGCCGCCGATTTCACCCGTCCGGCCCAGGGCCGGGGCCCGGGCGCCACCCGTTTGCCTGACACGCGGGCGTGGCGGCGCCGGTGCGGCGGACGGGGCGGCCGACGCTGTGCGGCGTGCGTGGACAACGGGTACGGAAGGCTCGCGAGGGCGCCTCGCTGAGACGGTCGGCGGCCGTCCTGCTCGCGGTGCTGCTGCTGATCCCGGCGGCCACCGGCGTCGCCGGTGCCGGGCAGCGTGGCGGGGCGGGCAGGGCGCCGGCCTCTCCCATCGTGGCGGCCGACCAGGCGACGCGGGCCGTGTACGTGCTCGACGCCGGCCGGACGCGGTGGGACACCGGGGGCGACGACCCGGGGGTGCTGTGGTCCTGGAGCGCGGACGGGCGGCGGAGTCTGGAGGACCTGCGGACGGACACCTCGTGGACGAACCCGAGCGAGGTGAAGTCCCGTGAGCTGGACGGCCGGCGCTATCTCCTGGTGACGGCCTCCGGCGGGCTGGCCGCGGTGGTGGGCTATCCGGACGGCGCCGTGTACTGGGCGGCCGACACGGGGACGGGCAACGCGCACAGCATCGATCTGCTGCCCGACGGGAACGTCGCCGTGGCGGCCAGCACGGGCGGGTACGTACGGCTGTACGCCGCCTCCACCGGGTCGCGGGCCACCGGGCACGCGCAGGTGCCGCTCGCCGGGGCCCACGGGGTGCACTGGGACCCGCGCACCCGGCTGCTGTGGGCGCTGGGCAGCGGGCAGCTCGTCGCCCTGCGGGTCGGCGGGGCGCCGGAGGACCCGGCCCTGAGCGTCGTGCGGCGGGTGACGCTGCCCACCCGCGGCGGTCACGACCTGGCTCCCGTCCTCGGCACCCCGGGGCGGCTGTGGGTGACCACCGCTTCGGCGGTGTACCAGTACGCGACGTCGCAGGGGGCGTTCGTGGCGTATCCGCTCCAGGAGCGGATCAGCGTCCCCGGCGTCAAGAGCGTCGGGGACGACCCGGACACCGGGCAGGTGCTGGTCGCCCGGCCCGAGCCGGGCAACCCCTGCACCTGGTGCACTTCCAAGCTGGTGCTGTACCGGCCCGACGGCACGCGGACGCTCCTGCGCGGAGGGATGTACAAGGCCCGCTGGTGGAGCGCCGACCGCGGGCGGTGAGCGGGCCGCCGGCAGTTCAGCGCGAGAGGCTGGGCGGCGCCTCTTGCAGGCGCGCGCGGACGTCCGCGGCGGCCCCGCCGCTGTCCGGGACCCGCTCCCACAGCGCGAGCAGGGCAGGCGCCAGGCCGGACGCCCGGTCGCCGCTGTGCTGCCAGCAGTAGTGGGCCCGCTTGAGCGCCGCGAGCGCCTCGGCGTCGGCGGGGCCGCCGCCGGCCAGGCGGTGGGAGGCGGCCGACATCCACAGTTCGGCGGCGCGCGGGTGGTCGCCGGCGAGGCGGGCGAGGTCGGCGCGCACCTCGATCCACAGGCCGGCCTCAGGGCTGTGCGGCCCGTGGCGGCGCAGCGCCTGCTGCTCCCACGCCGCGGCCATGGCGGCGGCCTCGTTGTGCCGGCCGGCGTGGGCCGCGGCGAGGATGCGCGGCAGGGGGTCCTCCTCCCGCGGCGGGGCCGGGGCCTCGGCCGCCACCGGGGGCGCGGGGGCGGGGGCGGGGGCGGGCGGGGCAGCGGGCCGCGGGGCCGCGCGATTGGTGAGGACGGCTCCCGCCGTGCCGGACCGCAGGGCCACGAAGCCTTCGGGGAGCCCTGCCTGAGCCAGCGCCAGCTGGTGCAGGAGGGCGGGGTCGAGCGTGGGCCCGGCCGTGGGGTGGCCGACGGACAGGGCGGTGAGGAAGGAGCGGGTGTAGGGCCCGGCTTCCTGTGCGGGTCTGTCCGGGGTGGGGGTGATCACTCCGCAGGCCGGGAGGCCTCCGGCGAGGCGTCCGTCGTGGGCCGCGGCGGCCACGTGCGGCCAGGCCTGGGCGTCGGCCTCGGCGTCGAGGAGGAGCAGGGTCGGGCCCGGGTGCCCGCGCAGCGCCCGGACCAGCCACTCCCAGGGCAGGCCGGTGTAGCGGACGGTGGCGGCGGTGCTCTCCCGCAGCGCCAGGTGCAGCTCGGTGCTGCGACGGGCCGGCACCATCAGGTGCCCGGTGACCCACATCAGCAGCGGTCCCGGCACCCGGACCGCGTCCTGGAGGTAGGCCAGCACGCTCTGGGGGCCGGCCATGGCGGGCAGCTGCACCACGTCGGCCGAGGCGGCGGCGAGGAATCCGCGCGGGCTCGCGCCCGCGATGGCGTGCGCGGTCGGGTTCGGCAGGGCACCCCGCCGCCCGTCGGGGGTGCCGTCGAGCAGCAGAACACAACCATGGGTCGCGTGGTCCAACGCGGTTCTTCCTTCCGGCCGATGCGAGAGCCCGTGACGCAACTCTAGGCGCCGGTCCGCGCGCCGCGGCCGCCTTTCTCCACCACATCCGGCCCCCGCCCCCGCGAAATCCGACATTGAGTCACATATAAGTCATATGAGAAGTGTGTTTTTTCGTCGGAGAAGCGGAGTACGGGTAGTGATGAGGCACACGGGCACAGCCGTACTGGCGGTATTGGGCGTCATAGCAGGGTCGGTCACGGCGGGCTGCTCACCTCCGGACAGGGGGGTGCGGACCGCCGGAGCGCCGCCCGCGAGCCCCGTGGTGCGGGGCGGGTTCACGCTCGTGGCCACCGGGGACGTCCTCCCCCACGACTCGGTGATCGCGCAGTCACGGGAGGACGGCGAGCGGTCCGGTACGGCCTACGACTTCCGCCCGATGCTCGCGGGCGCCAAAGGCGTCGTCTCGGGCGCCGATGTGGCGATCTGCCACATGGAGACGGTGTACGGGCAGGAGAAGGGGCCGTTCAGCGGCTATCCGGCGTTCGTGTCACCCCCGCAGGTCGCCCGGGCGCTCAAGGAGACCGGGTACGACTCCTGCTCGACCGCCTCCAACCACACCCTGGACGCCGGGGAACCGGGCGTGCGGCGCACGCTGGACGCGATGGACGCGGCGGGCCTGCGGCACACCGGCTCGGCCCGGTCCGCCGCGGAGGGCGCCCGGGTGAACCTGCTGCGGGCCGGCCCGGCCCGGGTCGCCCAGCTCTCCTACACCTACGCCACCAACGACATCCCCGTCCCCGAGGGCCGCCCCTGGACGGTCGGCCTCATCGACGAGGGCCGCATCCTGGCCGACGCCCGCGCCGCCCGGAAGGCCGGGGCGGACGTCGTCGCGGTCAGCCTGCACTGGGGCACCGAGTGGCAACAGGAGCCGGACGAGCAGCAGCTGACGCTCGCCCGGCACCTCACGGCGGCCACCACCGGCGGCCGCCCCGACATCGACCTGATCCTCGGTACGCACAACCACGTGCCCCAGGCGTACGAGAAGGTCAACGGCACCTGGGTCGTCTACGGCATGGGCGACCAGCTCGCGGGCGAGATGTTCAACCCCGCCGGCGAGCAGGACGCCCGGGGCAACCAGAGCTCCGTCGCCCGCTTCACCTTCGCCCCGCCCGCACGCCGGGGGCAGCGCTGGAACGTGGTCAAGGCGGAGTTCCTGCCCCAGGTCACGGACCTGCGGCGGCCGTTCAGGGTGCTCGTCCTGGACCGGGCGGCCGCGAGCAGGCCGGGCCGGGCGGACCTGGCCGACGCCAGGGAGCGCATCCGCCGGGCCGTACTGTCGCGCGGGGCCGCGAAGGACGGCCTGACCATGACCGGCTAGCCGCGGTCCCGGCGCCGGGAGCCGCGGCTACGGCCGGGCCGCCCGGCGTTCGCGCACCGGGCGGCGGCTGCCTCACCCCACGGCCGCGCGCGTCGCCGGAGTCGCCTCGGGGGCCTTGCCCGTGACGGCCTTGCAGACCGGCACGTCCCCGGTGCTCTCGATGTACTTCGCCGAGACCCAGGTGGCGCGGTCCCGCAGCATGTACCAGATCGGGTTGCCACCCACGTCCTGGGCACGGACCTTGCAGCGCAGGGCGGCCTGGCCGTGGTGCTTGAGGATGCCTCTGACGGAGGAGTCGGTGGTCGGGAAGGCGCGTTCGACGATGCCTGTGGTGGCGACGACCGTGCCGTAGGGCCGGGTCGGCGGGGCGGCCTGGACGGGCGCGGCGGCGAACAGGGATCCGCCGAGGGCGGCGGCCGCGATCACACCGGCCGAGACCTTCCTGCTGCGGATCGCGAATGTACTGAACATGGGAACTCCCTCGATGCGAAGTGGATCACGCATTGCCCAGGTTCCACATGAAATGTCGACCTAAACACAAATCAAGATGACGGCCCGGATCGCCGACCATTCGGCCGTCACCGGAGACCTCAGCCGTCCTTCTTCTTCGCCCGGCTGGGCTGCACGCGCTTCGGCTCGCCCTTCACCTTCGGGTGCTCGGGCGGGTAGGGCAGATCCCCCAGTCCGTGCTCGCGCTCGTCGCGCGCGGCCAGGTCGAGCGCCGCCGCCAGCCCGCAGGGGTGCGCGTCCATGTCGGCGTGCACATCGCCGACTTCGGCGAACCGGGCCGGCATCGTGGCCAGGTCGAAGTCCTCGGGGACGGCGCTGGACAGCTCCTCCCAGCGCAGCGGCGCGGAGACGGGAGCGTGCGGGCGGGGCCTTACGGAGTAGGCGCTGGCGATGGTGCGGTCGCGGGCGGTCTGGTTGTAGTCGACAAAGATCTTTTCCCCGCGCTCCTCCTTCCACCACGCGGTGGTGATCCGCTTTGGCGCCCGCCGTTCCAGCTCCCGCGCGACGGCGATGGCCGCCCGGCGCACCTGGGCGAACGTCCAGTCCGGCGTGATGGGCACGAAGACGTGCAGGCCGCGCCCGCCGGAGGTCTTGGGCCAGCCGGTCAGGCCGAGCCCGGCCAGGACGTCCCGCAGCTCGAGCGCGGCGCGGACCGCGTCCGCGTAGTCGGTGCCGGGCTGCGGGTCGAGGTCGATGCGCAGCTCGTCGGGGTGGTCGGTGTCGGTGCGCCGCACCGGCCACGGGTGGAAGGTGAGGCAGCCCAGGTTCGCCGCCCACAGGACGGCCGCCGTCTCGGTGGGGCAGATCTCGTCGGCGTACCGGCCGCTGGGGAACGCGATCCGGCCGGTGGGAATCCATTCGGGGAGGTTCTTGGGCGCCCGCTTCTGGAAGAAGGACTCGCCGTCCACCCCGTCGGGGTAGCGCTCCAAGGTGGTGGGCCGGTCCTTGAGGGCACGCACGATGCCGTCGCCGACGCTCAGGTAGTACCGGGCCAGGTCGTACTTGGTGAACCCGGGCTCCGGGAAATAGACCTTGTCCGGGTGGGACAGCCGTACCGTCCGCTCGCCGACGGTGAGCTCCAGGGTCTCTGCCATGCGTGTCACGTTAGGCCGAACGGGAGGGCCGCGCCTGTCGGCGGGCGGGGCCCCGGCCTCGCCCGCACAATCCAGGTCATGGACCTTCCGGTGATGCCTCCCGTGCAGCCCATGCTGGCAAAGCCGGCGGCGGCGATCCCGCCCGGCATGCAGTACGAGGCCAAGTGGGACGGCTTCCGGGCCATCGTCTTCCGCGACGGCGACGAGATCGAGCTCGGCAGCCGCACCGGGAAGCCGCTCACCCGCTACTTCCCCGAGCTCACCGGGACCCTGCTGCGGCAGCTGCCGCCGCGCTGCGTCCTCGACGGGGAGATCGTCATCGCCCGCGGGGGCCGCCTGGACTTCGAGGCCCTGCTGGAGCGCATCCACCCGGCCGACTCGCGCGTACGCCATCTGGCCGAGGCGACCCCGGCGAGCCTGATCGCCTTCGACCTGCTCGCCCTGGGCGACGAGTCCTGGATGGCGACGGCCCAGCGCGAGCGCCGGGACGCGTTGACGGACGCCCTGCGCGACGCCCGCGACCCGCTGTTCACCGCCCCCGTCACCTACGACCTGGAGGTGGCCCGGGGGTGGTTCGGGCAGTTCGAGGGGGCGGGGCTGGACGGGGTGATCGCCAAACCGCCGGGCCTGCCGTACCTGCCGGGCGAACGCGCCATGGTCAAGGTCAAGCACGAGCGGACCGCCGACTGCGTCGTCGCCGGGCTGCGGCTCCACAAGAGCGGCCCGGTCGTCGGCTCGCTGCTGCTGGGCCTGTACGACGCCGCCGGGCGGCTGCAGCACGTGGGGGTCTGCGCCTCCTTCCCGATGCGCCGGCGCCAGGAGCTGATGACCGAGCTGGAGCCCCTGCGGATGCCCTCCGCGGCCGGCCACCCGTGGCAGGACTGGGCCAGCGCGGAGGCCCAGGCCGCCGGCCGGCTGCCCGGCGGCCCCAGCCGCTGGACCGGCAAGAAGGACCTGTCCTGGATCGCGCTGCGCCCGGAGCGGGTGGTCGAGGTCGCCTACGACCACATGCAGGGCGACCGCTTCCGGCACACGGCCCAGTTCCGCCGCTGGCGCCCGGACCGGGAACCGGAGCAGTGCACCTACGCGCAGCTGGAGGAGCCGGTCGGCTACGACCTGGCGCAGGTTCTCGGCACCGCCTGACGCTCCGTCAGCGCAGGCCTCCCCTCGGAGCAACAACGCCCCTCGTACGGCGCAGAAAACGCACATCTGACGGGACGCCACATCCCACTGCGGGGAGAAGTACCGCACCCGGTGGAGAGGTGGTGCTCATGGCAAGGGCCCGGACGACACGCTTCGTCAGCGGTGCACGGTGGGGTGCCGCCGTGCTGGCATGCGCGGGTGCCGTGTGCCTGCCGCTCTGCGCGGGAGCCGCCACGGCCTCGGACGCCGACGGCCCCGATTCCCCTTTCTGGGCCGAGCCCGTGAACCGGCCCGCCAAGCAGGCGCAGATCTGGCAGGAGCGGGGACGGGAGGAGGAGGCCCAGGCCGTGCGGCGCATCGCGGTGCAGCCCACTGCCGTCTGGATGACCGGCGACGACCCGGAGGAACAGGCCGGGCGAGTCGTCGAGGAGGCCGAACGCGCCGGCCGCATCCCCCTTCTGGTGGCGTACGACATCCCGCACCGCGACTGCGGCCAGTACTCCTCCGGCGGCGCGCCCACCGCCGCCGCCTACCGGGAGTGGGTGGCCCGCGCCGCGGCCGGCATCGGCGAGCGCCGGGCGTGGGTGGTGCTCGAGCCCGACGCGGTCGCCCAGTGGGCCTCGGGCTGTCTGCAGGCGGACGCGAAGGCGGAACGCCTCGGACTGCTGGCGGAAGCGGTGAGGACGTTCAAGGCCCGGCGCGGCACGTCGGTGTACGTCGACGCCGGCAACGCGGGATGGATCTCCGACCAGCGGCTGCTGGCCGGCGCTTTGCAGCAGGCGGGGATCGCCAAGGCGGACGGCTTCGCGCTGAACGTCTCCAACTTCCACACCACTTCCGTCACCCGGGCGTACGGCGGCCGGTTGTCGGATCTGCTGGGCGGCGCCCACTACATCATCGACACCAGCCGCAACGGCAACGGGCCGCTGCCGCCCGCGCCACCCGGTTCGGGGGACGAATCGTGGTGCAACCCGCCGGGCCGGGCGCTGGGCACGCCTCCCACGACGGCGACGGGCGACCCGCGCGTCGACGCGTTCGTCTGGGTCAAGCGCCCCGGCGAGTCGGACGGCTCCTGCCGGGGGGCTCCCCAGGCCGGGCGCTGGTGGTCGGAGTACGCCCTGGGCCTGGCGACGGCCTCGCCCGCCCCCACTCAATGACCGGGGCTCCGCCCCGGAGCCCGCTCCTCGGTCGCCGGACGGGCTCGACCCTGTCACCCGGACCGGTGGAAAACCGAGCCGGTCCGGTGATCGCCCTCAGTGCACGTGCACCCACGCCGCCCGCGACGGCGTCCCCGCCCGGTCCACCAGGAAGACCATGTACCAGCCCGCCGGCACCAGCGACGGATCCTCCGGAACCGTCACGGACACCGCACCGTTCCGCCCGCGGGCGAAGCCCAGCGCAACCGACCGTTGCTCCACATCCGTCGCATGCGTCACCGCACTCGGCCGCATCAACCGCACCGCGGCCACCTCCCGCCGGTCAGTCCCCGGCAACGTGAACGCTCCCCCGCGCCCCGCCTCAAGAGGCCCCGTGCGCAGCGCGGGACGGCGGTCACGGTAGAGATAGGGCGGGGTGTAGACCTCGATGCGCTTCTCGAAGGCGCCCATGCGGTTGCCTTCCTTGTCGGCGAAGAGCGGGTTGGAGCCGAAGACCGCGATCCGCCCGTCGGGCAGCAGCAGCGCCTCCGAGTGGTAGTCGCGGCCGACCGTGGGCTCGGCGGCGGTGTCGAAGGCACCCTTCCGCGGGTCGTAGAACTGGGCGCGCAGAATGTCCGAGCCCCGCTTGCCCCGGTAGTCGCCCGAGCCGCCGGTGGTGAAGACCCGGTCGTCGGGCGTCAGGACGGCGTTGAGGTAGCGGGTGGGCCGGGGCAGGTCGGGTCCCGGGACATACCGGGGGGCCGGGGCGCTCAGGTCGGCGATCGCGGTGCGCCGGGTGGAGCGGTGGGACTCCCCCACTCCCCCGCCGCCGAGGATCATCACCTTCCGGTCCTGGGCCGGGGGCAGCAGCACAGAGGCGGAGGTCTCCGTCATGTCCTGCCGCACCAGGCCCGGTACGGGCTCGAAGGCGTTGCTCCGCACGTCCCACAGGCCCGGCTTGCGGCCCTGGTCGGCCGGGCCGTAGCCGGCGTTGGAGCCGGAGTAGAAAAGGCGGCCGCCACCGGTGAGGAAGAGGGCGGGGTAGGTGGGGAAGTAGCGGTTCGGGCCGGCGGACCAGGTACGGGTCCGGGGATCGTAGATCTCGTTCCTGCCCGGAATGATCTCGCCCATGTCGTCCAGGCCGGACACGGCCAGCACCCGCCCGTCCTCCAGCGTGACCAGAGTGGGGTACCAGCGGGCGTCGGACATCGGGTCGACCGTTACGTAGCGTTCGGCGATGGGATCGAACTCGTAGGTCTCCTTGAGCCCTTGGAAGTCCTTCTTGTCCAGGCCCAGCTTGGCCGCCAGCCCGTAGAGGTCCTGGGCGTCCTTGCCCGTCAACCCCTGGATGCGGTACTGGTCGGCGGTGTGGGTGATGCCGCCCTCCCCCTCGGCGACGGCCTCCACGTACACCCGGGCCTGGGCGGCGGTGACCGTGACCGTCTTCCCGGCGTGCTTGTCCTTTCCCGCGTGCCCGTCCTTCCCGGTGACGTCCTTCTTCGCGCGCGGGACGAGTACGGGTACCTGGGAGCGGTAGCGCTTGCCGGAGGAGCCCACGAAGACGGTGCCGGCGGGGAAGGTCCTGGGGGCATCGGGGTTCTCGTTCTTCACCAGCATCGCGCCGCCGGCCCGCCGTACGTCGCCGGTCAGTTTCTCGTAGCGTGCGGTACCCCCCGCCACCAGGAGCTTTCCGTCGGGGAGCTGCGCGTGCCCGGCGCAGAACATGTCCTTGGGGGTGGGGATGTGCTTGAAGGTGTTGCGCACCGGGTCCCACAGGACGCTTTGGAACGTCCCGGCCCGGAAGTTCTTCTCGTCGTTGCCCGACCCGGCGATCAGCAGCACCCTGCCGGTGCGCAGCAGCGCGGCGTGGATGGCGTTGATGCGGAACCTCCCCGGAACGTCCACGACGTCCCAGTGTCCGTAGCGCGCCTTGTACGCCTCCTGGTTGACGGTGTACTCGTGCCAGGCCCGTTCGGCGAACCCGGTGGCGGCCGGGCCGTTCGCGGCGACCAGTGCCAGCACCGCGCCGACGCTGAGCATCACCCTGCGTTCCTTTGCGTTCGGCAGCAACCTCACCGCACCCACATCCCATCGACCGGCTCGTTCTGCTACGTGTCGTCACATCTGCCGGCGGTGCTGCCCCACCGGACGCGAGACCCCCGCCTCCGGCTGCCCGCAGGTTGCCGGGGCGCCGGCCGTCGCGGGCGCCGGGGTCAGGCCCCGGCGCACCAGCCGGCGCTCCCGCCACAGGCCCCCTTGCCAGACGCCGAGGGGCCCGAGCGCCGTCAGCAGCGCGAGCAGGGCCCAGATCCGCATCGCCGTGTGCGCGTGGCTCAGCGTCCAGGAGGCGATCAGCGACAGCGCGAAGACCGCCGCCCACATCAGGTGGGTGCGGAAGGTCGCCATGCAGTCGGGACTGGCGGAATCACCCTTGGGCGTCACCACGAACCGCGAGCGCCGGCGCAGCAGGGCCTCGCCCAGGGACCGGGCGTACAGCGGTGCCGAGAGGGCCGACATCACCATGCCGGCCGCTCCGGAGGAGCCGGCGGGCTCGTGGGGGCTCACGTTGTGGCGCCGGTTCCATACGTAGAGCCCGACCTGCAGGGCCGCCGCGTCGCAGTAGAGCATCAGCCACAGCGAGGACTCGACGGTGATTCCGGAGGCGCCCAGTCCGAGGAAGAGCGCGCAGGTCAAGGCGCCCAGGGCCCAGTTCAGCGCGGCCATCGGGTAGTAGGCGATCATGAAGGTGTAGTTGATCAGCCGCCCGGGCGGCAGGGTCCACACAGCCCGCCAGAACTGGCGCAGCAGCGTCTCGTAGGTCCCGCGCGACCAGCGCAGCTGCTGGGAGAAGAAGTCCGTCCAGCTGGAGGGGCCCTCGCCGACGGCGAGCACGTCGGGGGTGTACACGGACTTCCAGCGCCGGCCGGTGGCGGGGTTGCGGCGGCGGTGGATCTCCAGGCCCGTGGCCATGTCCTCGGTGATCGAGTCGAAGAGGCCGCCGATCTGGCGCAGGACGCTGATCCGCACACAGTTGCTCGTTCCCACGAACATGGGCGAGCCGTAGGCGTTGCCGGCGCGCTGGATCAGGGCGTGGAAGAGGAACTGCTGGCTCTCGGCCGCCTTGGTGACGGCGGTGGTGTAGTTGCCGTAGACCTGGGGGCCGACCACGAAGGCCACGTCGGCGTCGCGGAAGTAGCCCAGCATCCGCTCCAGGAAGTTGGGCAGGGGCACGTGGTCGGTGTCCACGCAGGCCATGAACTCGTACTCGTCGCCGTGGGCGTCCAGCCAGGCGTTGTAGTTGCCGTGCTTGGTGCGCGCGCGGAAGGTGCCGGAGGGCTGGTTCCAGCGCTCGGCTCCCTTGCGGGAGAAGTGCCGTACTCCCAGCTGTTCGCACAGCCGCTTGACCTCCGGGTCGTCGCCCTCGTCCAGCAGCCAGACGTCCAGCGGCCCCTCGTGCTCGATGCGTACGGCCCCCTCGAGCGTCGCCCGCACCATGGACAGCGGTTCCTTGCCCGGCACGAAGCTGGTCAGGAACGCCACGCGCGTGCCCGGCTGGGCGCGTACGGGCACCGGGTCCCGGGCCACCCAGGTCGCATGGGCGTTGGAGGCGACGTTGACCACCCGGAACAGCTCGATGAGGCCGATGGAGACCAGCATCACCGAGTCGGCGAACCGCTCCCAGTCGCTGACATAGGGCCGGTAGAGCCAGTGCTCGGGGGAGATCAGCCAGAGCAGGAGCGCCACGGAGACCAGGGGTGCGGCCGCCACCAGCAGCATCACCCCAACTCCGCCGCCGGGGCCACGGCTCAGCAGCCGCCGGTAGCGCACCTGGTAGACGCCGTTCGGGGGCTCGGTCAGCTCCCCCGCCAGCCGGCTGAAGCCCACGTAGTCATAGCCTGCCGGACCGCTCGTCGCGGCCGGCCCCACGACTGCGGGGGTCCCCGGGCCGTCGCCGCCCGGGCCTGTGCCGCCCTGTCCCGGGCCGCCCGTTCCGGGGCCTGCGGGCCCACCGGAGCCCGGTCCGCCCGTTCCGCCGGGGCCCGGCACCGCGGCGGGATTCGCGCCCGGTTCCTCGTCGGGCGATGCGCTCGGCGCGGCCGGGCCGTCACTGTCTCCGTCACCGGACGCGCTCGTGTCGGGGCGCCCGCGGGCTGCCGCCGGACGGGCGTCACTCGCTGAAATCGCCACCAAACACCCCCAGCCGCACGAGGACACGGGACAACGCGGAGAAAAACTAACAACCCGGACCTCTGATCATGTGACAAACGCACCGAAAGCGGCAACGCATCACTCACCCAGCCCACGGGCGACGGAGGGGGAGCGAAGTGCTCTAGAATTGCAGAATTCTTCAATTCACCAGATGCGCAGGATGCCGGACGACGAACCACCGAGGGGGCGGCCGTGAGTGCGTTCGCTGAAGCGATGCGGGAGCGGGTGCGCGCGGCGCGCGCGGCCCTGGCTGCGGCCCGGGCGGCCGGGGACAGCTACGGTGCGGCGATCGCCGAGGACGAGCTGGACGACGCGCTCCGGCTGGCCCTCGCGCACGGCGTGACGACGGACATCGTGGACGAGGACGACGGGCAGGGCAGGAGTTGATCGGCGTGCGCGTGCCGCTGTACCAGGCGAAGGCGGAATTCTTCCGGATGCTCGGGCACCCCGTGCGCATCCGGGTCCTGGAACTGCTGCAGGACGGGCCGATGCCGGTGCGCGACCTGCTCACCGCGATCGGCGTCGAGCCCTCTAGCCTCTCCCAGCAACTCGCGGTGTTGCGCCGCTCCGGCATCGTGACCTCCACCCGCGAGGGCTCCACCGTCGTCTACGCCCTGGCCGGCGGGGACGTGGCGGAGCTGCTGGGCGCCGCCCGGCGCATCCTGACCCAGGTGCTGACCGGTCAGGAGGAGCTGCTCAGCGAGTTGCGCGGAGCCACCAGGACAGGAGCGGAACAGCAATGACCCACGACTGCGAGAAGTACGCCGAGAAGGCGGTGGGCTGGCGCGTGCTGATCTACGTCGTCTTCGGCCACGTCCTGGCCGGCTTCATCTGGCTGCTCTTCTACCTCGGCGCCCACGCGAAGTGATGCCCGAGCCGGGGCGGACGGGCGTCGGCCGCGGCCATGGACAGGCGTGCCGGGCTCGCGCGCGAGCCGGGAACCGGCATTCAGGAGGACAGGTGGTAACGGAATGGCCAAGAGTGGCGTAAGCAATGTATGGGGGCATCACGTGCCGGTATAGGTCCGCGTCCTATGCCAGCCCTGGTAAAAGCCCCTCAGCTGCACGTCGCAGGACGAACCGGCCGCCACGACGCTCGGAAGCGCTCCCTCCGCTCCAGTCAACGCGCAGGTCAGCACCGTGGGCCATTGCCCGGAACCGGGGTCGCGGGCAGCGCCGCGCTGCTACTGTCCGGCGGCATGGAGGAGCTCTTCACCCCTGATGAACTCGCCCGCATCGAAGCCACCGCGCAGGAGAACGGCATTTCCTCGCGCGATTGGATACGGGAAGTCGTGCTCCAGCGCCTCAGCGGCGAGTGGCGGCACGACCTCGAGGATGCCGTCTGGCCGATCACGGTGCACCGCCGCCCCGGTGGCACCCTCCAGGAGCTGCATCACGCGGGCTGCTGGGTACCGCGGGGCGGGGAGGACACCGTGACCACCGCCGAGGCCCGGCGCAAGGCGGCCGAGTACGACGTCCGGTTCTGCGACGCCTGTGAACCGGAGCGGTTCCTGGTCCCGTTCGAGTGACGGTCTCCGTGCCGGGCGGCCGCCGAGACCCCCTCGGCGCCCGGCACGCGGGCCCGCGGCGGGCGAGGGCCGCACCCCCCATTACGCTGTCCACCGCAAGATCAATTAGGTGGGTGGGGGAAGCACGGCATGAGGATATGGACGCGCCTCACGGGGTGGGCGACGCTGCTCGTGGGCTACGCGACCGCGCTGCTCGGCGTCGTCCCGTTACGGGAACTGCCGCCCAAGCGGCATGAACTGCAGCTGCTGGCCGCGACCGGCGTATGCGCCGCGTGCTGGTTGCTCGCTTCCTCAGTCGTACGGGCGAGCCGGCGCGCCGCGTTGCGCAGGAAGGCCTGGCGCAGGCGGCACGAACCGTGGCCCGAGCCGCGGTCCTCGCGACTGCTGTGCTGGGTGCTGGGCTTCGGCATCGCCCTCACGAGCATGGCCGCGCTGTGCCAGGGCGTGGGACCCGACGGCGCGGAGGGCGAGTGGCTCGCCCGGGCCGACCGGGCCGGCGGGAGCACGTACGAACTGCGGATCGAGAAGATCCTCGGCGCACCCCGCCCCACGGACGCGGAGATCAACGGCGCCGACGAGTACGCGTCGACGATCGTCGTCAGCGTCCCCTTCGCCTCCGGCCCGCGGCAGGTGACCGTGGACGCGGTGCACACCAGCGGCAAGCCGGAAGAGGGCCGCACGGTCGAGCTGCTGTACGCGCCGGACCGGCCGGACCTGGGGGTGCGTCAGGCCCCGGACAACGACATCGGCTCGTTCGCCGGCCGCATCATCGCGCTGCCGACCATCTGGATCCTCGGCCTCGCGGCCGGACTGGTGACGAGCGTGGCGCTCCACCGGCGCGAAGCGGGCGTGCGCTACGCGCGTCGATTCGAGCCCTGGGTGCACCTGCCCGCCGCGGCGGTCCTCGCGTGCGGGGCCGCTCTCGTCGTCCCGCTGCTCATCGGCTTCCCCGGCACGGGTACGGGCTGGTGCCTGGCGGCCGCCGCCGCGGCCACGCCGTGGCTCGCCCTGACGTGGGTGGTGAAGACCAGATGACCGGCGGCTCGCCCGGCCCCCGGGGCCGGGCGAGACCTCACACGGTGCTCCGGGCGGGCGTCAGGCGCGGCGGCGCTTGAAGGCCCGGCGGATCAGGAAGACCGCCAGCACGATCATCGCCACCACGAAGAGGGTGCCGAGGATCATCACGATGAGAAGGGCCACCCCGAGCTTCTTGAAGAAGCCCTTCTTCTTCTTCTTTTTCTTCTTGTCCTTGGCCAGCGTCCGGTTCTTCTTGTCCTTCGCCAGCGTCTGGTGGCCGGCGGTGGACTTGTGATGCGACGCGGCGTCGACGGCCACCGCAGTGCCGGCGGCGGTGGTCGCGGCGTCGGAGCTGCCGGCAGCCGCGACGGCGGCGCGCACGGTGCCGCCCGCCGGGGACGGGCTCGTCGCCGATGCGGGCGTGGCCAGCAGGGCGGCGCCCAGGGCCAGCGCGATGACGGCGGACACCCGGCGGGCCAGGCGTCCTCGGTACCGCTGCCGGTCGTTCTTCTGCTCGCTGTTCATCCGCGCCCCCTGGGTCGGTGCTGTGACGGTTCGATGCTCCGCGGGTCGCGGGGCGCACCCATTATCGGCACACCTGCACCGCGCCCAGCAGGGCGCATGCCCGCTGAGCGCGAGACCAGGCACAACCGGGCGCGACGGCCGGCCGGTGTGCGCCCGCCCCCGGCGCCGGTCAGCCGCTCTTGCGGCGGAAGTTGCGCTGGCCGCCGACCTTGCCGTGAGTGCCGTGCACCTTGGATCCGTCGCGGTTCTGACCGTTGGCGCCACCGTCGGCCGATTTGCCCTGCTTCCGGGCCAGCGCCTCGCGGAATTTACGCTTCACTTCGTCCTCGGGGCCCCCGGCGCTCTCGCCGTTCACGGCCGCGTCCTGCCCCGTTGTGTCCGCCGTCATTAAAACCTCCTGGTCATCGGGGTGTTCGCCACAGCTTCGCACAGATCCGGCGCTGCCCGTCCCCCGGAACGGGCCGGCCCGGGGCCGCCCCGCGCGAGCCGAAGATCAGGTGACCGTCTGGTCGCCGTCGGGCACGTCCTGGACGGACACCCGCACACGCTGCGGCAGGCCGAGGCCCGTGGCCACGGCCCGCGCCAGGCCACCGGGGTCGGGCCGCGTCGGGTACGGGACGGGCTCACCGTCGGTGTAGCTCTCGATGGCCTTGGTGAAATAGCCCGGGTGCCAGGCGCCGACGGCGCCCCTGACCTCGACGGCGGTGATACGACGGCCCGCGGCCCGGCGCGCGGCGGCGGCCAGGATCTCGTCCGACCGCAGTTCGCCGGGCACCTGGAAAAGGCTGGCGTGGGCGCCCACCTTGCCGCCGTCACCCATCCGGAGGGTGATGGTCAGGCAGCTGGTCACACTGGGGTAGACGATCGTGCCGCCCGGCCCGGTCTCCCCCACCTGCCCTTCGGTGATGCGGACGGTGGCGGGCGCCGGGGTGGCGGCCGAGGACGCGGTGGCCGTCGCGGGCTGGACGGCGAACGCGGCCGCGGCAGCGAGCAGGGCCCGGCGGGAGGTCCGGGCGCTGGGTGCGGGCGTGCGGAGGTCGGGCACGGTGCTCCTGGGTCGGTGATCGAGCAGTGGTTGCTGCCGCCCTTTTGTCCTCAAGCGCCGGACGGGCTGGCTGTGCTGCGTCCTCAAGCGCCGGACGGGCTGATTTCCAGCCCGTCCGGCCCGTGTTGACAGGGGTGCGGGACGGAGCGACGGGGATAAAGACGGGGGAT
>NZ_JBEZYL010000015.1:0-163374 GCF_040638465.1 Streptomyces sp. NPDC026206
GCCGCGCTGCCGCCGGTGCGCCGCGCCGCCGCCGGTGCGCCGCGCCGCCGCCGTGGCCGGCATCCGTGGCCGCGTAGTCGGCAGCCCCGGTGGCCGCGTAGTCGGCATCCCGGTGGCCGCGTAGTCGGCGTGCTCGCGCCACTCCTCAGCAGCCGCGACCAGCCGGTTGGGTCCGCTACCCGGGCACAGGGCCCGGCGGTCGGCGGCGGCGTCGGCAGTCGGTGCCGGATGGTCAGGCGGTGCGGATGGTCAGGCGGATGGGGTGGCGAAGTAGTGGCCCTTGTCGAGGTCGTCGATGAGCCCGGGCTGGGTCGGCTGACACCCCACCAGTTCGCGGGTGTGCGCGCTTGAGGCGGGGCCGTCCATGCCGAGGAAGCCGGCCGGCCGGCTGAGCCGGCTGAAGTGCCCGGCCGCGTCGTCGGGGGAGACCGAGGCCATGGGCAGGCCGAGGTGCCGCCCGATCACCTCGGCGACGGCATGGATCGGCACGCCCTCGACCGCGACCGCGTGCAGCGTGGAGCCGGCCGGAGCACTCTCCCCCGGCTCCGGCTCCGGCTTCGGGACGACGGCCTCGGGGCACGGCGCGGGCAGCACGACCACCGGCAGCGGCTCCAGCTCCGGCTCCGGCGCGATGTCGGTGCCTCGGCTTCGGCGGCGCTCCACCTCGGAGGCCCGGGGCATCTCCGCGTCGACCGCGGCCACGAGGTAGTGCCGCGGAGCACGGTGGCCGCTGACGACGTCCTCGGTCGCTGACGACATCCTCGCAAGTGGCGCACGCACCGCCGGTGTCCAGCCGCAGGCCCTCGTCGCACCGCACGTCGCCGCATCCACGGCGCTGCGGCAGGCGCCGGCCGATCAGCCGGCCCACCGGATCCGTCACGGCAGCCGTGCCGCCCTGGGCCGCCAGGCGCCGCTCCAACCGGCCGGCCAGGACCTCGGGCACATCGTCCCGGCCCACGTACTGGGCGACTACGGACATCAGTAACGCGTTCATGGACGAGGCGAACGCCACGCGGCGTGGGGCGCCGCGCAGCTCGATGCCCTGACCTCGATGCCCTGACAGGGCCCCAACGGCCCTCGACGGCGGGGAGAGGCGGGCCGCACGCCGGACCGCAGGTAAGGTGCCCGTTGCCAGAGTGCCGATCATCAAGGAATTGTTCCGTGGCCAACCCGCCGGGCCCGCACCCGTACCCGTACCCCAACCAGCCGTACGGGCAGCCGTACTCTTCGCCCGGCACCTATCCGCCGGCGGCGGTCCGGGGGCAGCATTCCCCTGTCGGCGAGGCGCTGTCCTGCGAGATATGCGGTGGTGTGCCGGCTGTCCGGGCCACCGTGCGGGGCCATCAGGGGATGGTCGTCCTCATGCGCTTCCTGAAGCGCTCGGGGGTGTTCTGCGGCTCGTGCGGTACGTCGTTGCACCGCAAGATGACCGCCGACACCCTCTACCAGGGCTGGTGGAGCCCCCTCTCCCTGATCTTCACTCCGATCACCGTGCTGGCCAACGTGCTGGGCCCCCGGCCGGTGTTCCGCCGTCTCGGCCCGCCCTCCGGCGGCCGGCAGCGACCGCTGGACCCCGGGAAGCGGGTTCTCCTGCGTCCGGCAGCCTTGGTGTTCGCCCTCCCGATCGCCCTGGTGGTACTGGCAGTGCCGCTGCTGATGGTGATCGGCCTGATCGCCGGTGACGCGAAACCGGATCAACTGTCCGTCGGTGACTGCGTGCGCAACAATTCGACCTGGCCCGCGCAGGACCTGGAAGCGGTCGTCTGCGGCTCCTCCCCGGACCAGTACCGGGTGTCACAGGAACTGACCGGCCCGGGCGACACCTGTAAGGCGGACGGCCCGGAGATCCCCTACATCGGCGACCCGAAGTACAGCGCGAACGGCCACACGCTGTGCCTCAGCAGAGTTCACTGACTCAGCGAAGTGACTCAGCGTGTACCCACGGGGCGGCCGGGCTCGCTTCTGCGCCACGGGGGCAGTGTCCGCTTGCTCTTCGTTCCCCGGCGCCGCATCGGCGGGGAGACGCAGTTCACATTCCTCCATGTCACAGGGTTTCGGGCTACCCCGTCTCAGGGGTGTAGCCACTGACGACCACAGAGGAGCACACCATGGACCCGCGACTGAACTTTTTCGCCGACCCGACCGCCGGCAAGGCCCTCAAGTACTTCATGTCGGCGGGCAAGGTGATCAAGGACTCGCCGCTGCCGGCCGCGACGCAGGAACTGGTGGCGCTTCGCGTGAGTCAGATCAACGGCTGCGCCGTCTGCATCGACATGCACACCAAGGAGTCCGCCGCTGCCGGCGAGACCTCGGTGCGGCTGAACCTGGTGGCGGCGTGGCGGGAGGCCACGGTCTTCACCGAGGCCGAGCGTGCCGCGCTGGAGCTGGCGGAGGAGGGGACCCGGGTCGCGGATGCGGCCGGCGGGGTCAGCGACGAGGTGTGGGCGTACGCCGCGAAGCACTACGACGAGGAGCAGCTCGCCGCCCTGGTGATGCTGGTCTCCTTCATGAACATGGTGAACCGGGCGAACATCATCACCCGGCAGCCGGCCGGCAACTACGAGGTCGGGCAGTTTCACTGAAACGGCATCAGCAACTGGCTCGGGGCCCGGCAGCGGGCTCCGGGCCCCTGGGCTCGGGGGCATTTACTCTGGCCTGCGGCTGGTCCGGATGATCAACAGAAGGTGCCTGCGCCGGCGAGTACGGCCGGGTGGCAAGGTTCCCGGAGGAGGGGAGTCGGCGTGAGCAAGGTCGAGGAGTTCCAGGAGCTGCGGCCGCTGCTGTTTTCGATCGCCTATCGGATTCTGGGCAGTGTGGGTGAGGCCGAGGATGCGGTGCAGGAGACATGGCTGCGCTTTGACGGCTCGGCGACCCGGCCCACGTCGACCAAGGCTTTTCTGTCGGCCGCGGTGACACGGATCTCGATCGATGTACTGCGCTCCGCGCGGGTGCGGCGGGAGGAGTACGTCGGACCGTGGTTCCCCGAGCCGCTGCTCAGCGATCCGTATCAGGACCCGGCGCGGTCGGTGGAGCTGGCCGACTCGGTGTCGATGGCGGCGCTGCTGCTGCTGGAGCGGCTCAGCCCGCTGGAGCGGGCGGTTTTCGTGCTGCGGGAGGTGTTCGCCTTCGGGTTCGACGAGGTCGCCGCGGCGGTGGGGCGTTCGGAGGCGGCATGCCGGCAGCTGGTGGTGCGGGCGCGGCGGCATATGGAGGCCGGGCGGCCGCGGTTCGCGGCGGACCGTCAGGAGCGGCAGGAGCTGGCGACGAGGTTCTTCGACGCGCTGAAGAACGGCGATGTGGGCGGGCTGCAGAATCTGCTGGCCGCCGACGTGCAACTGGTCGGGGACGGCGGCGGCAAGGCCCCGCAGCTGGCCAAGGCCGTCATGGGCGCGGAGAACGTGGCCCGGGTGCTGGGCGCGGCCTTCCCCTGGCTGATCCGGATCGACGTGACGTTCGAGCCGCACGAGGTCAACGGCCAGCCCGGCGCTGTCTTCCGCGACCGGGGCGGCAAGGTGCTCCACACCATGGTGCTCGAAGTGCTCGACGGGCAGATTCAGACCATCCGCGGGGTGAACAATCCCGACAAGCTCGGCCACCTCGGGCCGGTCGCCGACGCCTGGGCCATCCACCGCGAGATGAAGCAGGCCCGCCGGCAGCCGAACTGACCTCGGGAATGGTGCAGGCCGGCTCGTTCACGCCCGTTCCCTCGCCGAGGGCACTACACGCCCCGTCCCTGACCTTGTCGTACAGGCTCGGCGGCGTCGCCTTACCAGCGGCCGGCCGCTGGATGACGAACGGCTGCGGAGAGGGCACCGATCCCCCGGCGATCAGCGCGGCCTTGGTCTGCTTGCCGGCGATGCCGTCGACGACCAGCCCATCCGCCCGCTCGGCTGGCAGTACCGCTGCTGGGAGGGGAGTACGTGCTGCACCACCGCGACGGCTACGGGCAGAACGTGATCACTGTGGGCCCGGCGCTCCGGGCGGGCATCCCATGGGCGCGGTACCGGCCGGGGCGCCCGAAGCGGCCACCCTCCTGGCGAGGCCATGAGCAAGGACTCTCACCTTCACCCTCACCCTCGCCCCTGAAGTGGCCCAAGTGCAAGGCGCCTCATTGTCCTACACAGGGGAGCCGATATCTGCGTACCGTCATAGACATGCCAAACCTGCTGTCGCCCGCCGGACCCCAACGAACTCTTGCTCTGGCCCAGTTGACCAACTCCCTGGGCGACGGCGCGTACTACGTCACCTCAACCCTCTACTTCACCCATGTTGTCGGTCTCGCACCCGCCAGGATCGGTCTCGGTCTCACCGTGGCCTGGGCGGTCGGCTCGGTCGCCGGGGTGCCGCTCGGGCGGGTCGCGGACCGCCGGGGCCCGCGGGGCACGGCGGTGCTACTCGCCCTCGCGACCGGCGCCGCGGTCGCGTCCTTCCTGGTCGTACGGGACTTCCTGCCGTTCCTCGCGGCAGCCTGCCTCTACGCCACCGCGCAGTCGGGCCTCGCAGCCGCCCGGCAGGCGCTGCTCGCGGGCCTGGTGGCCGAGGAGGAGCGCACCGGTGTTCTCGCCCACCTGCAGTCGACGCTCAATGCGGGCCTTGCCGTGGGCGCCGCACTCGGCGGGCTCGCGCTGTCCGCGGGGACCAGGTCGGCGTATCTCGGCGTCTTCGCGATCGACGCCCTGAGTTTTCTGCTCTGCGCACTCGTCCTGCTGCGGCTGCCGGCCGTCGCGCCGGTGCCCGCTGTCCGGGGAGCGAAGTTCGAAGTCCTGCGGGACCGGCCGTACGCGGTCGTCACGCTCCTCAACGCCGTGCTGCTGTTGCGGATGCCGCTGCTCAGCCTCGGCCTGCCGCTGTGGATCACCGAGCGAACCGACGCCCCCGAATGGCTTGTCTCCGCGCTCTTCCTGCTCAACACCGGTGCCGTGATGCTCTTCCAGGTCCGCACCGCCCGCTCGGTCACCGGGCTCGCCACCGCCGCCCGTGCCATCCGCCGGTCCGGCGCACTCATGCTCGTGACCTGCGGGATATTCGCCCTCTCAGCTGGGAGTTCACCCTGGGTCGCGGTCACCGTCCTGGTCGGCGGGTCGGTGCTCCTGGTCGCCGCCGAGATGCTCCAGTCTGCCGGTTCCTGGCAACTCGGCTTCGGTCTGGCACCTGCTGGGCACATCGGCGAGTACCAGGGCTTCTTCGGCACCGGCGTGACCGTCGCGCGCACGCTCGGGCCGCTCATGCTCACCGCGCTGCTGGTGGGGATGGGTGCGATGGGCTGGCTGCTGCTCGGTGGACTGTTCCTGGGTGCGTCGTACGCGCTGGGGCCGGTGACGCGGTGGGCGGCGGGAACGCGCCGCGAGCCGGTCCCCCCATCCGCCGTCGCGCAGACCGTCTGAGCCGGTCGGGTCTCGCCCGGATCCGCTCCGGCGAAGCCCCCTGGCCGGACTTCCGGCTCAGCAAGAGTCGGCGCGGGCGCCGCCTGCCGCCGACGCGCGCCTGCCGCGCACGGCGGGAGCAGGCGCGCATCGGCCGGTGCACAGGCGGGTCCGCCGTCCTGGTCCTGCTCGTCTGCCGGGCCGGCACCGGCACCGGCACACAGACGCTCAGGCTTGTGCGACCTCCTTCGGCTGTCCGGTGCCGACGGGCAGCCAGGCGGGCCGGTGCGTGCCCGGCGTGCTGCCGACGCGAGTGACGCTGACGGAGGCGCCTTGGGAACGACGGCTGTCGGCCTGCCCCCCGGGCCACCCGGCGCTCTTGAGGCGGTCTCTTCGGGCGGGCTGCCCCGGGCTGTCCGCGCGCGCTAGCCTCGGCCACGTGGGTGGTGAACTGGAGGTGCGCGGATGACCGGCGGTCAGGAGCAGAACTGCTGTGCGTGCGATGGCACCGGGCTGACCGACAAGCAACAACACACCGTGGAGCTGGATGCGAACGGCAAACAGGTGCACGCCACACACGATTTCACCTCGTCCTGCTCCCAGTGCTCCGGTACAGGAAAGGTCTCGGGATGAGTGAAGACGGAACCGTCACAGGACGGGATGAGCAGATGCGGCCGGTATTCACCTGCGTGATGTGCGGCTGCGTCTATCTGCCGCCCAAGACAATGCAGTACCCGCAACTCGCTACGAAGGCGTCCTCGCTGCACTGCGGCGCCGCACAATGCCGCCGCGCGTGCGCCGCCCTGCCCGCGCCGGTCACGTCGGTGCTGGCCAAGACGGCGTGGGAACAGGCGCGGCAGTGGATGAACCGGGAGCTGTCGATGCTGCCGGAGCGGGGGCGGCGCCGGACCGGAGGCCGGGTGCGGCCGGGCGGCAACCGCTCCAAGCTGAGGTGAAGAATGGGGTGGTCGCCCCCTGACAGAAGGACGCGTGTGAGCGCGGGAGGCCAACTGCGGCTCGCGCGAGGCACACAGCGTCAGTGGTGACTACGGGCGGAGCCGGAGCCGGAGCCGGTCCCGCTCCCGTTCTCCCCGAATCGTGCAGTCGCCTCCAGGAGCGCGTCCCGCATTGCGGAACTGCCTGTGTGACCCGAGTCGTCGATCACCTTCAGC
Organism: Streptomyces sp. NPDC026206; assembly: GCF_040638465.1. Lineage (NCBI taxonomy): Bacteria > Bacillati > Actinomycetota > Actinomycetes > Kitasatosporales > Streptomycetaceae > Streptomyces > Streptomyces sp. NPDC026206. Next base: position 6,536 of record NZ_JBEZYL010000015.1, read on the forward strand.
TCCGCGTCCGGCCACGCCTTGGCCAGCTCCCATGCGGTCTTCAGCGGGCTGGCCAGGTCCAGTCGGCCATGGATCAACATCCCCGGGATCCCGGCCAGCCGGTGTGCGTGGCGCAGCAACTGCCCGTTCTCGAGCCAGGCGTCGTTCGCGAAGTAGTGCGCGCAGATACGAACGAAAGCCATGAGCGCAGCGTCCGGCTTGCCGCTGTACTGGCCCGGCTTGCCAAGTGCTTCGTGGGCGATGACGGCGTCCTCCCAGGCGCACCAGTCACGCGCTGCCTTGGCTCGGAGCGTTTCGTCGGGGCTGTTCAGCAACCTGTTGTAGGCAGCCACGAGATTGCCCTTCCGGTCGGCCTCCGGCAGTGCGTCGCGGAATGCCTCCCAGGGGCCGGGGAGCAGGCGTCCGACACCGCGGTAGAGCCAGTCGGTTTCCTCGGGCCTGGTCATGGTGACACCGGCGATGACGATCTCGGAGACCCGCTCGGGCCAGCGCTCGGCGTAGGCGAGAATCAGCGTCGAGCCCCAGGAGCCGCCGTACAGGAGCCAGCGCTCGATGCCCAAGTGCTCGCGCAGCCGCTCCATGTCGGAGATCAGGTGCTCGGTGGTGTTGTGCTCCAGGCTGACGGCCGGATCGGAGGCGTGCGGCAGGCTCTCACCGCAGCCGCGCTGGTCGAACAGAACGATCCGGTAGACATCGGGGTCGAACACTCTGCGGCCGCCGCGGCTACCCCCGCTGCCGGGGCCGCCGTGCACCACCAGGGCTGCCTTTCCGTCGGGGTTGCCGCTGCTCTCCCAGTAGATCTGCTGACCCTCGCCGACATCGAGGAGGCCTTGCGCATACGGCTCGACGGGCGGGAACAACTGGGCCATGGCGGTCTCATCCTGGAGGCGTGGGCAGCAACCTCGCGAGGCTACTCGCAGGCAGGATCGACCGCGTCCGCACAACAGGATGTACCACCGCCCCGCTTCTGCAGGAAGCAGCGCTCAGCTTGAGCGATGCAGCCGTACCGCGTCGACGAACCGCTCGGACTCTTCCGCCTCCACGAGCGCGCCGCGGGAGGCGCGTGGGGCGCCGGGGGCGCGCGGGTCGCGTGACTGCGCTGCCGTGATCGACGCGCGCCCGGGCTCCGGCCCCCGGCCCCCGGGGCCCGGCGGCCCAGGCCCGGCTCCGGCCGGAGCCCGGCAATCAGACAATCCACTTGTGAAAGATTCGTGAATCGATTCGATTTACACCAGGATAAACCCCCCGGTAGCGCATTCCCGGCATGATGTCGACCAATTTTTTAGTCCCCGTATACCTGCGATGTCCCGTATGTGCGACTTGTAGAATCGAGCGCCGACGATCATGATGGACTTTGTAACGGCTGCATGAATGGAACGTTTTCCGAACAGGCGCCTTCGGGGGGTATCTGCATGGTCGTCAATGTTCATGAGGTAGCTCGGGCCTACCTGCGTCGCGTCAATATGGAGAGCGGACGAATACATTCCGTATTCACCGCTTCCGATATTCCGGAGAGCCTGATCCGGAAGATAGCGAACCGTTTCCACGAACAATCGCACCGGCCCAACGATCCCGATGTCCGCGGCCAGTACCTGCGGATGGCGGACGAGGCACGGGCTCAGCTCTCCTGCATGACCGACATGGGGGTGAGGGTCCGCTTATACCGGTCTCCCGGACAGCCCTACGGCACGTCCCGGGAGCTCTGCGACGCCCTGGACGCGGGTGAGGACCTGTGCGTCTACCCCACCGAGCACGGGCACGGCCCGGAGGGGTACGAGGACCCGGACAACCCGCTCCTGCTGCGGTCGGGCATCGAGATCGACGGTTCCCGGGCCCTCCACAACGACATCCTGCGGGCCACGCACGACTACTTCGGGCATTATCTGGTCCGGGCCCCGTTCAACCTCCGGGGCGAGCTCTCCGTGGCCTACGCACACCTGAGGATGTTTTCCCCCGAGGTCCACGGAGCGGTCCTCAACGAGTTCGTCGGGCAGATTTCCTGGTTCTACTACGGCCCGCACATACTCCGAGCGGACGGTTCCGTTCCGTGCCGTGGTGACGACGACTGGATCGCCCCCTCGGAGCGCCCGTTCGCCGATCAGAAGGTCAATCTGATGCCTTCCGAATGGGTTGCGGAATTTCTGGAGTGGGGCCGCGCGCAGAGCGCTGCGCAGCATACTGTTGAACATTGCGAGGAGTTTGTATGAGTCCGCATCCGAGAATCCTCGACGGCGGTACGGCAACCGGTCTGCAGGCAGCCGGAATTCCCGTTGCCGAACCCTGGCTCACCAGTGCGGCACTGCGTGACGAGGCCGGCACGGACGCGCTGGGGAGCGTCCACGCGGAGTTCCTGCGGGCCGGCAGCGACATCCTCACCGCCAACACCTTCCGCACCAACACCCGGGCGCTGTCCCGCATGGGCGTGGCCGAGGCGGAGCGGGCCGGTTACGTCCGCAGGGCCGTGGGCTGCGCCGTACGGGCCCGCCGGGCCGCGGGTGCGCCGCACGCCCTGGTTGCCGCCTCGGTCGCCCCCGTGGAGGACTGCTACACCCCGGCCCTCACCCCGGACCTGGACTCCCTGCGCCGCGAACACCGGTGGATGGCCGGCATCCTGGCGGACTCGGAGGCCGATCTCGTCCTGGTCGAGACCCAGTGCACGCGTCGTGAGGCGGTGATCGCCGTCGAGGCCGCCGTCGAGCGCGGATTGACGGCCTGGGTCAGCTTCGTCGTCACCGACGAGGCGACGCTCCCCGACGGTGACGCACTGCGGGACGCGGCACGGGCCTGCGTCGAGGCCGGCGCGAGCGCCGTGTCCGTCAACTGCCTGCCCCACGCGGCCGTTCCACGTGCCCTGGAACTGCTCTCCGGCCTCGGCGCGTCCGTGGGCGTCTACCCGAACCTGGAGGACCGCGCGGCGCTCGACGAGTGGGAGCACAGCACGCACTCCCTGCCCCCGGCGCTGTCGCCCGCCGCCTTCGCCGACCTGGCGCACGGCTGGGCCACGGAGTTCGAGCTGAGCTTCGTCGGCGGCTGCTGCGGAACCGCACCCGAGCACATCAGCGCCCTGGCCGCCAAGCGCCTGGCGGGGGCGGACTCGTGACATTCCTCGCGCATGGCCCGGAGGATCACCTCGACTACGCTTTCCGAGGCGGGGAGGCCCCGTGGGCGCGGTGGGGGCAGGTGCGCGAGGGAGTGGGAGAGGTGGCGTGATGACGCTCAGGGAGTACGGCACGGTGGACGGCCTGTCCGCCGGGTACTGGAACACCGATCCGGCGGACCCCAGGGCCTCGACCGCGTGGCTCACCGCGAACCGGTGGCCCGCGGACGGCGTGCACTTCCTGGAGGTCCCGGCCGCCGGCGCAGCCTGCGCGGTGCGCACTCAGGACGACCACACCGGCTTCCCCCGGATGAACTGCACCGACGTCGTGGCCGGTACGGGCCGCGACGTGACACAGCCGGAGGCGGACCTCGAGGAGGCCCGGGCCGAGGGGCTGCGTCAGCTGAACGTCTGCGCCCTCGGGTACGGACAGTCCGTCTTCCCCGCGCGCATCCCCGTGCAGGTCCCCGCGAACGGCGCGGGCTTCGACGGGGCCACGGACAGCGCGGGGGGCCAGGGTTCGGGTGCCGCCGCTCCCGCCTTCGACGCGGACGCCTTGGTGACCGCTCTGCAGGACCACGCGGACGCCCAGGGCCGGCTGCTCACCTTCCTCCACCTCGACGAGACCGACCCGGTGCTGCCGGTCCTGCGGGAACGCGGCTGGCACGTGGGCGTCACCGACCAGTACTTCCTGATCGAGGACATCGGCGCGGACGAGGCCGGCTACCTCGCCCGCTTCCCTGCGGACCGACGCCGCCAGTTACGGCGGGAGTCGGCGTCCCTGGACGCGGCCGGCGCGACCGCCGAGATCCACCGGGGCGACATGGTGACCGACGCGATCCAGCAGGAGGTCGCGTGGCTGGAGGCGTGCGCGGACGAGAAGCACGGCATCCCCGGCGACCCGGCCCGCCTGCTGCGCGTGAACGAGCGCCTGCGCACCGCCTTCGGCCCCCGCTACGGCGTGGCGCTGGTCCGCGACCGTGACGGCCGGGCCGTCGCGAGCGCCACCCTGGCACTGGGCACCCGCGACGTCCTGCTGCGCATGGTCGGGCTCGGCCCCGGCAGCGAAGAGATGGGCGCGTACTTCCACGTCGCCTACCACCTGCCCATGCGGCTGGCCCGCGGCATGGGTGCCTCCCGGGTGCTGCTCGGCACCGGCACGGGGACCCCCAAACTGCGCAGGGGGGCCACGGCGCAGCCGCTGCTGAGCGCGGTACCGCCCGGCGCCGCCGCGCACGGCGCACTGCTGCGTCGTGCGGACGCGGCCTTCGCCGCTCGCGCGTGACCGGCTTGTCGTCCCGCGAGCGGCGGCTGTCCCGGGCGCGCCACGGCCGTTCGGACTCCTCCTGCCCTCTCTGTCCCTCCTGCCACCCCTGCCACTTCTGAAGGATTTAGGTAGCCTTGAACACACGTCCCACCGTCCTGGTCATCGGCATCGGACCGCTGCGTGAACGATTCTTCGCAGCGGCGGAGCGCAGGGGTGTCGACACGATCCTCGTGGACGAGACCGCCTACTCCCGCTACGACCGCCTGGCCACCGAAAACTACGCGTGGCGCCTGACGGACCACCAGGACCCCGGTCCCGATCTGCATCTGCTGGACTCGCTCGCCGGCCGGGTGGACGGCGTGCTGGCCCTGACCGACTGGGGCACCCGGGTCGCCGCCCGGCTCGCGAAGGAGTGGGGCCTGCCCGGCGCCGGCGTGGCCGTGGCCGAGGACCTGGCCCACAAGGCCGACGTACGCCGCCGACTGGCCGGCACCGGGGCGGAGCTCCCCTTCGTCCTCACCTCGGACGCCGACCAGGCCGCGGAACTCCTGCGCTCGGCGCCGTCCGGCGAGGTCATCGTCAAGCCCGTCGACGGCGCGGCCAGCCTCGGCATCCGCCGGGTGTCCGACCCGGCGGAGCTCGCCGGCGCGATCTCGGCCGTGATGAGCACGACCGGCCGGCCGCAGGCCCTCGTCGAGCACTTCGTGCCGGGGCCCGAGGTGTCCCTGGAGGTCGTCGTGTCGGGCGGGCGCACCCTGTTCGTGGGGGTCACCGAAAAGACCTGCACCGCGCCGCCGTCGTTCGTGGAGACCCGGCACGTGATCGACCCCGCGATCCAGGCCGGACTGGGCCCGTCGGCAACCCGCTTCGCGGAGACCGTGGTGACGGCGCTGGACATCGACAGCGCCGTGCTGCACCTGGAGGCCAAGCACCACGGCGACCGCTGGCACCTGATCGAGGCGGCATTCCGTCCCGCCGGCGGTCTGATCAGCGATGTGCTGCTGCGGGCCACCGGGCTGGACCTGTACGACGCCGCGCTCTCGATCGCCCTCGGCGCGCAGGACCCCGCGCACCCCCGGACGGACCGCACGCCGCAGGTGGCGGCGGTGGAGTTCGTGGCGGCCACCGGCACCGTCGCGGACGCCCCCACGATGGCGGGCGTGCGCGACGGGCTGCCGCTCGTCTCGCACGCCGAGCGCCTGCTGCCGCCCGGTACGACCCTGGGCAGCGTGGACGCCAACTGGTGGCGGTCCGGCTACGTCCTGGGCAGCGGCCCGGACCGAGGTGACCTGCTCACGCAGCTCTCCGAGGCGAACTCCCGGCTGCTCGGCGTCCTCGGTCTGACCAGGATGCCCGACGCGTGAGCGGGACGGGGCAGAAGCCGCTGCCCCGGCTCTTCGTGGCGGCGATGATCGTCGACGCGGTGGGCTCGGGGATGTTCATGCCGTTCGCGCTGCTGTACTTCGTACGGGTACAGGACCTGGGCGTCGGAACCGTCGGCACCGCGCTCACGGTGGCGAACCTCGCGCTGATCGTGGCGAGCGCGCCCCTGGGGCGCCTGGTGCAGGCGTACGGCTCGATGCGCTCGCTCATCGCGGGCAACGCCGTGCGTGCCCCGCTGTTCGTCCTCTACGCGGTGGCCCTGCCCGCCCCCGTGGCCGTGGGCGCGCTGGTCCTGTCCGCCGTTCTGGACAAGGCGGTGTGGGTCTCGCTCGGCGCCACGATCGCCCGACTGGCGCGCGGCCCCGAGGCGCGGCGGGCGTTCAGCACCGTCGGCTGGGCCCGGAACATCGGTCTGTGTCTGGGGTCCCTGGTCGGCGGCGTGCTGGCCTCGGCGCAGAGCGCGACCGGCCTTCGGGTGATCGTGCTGATCAACGCGGCCAGCTTCGCCGTCACCACTGTGGTGCTGCTGCGGCTGCGCGGTCAGGCGGGCGCCGCGGCCCCGGCCGCCCAGGAGAAGGCGGAGCGAGGGATGGCCGGTGGCGGTGCTCTGCAGGTGCTGCGCCTGCCGGGCTTCGCGCTGCTGAGCGCCGCCAAGACCTGCTTCACGGTGTGCGCCACGGTCGTGTCGATGTTCACCGGCCTGTACCTGGTGGACCACGCCGGGCTGGACGGCTGGGCGGCGGGTACCGTGCTGGCCGTGAACGGCGGCCTCGTCGTGCTGTTCCAGCAGTCGCTGGTCAAGCGCACCGCGGACCGCCCCGCCCCGCGGATGATGCTCCTCGGCGGCGCCCTGTACGCCGCGGCCGGCCTCGGCTTCGCGCTGATCGCCCCGCTGCGGGACACGGTGCTGCCGGCGGTCACCGTGGCCGTCGCGCTGGTCGCGATGACGGTGTACACGCTCGGCGAGATCGTGATCGCCCCGGCCAGCGACGGCTACGCCGCGGACCTCGCGGAACCCGGCACGGAATCCACCTGCATGTCGGTCTATCAGGCGTCCTGGTCCCTCGCCTCGGTGGTCGTCCCGGTCGCCGGATCCTGGCTGCTGGTCGCCTCGGCCTCCGCGTTCTGGATCGCCTTCGCGGCCGTGGCCCTGCTGGGCACCCTCCTCAGCGCCCTCCTCGCCCGCGCCGGGGCGACGGCGCCGGCACCGGTCTGACCGCCCCGGCCGTGCCGGTTACCGGCACGGCCGGGGACCGTCCGGGCCGCTCGAGCCGTGGGTGTCGGGGTCGTCCTTGTGGGCCCGGTACGAAGGCGACCCTCCACCTTGCATCACATGCACCGGAGGTGGTGGGGCCTGTTCTCCGGTGCCTGTGACGGGTCTTTCGCTCTGGGCCTAGAGCGAGTTGACGTACCGCTTGAACGCGGCCTTGGTCCCCGATCCGGCGATTCCGTCGATCGCACCGCTGTAGCCCCAGTTGCTCTTCAGCCAGCGCTGCAACGCCTTCACCGTGCCGCTTCCGACGATTCCGTCGATCGCACCGGTGTAGCCCCAGGACTGCTTGAGGAAGCGTTGCATCGCCTGCCAGCTGCCGGTGCCGAGCTGCCCGTCGATCGCACCGCTGTAGCCCCAGTAGGCCTTCAGCACACTCTGGAGCTTCATGGCCTCCGCGGTGCTCAGGCCGAGGTTGTTGACCGCCGCGAGGTGGGCGACGGCCTCGGATCTTGCCGCCGGCTTCATGGCCGGCGCGGACTCCGCGAAGCTGGTGCCCGCAGCCGCCAGGCTCCCGGCGGCAATCCCGACGGCGGTGGTGACACTGACGAGCGTCCTGGTGAAGGCTCGCATGGTTTTCCCTTCCGATGGGCGGAGCCGACCGCACCGGCCGGCTCGGCAACGAGACTGCGGGCGGGGAGCAGGTGCCGCCACAGTTGCCGCAGAAGTGACGTACTCGTGGGACGTCCCACGCGCTGACTTGCTGGGACGTCGTCCGCCGTGGGGGTGCGGCGGGACGGCTGCGGCGGACCCATCACGTACCGGGGCGGGAACCGCCGTCCGGTGGGGCCGTGGTCGCCGGGGGCATGGCGACGGCCCTCTTCCTGCTGCCGTCCGCGTCCGGAACGAGGCAGCTTGAGACGTGAAAGGCCCGTTCATGGCCGGACCGGGATGGGGAGCGAAAAGAGGTTGCCATGCCCAGGGAGTCATGAATAGCGTCGCCTGGCGCGAGAGACGCGTGATCACGGTGTGGCAAGGGAGGTTGATGAATATGGCTGCCGTCGGCTGTGTTCAGCATGCCCGTGCCTGGTCCGCGCACTGTTAGAGCGTGGTCCGGGTCGTACGAACGACCAGGAGTGTCACGTGTCTTCTTTCCTCTCACCAACCGACGTAGATCTGTTCACCGAGCGTCTCGTCCTGCGGTCGTGGTCCACCGCTGAGGTCGATGCCGTCCTGCACGGGACCCGGCTCGCCCACTGGGCCGTCGACTTCCCCGCGGAAGGCGACCAGGTCATCGCGGGGCTCTTCACCGAGCACGCCGGATGGCTCGGTGAGTACGGCCACCGTCAGGTCATCGAGCGCGACAGCGGCCTGGTCGTCGGCTCGGTCGGTCTGTTCTGGCCGCCCGCCGACGGCGAACTCGAAATCGGCTACGGAATCGTGGCCACCCGTCGCGGACGCGGTTACGCCCCCGAGGCAACCCGGGCTCTGACGGAATTCGCTCTGACCGCGCCAGGCGTTCACACGGTGTACGCCACCGTGGAACCGTCCAACCCGCCGTCGGTCCGGGTACTGGAGAAGGCCGGCTTCCAGCGGGTGAGCTCCGAGCAGAACCTGACCCGGTTCCGGGCCACGGAGACGGATCCGGCCCAACGGTAGGCGCGGGGGCGGGTTGGCGGTTTGCCGCCGCCCGCCGCCGCGACCCGGGCGGGGACTGGCCAGGGGCCGGACGCTCCCGGTGGTGCCGGAGTCGAAGTCCTCACTCGGCGGTGCCGTTCTCACCCCTGGGGGCTGCCGGGGAGTGCGGGAGGGCGTTGCTCACCTCCGGCATCGGCGGTGCCGGGTGGCGGCGTCGCCGGTGCAGCCAGGCGTACAGCAGCAGGCACGGCAGCAGCAGTCCGACGATGGTGAGGGCGAGGAACGCCGTGAAGCTGCTGATGTGTCCGACCAGCCAGTCGAAGTTCTGCCCGAAGAATCCGACTACGAAGGACAGCGGGAGAAATACGGTCGCGAGGATCGTGAGCTGCTCCATCGTGGCGCTTTGCCGAAGATTGATCTTGTTCTGCTCGACGGAGATCACCGCGATGTTCGCTTCGAGGACGGTGGCCAACAGGTCACGCTGGGCGGCGACCTCCTCGTTGACCAGCAGCAGATGGTCGTGCACGTCGCGGAAGTAGGGCAGGAGTTCGGCCGGTGACTTGCCGGGCTGTAGCCGTCGGGTGAGCACAGCGAGGAGCGGGTGCACGGCGCGGTAGAAGTCGGTGGCCTCACGGCGCAGGGAGTAGATCCGTTCGGTCGGAGCGACCGTCCCGGAGAACACTGTGGCCTCGATCTGCTCGATGTCGTGTTCGAGTTCCCCGACGACTGGCGCGTAGCTGTCGACGACCTGGTCGAGGATTGCCCACAGCGTTGAGGCGCTGCCGGTCCGCAGCAGTTCCGGGCGGCGTTCGAGTCGGCTGCGGGCACCGCGCAGCTCGCTGGCGATGCCCTGGCGAACAGTGATCACGAAGTGTTCGGCGAGGAAGATGCTGATCTCGCCGGTGTCGATCTCCTCGCGCTCGTCGTCGTAGCGCGCGGTGCGCAGAATGATCAGCTCGGTGCCGTCCTCGTATTGCTCGGCCTTCGGCCGCAGGTGGAAGGCCCGGGCGTCCTCGACGGCGAGTTCGTGCAGTCCGAAGCACTCGCGCACCCGGGCGAGTTCCTCGGGAGCCGGTTCGAACATGCCCAGCCAGACGAACCCGCCCTGCGTGCAGCGCGCGGCCGCCTGCTCCAGAGGCATCGCGCCTTCGTGCTGCCGGCGCCCGTCGCGATAGTGTGCGCAGTCGACAATCATGGCCTTCCTCCTCGCGCCCAGCCGGCGTGCGCCACCCGTTGCCCACCGGCGGCGTAGCGAGCCGTACACGCCTCACAGCAATGGATGCTCGTCCGATGAGGCCAGAATGCCCTCACGGCTACCCGGAGACCGGCACCCGGCGGACGGAGCCGCTGCGCGTCGGAACGTCACTCCGCTGTTCGCAGCCACTTCCACCGGTACCTGGCGCCTGTTGTTCGCCGAGCCCGTCCGTACTGCCCGGCGTACGGCCGCGCCACCGAGTGTCCGGTGCTGCACGCCCGTCCGGACCAACGCCAGGTGGTGGGGCGCCGAGGCCGGCCCTGCGGGCCACCGCACCGTGAGAAGGCCAGGTGCTGGTGGAGCCTGCCCTGCGGTGAATGGCCGGCAGCGCAGCCGGTGGGTTCCTGGCCGACCCGAACCGGATGACGGAGAGAGTGTGCGGGAGGCCGCGCACGCGGTGCTCGGCAAGGTGGCGGACCTGCCGCGGCAACCGGACAGGATCACTCTGGAGCTCGGGCTGAAGCTGTCGGCGGAGGCGGGCGTCTTCCTCGCCAAGACCGCCGGAGAGGGGTCGCTCACCCTCACCCTGGAATGGGACAGGCAGCGGCCGGAGGCCGTGCCTGTCACCCGGGCCGTCGCCGTTTGCAACGGCGCCGTGACGGGCTGAGGCGCGAGGGGCGTAGCCGGTGCCCGGACCCGTGCCCAACCCCGGGGTCGCGCGCCTGTGGTCGCGCGGCGCGCGGGCCGCGCCGCAGGGCGCCGGCTTTCTGGCCGGCCCGCGGACCGTACTCACCTGCGGGCACGTCGTGTCGGCCGTCGCCGGGGAGCCGGAACGGAGCCCGCTGGCGGCGGGGCTGACCGTCGATCCGGACTTTCCGCTCGCCGGGCGGGCGGCCCGCCGGCAGACCGCCCGGCTCGTCACGCACGTCCCCGTCACGGTGGACGGCTCCGGTGACCTCGCCGTCCTCACGCTCGACGAGGATCCGCCGCCCGGGGCCGAGCCCGTGCGGCTGCTGGACGTGGAGACGGAGCGCGGCCACCCGTTCCGGGCCTTCGGTTTCCCGGCCGGCGACGACGAGGGCGTCTGGTCGCTCGGCACGATCGTGGACGACCGCGGCCGGGGCTGGCTGCAGATCGAGAGCACCGGCGCCTGCGAGATCCGGCAGGACTTCAGCGGCACGCCACTGTGGGACGAGCGGTTCAAGGGCGTGGTCGGCATGGTCGTCGCCACCGACCGGCGGTTCCTCCAGCGGGCGGCCTACGCCATCACCGCCGGCGTCCTGTTCGAGGTCCACCCCGAACTGCGCCGCCATGCCGCGCTGCCGTCTCCGTTCCGCGGGCTGGAGTCGTTCCGGGAGCAGGACGCCGCCCACGACTTCGGGCGGTGTGAGCAGATCAAGGCGCTGACGGAAGCGGTCACCACGTCGTCGGTCGTCCCGGTCATCGAGGTATTCGGGGTCGGCAAGTCGTCGCTCGTCCACGCCGGTCTCGTCCCCGAGCTGCGCAGGCGCGGGGACTACAGCATCGCCTCGCTGGTCCCGGAGCCCGCCCTGCGGGTGGAGGACATGCTCGCCTCCGCCCTTCTGCCGCTGCTCGACGCGCCGGGCGGCGTCACCGAGCGGCTCGAACAGCTCGAACAGCTCGACCGGCTCGCCGGCCGTCTGCGGGAGGGGGCGGCCGCGCCCGTTGTCAGGGAACTGCTCACCCACTCCGGAACGACTCAGCTCCTCCTGATCATCGATCAGTTCGAGGTGTTGCTGTTCGCCGGACGCCGCCGACGCCCTGGTCGAGCAGGTGGTGGGCCGCGGCCCGGTCGGTCGCGGGTCGCCGCGCCACCCCAGGTGGTCCTCGCCGCCCGCCCCACCGGCGTGGCGGTGATCGCGGCGAACGGTTGGCGCAGCACGGGGCCGGTTGCCGTCACCGGGTCCGCCACTGGTGGCCGGGCAGGAAGCGGACGTCGTACTGCTCGGGGACACTCGCGAACTTGTGGGGTTCCGGGATGACGGGCTCGTGCGGCAGGCCCAGCTGTTCCGCAGGCACGCCGAGGTTTTCGAAGAACCGCTCGAAGGTGGCTCCGGGGCCGGCGGCGACGCCGACGACCTGGCTGTGGTGGCGCTCCATGCGGTAGGCGTGCCGGCAGTTCTTGGGTACGAAGCCGAAGTCGCCGGGGGTGAGCAGCTTCTCCTGCTGGTTGCCCTCGGTGTCCTCGACGAACAGCCGGACCGCGCCCTGGGTGATGTAGAAGACCTCATGGGTGTCGGTGTGCAGATGAGCTGGGATGAGGTCGCCCTTGGGGCCTTCGACGGTGAAGAAGTTGAAGGTGTTCTCGGTCTGCTCGCCGCCGGCGTAGACGGTGATCAGGTCGCCGAACAGATGGGCGCGGTCCCCCTCGCCCTTCTCGATGAAGTAGGGCCGGCCCGGTTCGGCGGGAATGCGCGAGGCTCGCCGGTAGCGGGTGGCGTGCTCGATGGTCATGCACTTCTCCTTGGATCGACCCCACCAGGAACGTCAGGTAGCCTGACATGAGAGATCGCCGGCAAGCAAGCCGCTGGATATGAGCCCGACCCCGCTTCTGCCATCGTGAGGAACAGATGCAGCCCATCCGCCGCAACCTCCCCCAGTTGCTCGGTGACGCCCGGCGCTGGTTCGAAGAAGGGCTGCTTGCAGCCCTGGAGGCAGCCGGAGCCACGCCGGTGTCCCCGACGCAGGCACAGCTCTTCGCCGTGCTGGACGACCAGGGCACCACGGTGTCCGAGCTGGCACGGCGCATGGCCGTCACCCGGCAGACCGCACACCAGGCCGTACACGGCCTGGTCGCCGCCGGGCTGCTCGAACAAATCCCCGATCCCGCCTCCGCCCGGCAGCGGCTGATCCGCCGCACCCGGGACGGAGAACGCGCGCACCGTCAAGCCGGTCTGATCCTTGAACGGCTGGAGGAGCAGCTCGCCCAGCGAATCAGCCGGGAAACGGTCGACGCCCTCCGGACGGCACTGGAGGCACCGTGGGGCCGGCCGCCCTCCCCGAGCCCGGAATGACGCCGACCGCCGATGACCTGCGCAGCACAGCAACCCTGCGCCTTGGGGCCCTCTTCCCGTGTCTTTTCACGGGCTCCCACTGGTTGAAGTACGAGCTCAGGTGATCGTGAGTGTTGTCACGCCGGTCGCGCCGGTGAATCCGGTGCTGAGGCACTGCAGCACGCCCGGCTGAGGAAGCGTAATGATCTGCACCGCGGTCCGTCCCCGGAAACGGCCTTGTGTGACAGTGCCGGTGAGCGTCGTGACGACCTGGCCGGCCACGGCTGTGCTGCTGCCGGTGGCCTTGATGACGCTGGTGTCGCCGGTGCTCCACTTGATGGTCCGCCGGTCCTCGAATCCGTCGAGGAGGTCGTTGCAGCCGGCGAAGATGGTGAACCGCTCCCCGTACGAACCGCTCGTCACCTTGCCCGTGCTGTCGATGCAGGAGCTGAACCGGCCCTCGGTCGTGATCTCGATGTTCCGAGCCGCGAGGGTGACTCCCGGGCGGTAGGTGACGGTCTCGGTTCCCTGGCATTGGACGTGCGCAGGTGAGTGTGCGTCGGCCGAACCCGTGGCCGGCACCGTCGTGCCGAGCGCGGTGACGGCTGCCAGGGCCACGGCACGCATCCATGATCTGCTGATGGCCATGATCGGTCTCCTTCGCGGTGGTCGGCGTGAGGAGTGCGATGCCCTGCTTGCCTGCCTGTGAGACAGGCTCGCAGGGGTGACGAGAGGGCATGTACGGTCTCGCCGAGGCGCGCGTGGGCCAGGACACGCCCTGTCGCTGCGGGAACCGCCCCACCGGGGCTCCCGGATGGGCAGGGCTTGTTCTCCGAAGGCCTTGCCGTAAGTAGTGTTGTGGTGGCCCTTCGACGTCGCTCGACCTCTGGCCCTGGAGTGTGATGGACGCCCTGGAGATCGGCACTCTGGCGGTACCAGGTGCGAGGCTTCACTTCGAAGTACGCGGCGCCGGGCCGCTCTTGTTGCTCATCCCCGGCGGCAATTCCGACGCGGCAGTCTTCGAGCGGTTGGCGGCCGTCCTCGCCGCGGACCATCGCGTCGTCTCCTACGATCCGCGAGGCAACTCGCGCAGTCCGCTCGACGGTCCGCCGACGGATCAACGGATCGAGGTGCACGCCGACGACGCGTACCGCCTGTTGAACCACCTGGCCACGGCAGACGAGCCGGCGCAGGTCTTCGGCAGCTGCTCGGGCGGGCTCGTCGCGCTCGACCTCGCCGTGCACCATCAGGACCGGGTGCGGTCGGTGGTCACGCACGAACCTCCCGCGATGGGACTGCTCCCGGACGCCGGACATCACCTGGCGTTCTTCGACGACGTCTACGAGGCGTTCCGCCGCGAGGGCATCGCGCCGGCTCTGCAGAAGCTGCAGCCCCTCTTCGGCGGCCGGCCCGCGCCGCTGCTGCCGGAGGCGCACGACAACAGCGCGTTCTTCCTGGCCCACGTGGTCCGGCCGTCCACGCGCTTCGTACCCGACCTCACCGCGCTCACGGCAGTGGCGGAACGAGTCGTCGTGGCAGGCGGCCGCGACTCACGTACGCACCTCATCCGCCGGCCGGCAATCGTCCTCGCGGAGCGGCTCGGCAACGAACTGGCGGAGTTCCCGGGCGGTCACGCCGGCTACGCGAAATACCCGGCCGGCTTCGCCCGGCGGCTCGTCGAAGTACTGGCCGCCGCTCCTGCCGCAGCGACGATTCGGCACGCACCACCCGACGGGGGCTGACGCCATGCGCATCGTGATGGGAGCCCAGAACTGCGGCTTCGGTCCGGCAGCCGAACTCGTCGCGGTCTCGCGGCTGCTCTTCGGCCATGAGCGGATATTCGTGGGCGACGGCGTTGCGGCGGCCTTCGCCCGCCGCAACGCGGACGCCTTCGACGACATCCGCGAGACCCACGGCATCCACGAGAGCGCCGGGACCGAGTCGCCGGCGATCGACGACCTGTTGAAGACGAGCGACCAGGTCGTCTCGGTCATGGACGCCGATCTGGTCGTGCGGTCCGTGGTGGCGGGCCGACCGGTGGTCATCGTGGACAGCCTCTTGAGCTTCTGGAAGTCCGGACGTCCGCTCGCCCGGATCCGCGACCTGTGCGAGAGCATGCCGCGCTCCTCCTTCGCTGCCGCCGACCGGCACTTGAGCGCGCTCTCACCGCACGAGCGGGTCCTCGCGGCCCACCTTCTCGCCACGCACAGCGTGATTCAGAACTTTCCAGGAGTCACGCAACGCATGGCCGAACTCGTCGAACTCGCCCGAGGCGTCGGCCCTGTGATGCACGTGGCGGGCTCGGTCATCGACGTCGAAGGCCTGCGGAACCTCCCGCATGACGCAGAACCGGAATACGACCTGCTGATCAACGTCGGCGGCTTCAAGAACTTCCTCCTGGACTTCGACGTCAACAACGCCTACATGCGGCTGCTCCACCGGTGGGTCGCGGATCTGCTGCGTGACTGGCGCCGGTTCCCACGCGTCCTGGTCTGCGGCGGCCCCTTCGGCGGACACCGGGAGCAGACCGTTTCCGTCGCCGGCCGGCAGGCCGACTGCCGCTTCCTGCCCCAGCGCGAACTGCTGCGTCAGGTGGCGAGCACACCCCACTACCTGCTCGCCCCCGGGCTCACAGCGCTCCACGAGTCGGTGGCGCTCGGACAGCTGCCCCTGGCCCTCCACGAGCAGCACTACGCACACGTCTTCACCGTGCAGCGCCTCGACGCCACGCTCTTCGGACGGATGGCAGGCCGGTTCGCAGACGTCCTGCCGCATCACCGGGTACCCGAGGACGACTTCGCCGGAACCGCGGCCCTCGTCGAGATCGCCGGCCGAATCCACGAAGACGACGAGCTCTACGCCAGATTCCGGCAGACCCTCAACGAACGGATCGAGCGCTACGTCTCCCTCTCCCCGGCGCAGCGACTGCAAGGCGTCGAGGAACTGCGGGACGTCCTCGACGGCGACCCGATTTCCTCGGTGTTGGCCAGGATCTTCGCCACCCCGCCTGTCCCCGCACCGGAGACAGGCGAGTAGTCCCGGGGCCACGCCGGCCCATGGCAGACGTCACAGGGACCGGCGCCTCGCCAGTGGCCGATGGCGGAAGGACTACCGCCATGAGCCGGTCACAGTCGCGCGATAGTGACGGTCGTGGGGCCGGATGCCGATGTGAGGCCCTGGGAGGTCAGGCACGCGGTGGCGCTGGAGGCAGGCAGGGTGACTTCAGTGACGACAGTGGCTCCGGCAAATCTCCCGGACGTGATGGTGCCGGTGCTGGCTGTGACCATGTTTCCGTTGGGGCGCAGAGTGACGATGCTGGTGATGGAGGCGGTGGAGGTTTCCCTCTTGTCGCCGTGGAATGCCCTGTTCTCGTCCCAGTGGAAGGTCAGAGTGCCGCTGGCGGGGCCGGCCAGACAGGAGAGCGTGCCGTTCGAGCGTCCTCCGAAGGTGGCGGTCGCAGCCCTGGAGCCGATCGGAAGGGGACAGCCGATGACGGCATGCGAGCTGATCGCGGTGGGCTTGGGCGTGTAGGTCAGCCCCGGCGAGTAGGTGGCGGCGACGGTTCCCGCGCATGTCATGAGGACGGTGGAGCCGTCGGCGGCGTTGGCCGCCGGGGAGAGCGCTGCCGCGACGGTGAGGAGAGCGGCGGCGCAGGCAATGGTACGAACTCTTCGGGGTTTCACCGTGGTCACCAGGATGCCTTCCTTTCTTGGGCAGCTTGAATTTCCGAGCACGGCTGGGAAGCGTCGTTTCCGGATGGTTTTCAGGTGCGGACCACGACTACTGAGACGGTGCTGCGTTGTGAGTCCACCGCCGAGTAGACGCGGCCGTCGTTCGCCATTCCGAAAGGGCTGAGATCGACGAGGGAGCGCGTCAAATGGGCGCCCTCCACGCGCACTTCCGTGACTTCGGGGCAGGAGTCGAGGACCGCGGATCCCAGGTGATGGAAGGTGTGCTGGCTGGACCGGCTGGTGTGCCCGGCGAAGGCTTCGGCGACCGCTTGGCGAGCCCGGTCCCGGCAGTCCCGGAAATCTCCGTCCCTCTCGGCGAGCCGCCAGGTCACGTCCAGTCGTGCGCCGAAGACGCGGTCGGTGAAGACCTGGGTGGTGGTGTACTCGTCGCGCGCGAATCCCATGAATGTCGCCCCGGCGGTCACAAACAGCTCGATGTCTTTCAGGCCGCCGCGCAGCGCGACTTCGCCCTCTCGGGAGAGAGTGACGTGGGCGTGGTCCCGCGTGAGCGGAGCGGCGGTGAAGTGCCGTACGCCGACCCGCGGTTCACCGGCTGCCACCGGGGTCAGGTCCGAGGAGGAGAGGTGCAGGTCGACGGTCGTTACGGGCGGAGCCGCCGCGAGGAACCGCTCGGCCAGCGCCAGCGCGTAGGTCTCGGGTTCGGCCGCGGTGTGCAGCGCCCCGAACGCCAGCACGGTGTTGTCGATCGCACCCGTCGGCAGCAGCCTCGCGTTGTCGCCGTCCTGGTACACCTCCGGGAGGTCTGCGAGGAACCGGACGTCGACACGGAGCCTGCGGACCCTCTGCTCAGGCCGGTCCCTGTCCACCAGCAGGAATTCGATCCCCGATTCTCCGTAGGTGTGGCCCCCGATGGTGTGTCCCATCCTTCTCCGTTCAGCTGACCGCGAGACCGGCACGAGCATGCCTTCCACACACTCACAGCCACCCTCCCACCGGTCAATACGCCTCATGAAAGTCCGATTGTCGTACCGCACGACATCAAGCGAATGCCGCCTTCAGGTTTACGGAGACCAGCCGAACCGGGCGTATGGACAGGGGAGTTGCCGGATGCCAGTCTGGCCCGTGGCCGGGGTTCCGAATGTCCTGTGCGGACGGAGAGTGCAAGGCCTCATGCGATGCAGCGTCCTGCCCGACTCCGTCCAGGTGGCCATTGTCGGAGCGGGTCCCGTAGGTCTGCAGCTGGCGGGCGAGATCTCTCTTCGCGGTGTCGGTTGTGTGGTTCTGGAACGTGACGCGCACACCGATCAGGCGACACGGGCGTTGGTTCTGCACGCCCGCACATTGGAATACTTCGACATGCGCGGCATTGCCGATCCCATTGTCGCCGCCGGGCACCGCTATGGGCACTACCCCTTGGGTACCGTGCGCGCCCGAGCGCCGTTCTCCATCCTGGACAGCCCGTTCGCCTACGCTCTTGCCCTGCCGCAGTACCGGACGGAATCCGTGCTGGAGGCGCACGCCCGTGCGAACGGGGCCCTCCTCGTACGAGGAGCGGAGGTCACCGGAGTGCGCCACGAACCCGGCAGCACCGTGCTGACAGTGCACCACGCGGGGCGAGTCCGCCGGCTTCGCGCCGCCTATGTGGCCGGGTGCGATGGCGCCCGTAGCATCGTGCGCCGGATCGCGGGGATCCCGGCCTCCCGTTCCGTGTACCCCTACGACGTCACCTCCATCGACGCACGGCTGGAACTCGATCCGCAGCAGCCCTGGAGCTGGTGCGGGCGCGACGGCATGGCCATTCTGCTGCCGTTCGGCGACGGACGCTGGCGCGTGATCCTCTACGACTATCGCCCGTCCGGGACGAAAGGCGCCGAACCGGCCGCCGGCACCGACCGGGCCGCAGCTCTGCTTCGCCTCATAACGGGAAGCGACCTCACCCTGCGTGATGTCCAATGGATCAGCCGGTATCGATGCGAGCGCCGCCACGCGACCCGATACCGTCATCATCGCGTCGTCCTGGCGGGCGATGCCGCCCATGTCCACCCGCCTACCGGAGGCCAAGGGCTCAATACCGGAATCGCCGATGCCATGAACCTGGGATGGCGTCTCGCTCTGGCTGCCACGGACCCTCGGCACGATCCCTTACTCGACGTCTATGCCGACGAACGACGCCAGGCCGCCGTGAGAGTACTCCGTCTGACCGGCGCCATGCTCCACTTCAACGCGGCTCCCTCCTGGTGGGCCCATGCCGTACGCGCCGTCGCCTTCCCCGCAGCCCGGCTGCCGACCGTGCGACGCCGCCTCGCCGCCATCCTGGCAGGACTGTCCCAGCCGCCCGCGCAGGCGAACGGCCGGCTCCACAGCGGACAGCGCGTGCCCGACCTGCCGCTGAGCGGAGTGCCCGTCCAGGGCGCCCCCGGCCGTCTCTTCGAAGCGCTGCGCCCCGGCCACCACGTCCACCTCACCCCTGCCTGCGGCACCCCGGACCCCCGGGCCACAGGGATGAGCCACCCGATGGTGACCGCCCGGTCCGAAGCGTGCCGACGCCCCTGCATCGTCCGGCCCGACGGGCATCTCCTCTGATTCGCGGCTCCGTCCCGGCACCGCAGGCGGCCCTGATCGCCTGCCACCTGGCATTGGTGAGCGGGGCTCTGGCCATCGCCGCCCCCATGGCGGCCGTACCGGTGACTTCGCGCGCCCTGCACATGGGTCCGGGCCAAGCCCAGTGGTTCGCCGCCGGATATCAACTGTCCGCCGGTGCCTTGCACCTGGGGGCGGGCCGGCTCGCCGACCGCATCGGCCCGCGTCGCGTCCTGCTTGCCGCAGTGACCGTCTTCGGCGCCGGGAGCTTACTGGCCGCCACCGCGGTCAGCGCCTCCTGCCTGATCTTCGCCCGCCTGTTGCAAGGATCGGGCGGATCGGCTCTCTCCCCCGTCAGCCTCGCCCTCCTGCTGAACCTGCGCCGCGATTCGGGGAACGAGGCACGCGCTGTCGCCGGATGGGTCTCCACAGCCGCCTTCGCCTCCTGCCTAGGGCCTCTTCTGGGCGGCTGCCTCGCGAGCACGCTCGGTTGGCGCGGCATTTTCGGTGCTCTCGCTGTTCTTGCCGCTGTCACGGTCTGCTGCTCTCTTGGTCTGCCGGCCGACGTCCGGCGGACCCGGTGCGATCCTCATCCGTCGCCCGGCCCAGGACTTCTGCGCCGGGCTC
This sequence comes from Streptomyces sp. NPDC026206, assembly GCF_040638465.1. Taxonomy (NCBI): domain Bacteria; kingdom Bacillati; phylum Actinomycetota; class Actinomycetes; order Kitasatosporales; family Streptomycetaceae; genus Streptomyces; species Streptomyces sp. NPDC026206. Next base: position 26,239 of record NZ_JBEZYL010000015.1, read on the forward strand.
CCGCACGCCGCGCACTGTGTGGCCTGCTCATACTGTTCACCGCGAACTCCGCTTTCCATTTCCTCAGCTACTGCTATCTCTCCCACACGCACTCGCTCACCCCCTTCCAGGCCGCGCTGGCCGCTTCGCCCGCCACGCTTCCTGCCGTTCTCACCGGCCGGCCGGCCGCCGCACGCGCGGCACTGGGCCAGGGGCCGACTCTGATACGGGCCGGTCTGCTGTGCATCGCGGCCGGTCTGCTCGTAGCCGCCACCGGTTACCGCCACCCCACTCCGCTCTGGCTGCTGAGCTGTGCGTGCTCACTGGTGGGCTGCGGCCTGGGCCTGGCCAACGGAGCAGCCATGACCACGGTTGTCCTGCACAGCACCGAACACCACACTTCCCGGGCGACCGCGATGGCCACCACCTTCGCCATGCTGGGAGGCGCCTTGGGGCCCGTGCTCGCGGGAACCGCACTTTCCGCCACGAGAGGTCTGTCGTTCGCCCACGGGCCACCGCAGATGCCCGGTGTTCACACGGCACTGTCACTCATCGCGCTCGTCACCGCAATGGCGGCCTTCGCCCGCTGGTGAGAACCAGCGACAAGCTCGCCTCGCCGTTCCCCGACGTCACAGCAGCTGTCACCGGCAGCCGGCCTTCGGCCACGGGGCCGAGTCGGACGCTGACCGGCTCCCGGACCGCCCAGCCCCGCCCGTCCGCTTCTCCCTGGCCGAGCCCCGCTTCTTTAACCGTCACTCATGCGTTTCTTAAGCCCGCCATAAATAGTCGGGCCGGGCTCACGATTCGGCGATTGGCCCGATTCGTTCTCGCTAGCGTACTGCCGCGTCACCCCCCAACAGATGACAGGCAGGTACGCGATGGGTTCCTTCCCACCCCCGTCGACGAGTGAGCCGCAAGGCAAAGTTGATCGGTATCGGTATCGGCATCGCCGTGACGCTTGCGACGGGCGCCGCGTTCACGCTCACCGGCACGGCGAGCGTCGCGCCGGCCGGCGCGACCTCTTCCCTGACCAGTGCCTGGACCGGCGGTTACACCGGGCAGTTCGTGGCCACCAACGACTCGGCCAAGGAGCTGCCGGGCTGGACGTGCCGGACGTGCCGGAGGTGCCGGACGCCCTGGGTCGTCGACAACGGCAAGTGTTCGCTGGGCAACTCCCCCGGCCCGCAGACCGCTGAGCCGGCGTCCGGCCCGACCCCCAAGCCGACGTCCGAGCCGTCGCAGCCGCAGCCGGCCGCGACCTCGCCGGCTCCGAGCGGCAGGAGCGCCGCCTTCTCCCCGTACGTCTGCACCGTCCTCCACCCTCGTACGACCTGCTGGACACCGCCGAGAAGGCGCGCCTGAGGAACGTCGATCCGGCATTCATCACCTCCGGAGTCGGTCGCACCCCAAGTGGGGCAAGAGTGACCGGCCCAGGCTCCAGCCCAGTGGCCCAGCAGATGCAGAACTTCGCTTCCGCCGCCTGCCGCTCGAGCCTGCAGCAGGAGTTCGCGTTCCCCAAGGCAATCGCAGCCCTCGCAACCCTCCAGGGCTGACGCGCTTCACAGCGCGACGAGCAGCTCGTCGCCGAGCGCGGTAGAGCTGCCGTCGTGTCGCCTGCCAGGGCCGACTCGGCCTGCCCCGGCATACCCACCACGAAGGAGAACCCCCCATGCGTACCCGCCGCACCACCGCACGAATCGCCGCCAGGCTCTGCGTACTCGGGCTCGTGCCACTGGCGCTCACCGCACCGGCCGCCGGTACGGCCGTGGCGCACGGCTCTCTGACGGACCCGGTCAGCCGGGTGTCCGCCTGCTTCGCCGAAGGGCCGGAGAGCCCGGACTCGGCTGCGTGCAAGGCGATGGTCGCCGTCGGCGGCACCCAGCCGCTCTACGACTGGAACGAGGTCAACATCGGCGACGCCGCCGGACGCCACCGCCAGATCATCCCGGACGGCAAGCTGTGCAGCGCCGGACGCGACAAGTACAAGGGACTGGACCTGCCGCGCGCCGACTGGCCGGCGACGAAACTGGCTTCGGGCAGGCACACTCTCCGGTACCGGGCGACCGCTCCGCACCGCGGCACGTTCGAGCTGTACATCACGAAGGACGGTTACGACCCGAGGAAGCCGCTGAAATGGGCGGACCTGGAAGCGAAACCGTTCGCCAAGGTCACCAACCCCACGCTGAAGGAGGGGAGCTACGTCTTCGACGGCACTGTCCCGAAGAGGTCCGGCCGTCACCTGATCTACAGCGTCTGGCAGCGCTCGGACAGCCCTGAGGCCTTCTACACCTGCTCCGACGTGGACTTCGGCGGGAAGACGCCGGCCGCCCAGGCGCTGGCACCTGCCGCGTCCGCTCCCAGCGACGAGCAGATCGCCGAGGAGGCCGGCAAGTCGACGGTCGACCACGGCGGACACGGCGGTGACGGACCCGGAGAAGGCGGATCCGGCGAGGCAGGACACGGCAAGAGCGCGCCCGCCGAGGGCGGACAGGGCGAGGACGGGCACCTCAAGGATGGGCACGAGCCCCACTCCGCGGCGAAGGCCGCCAACGCCCCGGCCGCCCAGGGCGGGCGCCTCGCCGAGACCGGCGGCGACAGCAGTACGGCGATGCTGACCGTCGGGGGCGCCGGGGTCCTGGCAGCCGGTTCCGCCATCCTGTTCCTGGCGATGCGACGGCGCTCCGCCCGGAACCGCGCCTGAGACAGACCGGCGGCCGGCCCTGTGCCGAACCGACGTCCGTCGGACGGAGGGCGAGACCGGTACCCGGCCGCCGAACGGTCCTTCACCGCGCCGGGCGGGGCAGTGGAACACGAACGTCACGCCGGCCGGATGCTGCTCGCCGGCCGCCTGCGCCAAGGCCCGCGCCTCGCCCATGCATGACGCGGTCGGCGCGGAGGCGGCCCGGAACTGCGCTGGCGGAGTGGACAGCAGGCGGGCGATGCGGGGCAGCTTCTGTCCGGCGTCCGGCACCACCGGGGCCTCGGGGCCGCCCTGCGGCCACTGGCCGACGGTGAGAAGCCGCTCGACGGCCGCGCGGATCCGGGTGGTGGAGACGGTGGTGACATCGGTACCGGGCTCCAGCCGGGTCGCGTCCAGCACAGCACCGTGACCGGCGGTGCGGATGGCCCGCGTCGCTGCGGCCACAAGGTTGGCGGCCACGGAGTCAGTGCGGCCGCCGGCCCGCACTCCGTGGCCTGGGGCACCACTGCGGACGTCACCGAGGGTCTCAACCTCCCTGCTCGCCGACGGCCGTACGCTCAGCGCCACCCGCGGTAGCAGCGGTGACACCGGCATCGACCTGCGGCTGCGCCGGCTGCGCGACCGGCATCTCGCGACGTTCCGCAGGAACTCGGCCGCTTCGCCCGGCAGGTGTCCGGATACAGCCTCCACGCCCTGCTCCCGGAGAAGGCTCGATACCGCCCGTTCCGTCGTGGTCAGCGAGGGAACCTGCGCGGTGCTGCCCGTTTGCCCCACGGTGCCGGGCACGGGCACCGGCGGCGACGTCGTCCGCGCGCCCGTGGCTGCCGCGAGGGGGTCCCCCGGCCGGGTCTGCGCGGCTTGGCGGCCGGGGGTCCCCGGCGGCGTTCCGGGTGCGTTCCCGGCGTACGGGGCCGACGATGGGGCCATGGGGCAGTCACGGCGGGTACGGGTGCGAAGGGTCTACGACCCGGTCGAGGAGGCGGACGGCAGCCGGGTGCTGGTCGACCGGGTCTGGCCGCGGGGCCTGCGCAAGGACGCGGCCGCCCTCGACGAGTGGTGCAAGGACGTCGCGCCCTCCACCGAGCTGCGGAAGTGGTACGGGCACGATCCGGCCCTGTTCGAGGAGTTCGGCCGCCGCTACCGCGCCGAACTGCGCGACGCGACGCATGCGCAGGCCCTGCGGCACCTGCACGAGGTGGCCCGGCACGGGCCCCTCACCCTGCTGACCGCCACCAGGGACTGCGAGATCAGCGCGGCGGCCGTGCTGCGGGCGGAGCTGACACAGGGGTGACGGCTGGCGCGGCGGCGGCCTGCCCCGAGCTCAGGCCGGTGGAGGAGCCGGAAGCCTGCAACGGTGATGCTGTCCGCCCCCGGCGATGCCCATGGCTTCAACTTGAGCCGTCAGCCCGCGTCCAGTGCGGTTCGGCGACCTGGCGACCTGGCGCCCCGGCAACGAACAGGCACTGCACGGGCGTTGACGGTCTGAGTATGATGAAAACGCAGAACGTTACCTGGTCCGGTGACCAGGTGCACCCTAGCCGGGGGAGAAAGGTGCGTGCCCGATGAGCATCGGGCTTCTGTCTGCGTTCAGTGTCGCCCTGTATCCGGGGACGGTCTCAGTTCTCGCGCTTACCGCGACGTTCTCAAGGCGAAGGGCACTGAGGCGGGAAGCGCGAACCACCCTGGCTGTCCTTTTACCTGTCCGACGGCCGGAGCCGGTACACGGCCCGTCGAACGACACAGGACGGTAGAACGACATGCTCCGCCCACCCACCAGTGGGCGGAGCCTGACCTGCCGAAGCTGATGAGCTTCGCGGTCATGCTGCCGGGTCGGCAGCAATCCAGCGGCGACGGGGACGGGCTCAGGGCTGCAGTAGCTGCCTGCGAAGTGCCGCCACCAGGTCATCGTCGACACCGAGCCGCTCGGCGGCGTAGCCGTGCACCGACCCGTACCGCGTGATCACGTCGGCCAGGAAGAGCCGCATGATCCCAGCGGGGGCGCGGCCGTAGGCGGGCCACTTGAGGGTCAGGTCGGGGTGATCGGCGTGCCACTCGGCGACCAGGCGCTCCGTGGCCAGCCCGGTCAGAGTGAAATCGGCGACGATGTCGTCCTGGTGCACCCCGATCAGGGCGAGGACGAGCATGGCCAGCAGGCCGGTGCGGTCCTTGCCGGAGTGACAGTGGAAGACCAGGGGAGCGGTGTCCTCGGCGATGATCTCCAGCGCGCGCCGGAGCTCCTTGACGCCGTCGTGGGCGACCTCGCTGTACTTGTCGGCCAGGAAACGCGCGGGCTCGACGTCCGGGTCCAGGCCCGCCTGGTCGTACGGCCGGTGCTCGGTGCTCAGATTGTGGTAGGCCAGCCCCTGGTGGTGCGGGACACGTCCGCTGCGTTCGATCTCCCAGGGATACCGAAGGTCGATCACGGTGCGGATGCCCAGGGCGAGGAAGCGGTCCCGGTCCTGGCCCTGCAGCTTGCCCAGCGAGTCGGAGCGGAACAGCCGGCCCCAGCGCACGGTGCGGCCGTCAGCGGTCCGATAGCCGCCCAGATCACGGAAGTTGTGCAGACGTTCGAACGCGATGTGTCTCCTCATGCGGGTCACCTTATGTAAGCCGTACCAGCCTCGGCAGGGGAGCCCGGGCAGCCGTCCGTGCAGGGCCGGCGGGCGTGGCAGGAGAGGCGGCCGGATTCGCGGCAAGCCAAGGCGGCGACCGTTCATCACCTTGGCAGGCGCCTCGCGATCGCCCCACCCTCCGGCCCCCGCCCCCACCCACCACCACGACACCCGCATCACACCGTGGCCGGGACGTAGGGGGTGCCGTCGGCCGAGGTGACCACGATGGTGGTGGTCCGGCCGCCGGGCTCGATCCGGACGACGGGAATGGCCTTGTCCTGCGGGCCGCCGTCGCCGCCGATGGTGATCCAGCCGCTCGCGCCCGGCAGCCCCTTTCCCTCGCGCAGCACGGACAGCGTCCGGTAGACGTCGGTGGCGGTGGGGTCGGACACCGCCGGGGTGTTCCCGATGGCCCGAGTGGCGGTCAGCAGGGCGTCGTACATCATGATCGCCCGACCGTCCTCCAGGTCACTGTCCGGGAAGGCTGCGGCGAAAGTGCCGTTGCGGAACGGGGCGACGGCCTCCGGGGCGAACGCCTCGGGGGCCGCCTCCCAGGCACCCGGGTGGGCCAGCCCGGTGTAGACGAGGTCGATCCGGCCCGTGCGCAGCATCACGGCCAGCTCCTTGGGACCGAAGCCGTCGGTGCGCGTGACCTGCGTGGTGTCATCTCCCGAGAGCACAGTCAGCGGGCGGTCCCGGCACGGGCGGTCGGCGAGCGCGGTCAGGAAGGCGGGCAGTGAGGTGCCACGGCCCGCGAAGTAGACGACGTCGGGCCCCGCGGCGCACAGCTCGGCGAGCTGGGCGCGGAAGGTGTCGGCCTGGCCGGGCTGCGAGGAGTCGAACAGTTTCGGCTCGCCGCCGACCAGACGGTCGGCCGGCACGCGGGCGCGGAACTGCGTGGCCAGGGTGCTGGTGTACTGGTCCCCCGCGGCGACGTCCTGCACGAGCAGGACACGGGCGGCGGCGTGTTCGCCCGTCGACAGGAACCGCACGGCCGCGGCGGCCTGGTCGGCATTGGCGGGTGCGACCCGCACCAGGCCGGGGGTGCCCGCCCAGGAGTCGGCGGTGAGCACCGAGCCGAACGCGGGCAGGCCGCCGGCCGTCAACTCGCCGATCATGTCCTGGCTGGAGGCCGTGCTGCCGCCCAGGCCGACTGCGGCCACGATCCGTTCGGCGCGCTGGCGGCCGAGCACCTGTCCGACCGTGTACTGCCGCTGCTCGGCGGTGCCGCCGGTCTGGGCGAACAGCAGCCTGATGTGTGCTTTGGCCTTGGAGGCCGGGTCGCGGTTGGCCCGGTGCTGGGCGAGATACGCGCCCTCCAGGTCGTGCCGGACGCTCTCCATCATGCTGGTGCCGTCGTACTCGGCGGTGATCGGCGTCAAGTACACGATGGACGCGAACGGCCGCCCGCCCTGCTCGGCGGCTGCCTTGACGACACGCCGGTTCTCCGCGTAGATCCGCTCCAGCACCGGCACCAGGTTGCTGCCCGGGGTGCCGTGGGTCCTGGACGAACGCGAGGAGCCTGCGGAGCCCGGCGGCGATGAGGTGCCGGCCAGCAGGCCGACGCAGGTGCGCGTTCGGCCCTTTCCGATGCTCCGCAGGCCGTCGGCGCAGCCGGTGTCCCCCTGCGACACGGCAGACCGCGGCGCGTCGCCCTGGGCCACCAGGGCTGCGAGCAGGGCCAGCCCGGCAGCCAGCGCCGTACCGCGCCGCCCGCCGCGCGCCCGGCGCGGCGGGCCGGGGTCGCACGCGCCCTCCCCGGCCCGGGCGGCCAGGCGCAGCACCTCGTCCAGGCAGGGCCGCCGGCCGGGGTCCTTGGCCAGGCAGCGGGTGATCAGCCCACGCAATGGGCCGGGCACGCCGGTCAGGTCGGGCTCCTTGTGGACCACGGCGAAGGCGGCCGCGATCGGCTCCGCGCCCGCCGCCCCGGGATCCTGGAAGGGGCTGCGGCCGATGGCCGCGAAGGCCAGCACGGAACCCAGCGCGAACACGTCCGTCGCCGGGGAGATGCCATGCGGCCCGTTCATCTGCTCGGGCGCCATGAACGCCGGGGTGCCGATCATGCTGCCGCTGCGCGTCAGTGCCCGGCTCTCCGCCACGGCCTTGGCGATGCCGAAGTCGATCACCCGGGCGCCGTCGTCGGCCAGCAGGACGTTGCCCGGCTTCAGGTCCCGGTGCACGATCCCCTGCCGGTGAATGTCGCGCAGGGCCTCCGCCAGCTGGCCGGCCAGCCGGGCGATGTCCGCCACGGGAAGCGGGCCGCCGGTCCGCACCCGCGCGGCCAGCGACTCGCCGGGTACGTACTGGGTGGCCAGCCAGGGCGGATCGCCGTCCGGCGCCGCGTCCACCACGGACGCCGTGAACGCGCCGCTGACCTTCCGGGCCGCCGCCACCTCGCGCCGGAACCGGGCCCGGAAGTGCGGGTCGTCGGCGTACTCGGGGCGGATCACCTTCAGCGCCACCTGGCGCCCCGCAGGGCTGCACGCCAGGTACACCACCCCCATCCCGCCGGCCCCCAGCCGCCGTTCCAGGGTGAACTCCCCGATCTGCCGCACCGGGACAACATACCCAAGCCGCCGCCCCGCCGGTCCGTGCTCACAGCCGTTGGGCCGCCCGTGACCAGGTGACGGCTGGCTCTCTCACCCATGACCTATGACCCACGACTCACGACCCACGACCCACGCTTGATCGTGGGGCAGCTGTGTTGTGGCGTCCGACGTGGCATGCCGTCGATGCCGAGGGGGTCCACACCACTAATCCGGCGCCGGGCGGATCTTCAAGACATGCTCGTCGCAGTGCAGGATCTCCCACCTGCGGTCCGGACGTTCAGCAGCGGGAAACGACACGGTCAGAAGGCGGCCTTCCGCGAGCTGCCAATGACCGGGCACCGTATCGGGGGCGTCGCCGCGTCCGATGGGGTGGTCGATGAACGTGCCGTCCCGGGCGAACTCCAGTCCGCGGCGTCCCCGGGCGGGCGGGAACGGGTAGTCGGCGGGCCGGTACACCGCCGCGCCGTCGGCATCTTCCTCAAAGGAGTGCACCCAGCTCTGGAAGAGGCTGGAGGAAGGTTCACCCATGATCCGGCACCATTTCCGTTATCACCCGCAACCAACCAGACTTGCCCGGTAACTTGAGGTAAGCCTACCCTTAAAGTGTATGGGTTTTCGGGCCGAGCGCATCGCACGTTCGAAGGGTGCGTTTCCCCTCTCAAGCTGTGCGTTTTCTCTCTCACGGCTTTCCCTCCTCACAGTCCGAGCTGCTGAGCCGCGCGAGCGGCATTCCGCCGACATTTCGAAGGAGGCGCAGCATGCCTGGTATGCAACCCGGCCTTCGCACCACCTCCCCTTCCGACTACAGCCGCTGGTGCGGCGCGATGGAGGTCCACCGCAGGCTCCTGGACGAGAACCCCGAATACTCGGAGAATCGCACGCTGATCGAGAACCATGCGTTCGCCTACGAACAAAGGCGTGAGGCGGTGGCCAGGCAGGGGGTGACCGATGTCCCCGTCGTCGTGCACGTCGTGCACAACGCCCCCGCGCAGAACATCAGCGACGACCAGATAGCCAGTCAGATCGACGTCCTCAACCGGGATTTCCGGAAGAAGAACCCGGACGTCAGCCGAGTACCCGCGGTATGGCAGTCGCTGGCAGCTGATGCCCGCGTCGAGTTCCATCTCGCCCAAACAGACGCGCTCGGGAGTCCCACGAGCGGTATCACCCGCACGCCGACATCGATCCCGAGCTTCAGCACTGATGACACGGTCAAATTCACTTCGGACGGCGGCCATGACGCCTGGCCGTCGAACAGCTACCTCAACCTCTGGGTCTGTCAGCTGCGCGGCGGTCTCCTGGGTTATGCGCAGTTTCCGGGAGGTGCCGCGGCCACGGACGGTGTGGTCATCGCCTACACCGCGTTCGGCACCAACGGTACGGCTACCGCGCCCTTCAACGGCGGCCGCACGGCCACGCACGAAATCGGTCACTGGCTAAACCTTCGGCATATCTGGGGCGACGACGACCAGGGCTGCTCGGGGAGCGATTTCGTCGCCGATACTCCCAACCAGGGCGGCCCCAATACCGGGTCCCCCCGATTCCCCCGCGTGACATGTCTCAACGGTCCGGACGGCGACATGTTCATGAACTACATGGACTACACCGACGACGCGGCCATGTTCATGTTCACCGAAGGCCAGGTCGCCCGTATGGACGCCGTGCTCGACAACGCGCGCCTGCCGTTCACACGCCAGCTGGCGTCCGTCTGAGGGAGGAGCGGGAGCCGGCTCTCTGACACTCGGCGTTCGGCGATCGGCGATCGGCCATCGGCCATCGGCGTGCCGTCGCCGTGGGCCGGGGCGCGTCGCCGTGGGCCGGGGCGCGTCGCCGTGGGCCGGGGCGCGACCGGCGTGAAGCGGTCCCGGCCGGTGTGGCGGGACGCGCTCGTACACCGTCTGCACGCCCACGGCGTACGGGCCCCCGATCGTCCATCTGCCCTACCGTTGGCCCACTTTGCCGCATCGGCGGCCAGGGCACCGTCCCCGTTTCGTTTCCTGGTCGAACCCGCGTACAGCCACGTGAAGTCGTGGTTCGACGAACTGCCGGGCATCGTCAAGGTCAAACCGGGGGCACCCTTGCGGCTCCGGGCCGGGGATCCGCTCTCCGCGAACCACATTGGTGCTCGGTGCGTATGGTGCTTGAGTGCCGGGATGGAAATCCTCGTTCTGGGCGGCACAGCGTGGGTAGGTCGGGAACTGTCGAGGCAGGCGATCGAGCGTGGCCATCGGGTGACGTGCCTCGCTCGCGGCGAGAGCGGAGAAGTGGCGGACGGAGCGGTGCTGGTGCCTGCCGACCGGCGCGATCCTTCGGCATACGAACCGCTGCTCGACCGCGTATGGGATGCGGTCATCGAGGTGTCCTGGCAGCCCGGCTTCGTTCGTGAGGCCCTCGACGCGCTGGGTGACAGGGCGAAGCACTGGGCCTACATCTCCTCGGTCAGCGCCTATGCCTCACACGCCGCGCTGGACGCGGACGAGTCCGCTGCGCTCCTTCCTCCGGCCGATCGCAGCGAGGTCGACCGTGAGTTGTACGGCGAGGCGAAGGTTGCCTGCGAGCAGGCGTCGACGGACGCCGTGGGCGACCGGCTCGTCATCGTGCGCGCCGGTCTCATCGGCGGCCCCGGAGATCACAGCGGCCGCTCCGGCTACTGGGTGGCTCGTGCCGCAAGGGATCCGCAGGGGCGGATGCTGGTGCCGAATTCGCCGGCCTTGCCGACACAGGTGGTAGACGTCAGGGACCTCACCACCTGGCTGCTCGACGCCGCGGAGGCGGGGACCACCGGCACGTACAACGCGGTCGGCCCGGTTGTTCCCTTCGAAGACTGGATCGAGCTGTCCCGCGCCGTCGGCGGGCACACCGGGCCGGTGGCCACCGTCGACTCTGCATGGCTGCTCGCGAACGGCGTGGCCGAGTACATGGGGCCCGAGTCGCTGCCGATGTGGCTGGTCGAGCCGGGCTGGCAAGGGTGGTCGGCCCGGAACGGCTCCGCGGCGCGTGCCGCGGGGCTGCGGCACCGCCCCCGGGCGGAACTGCTGGCCGACACCCTGCTCTGGGAACGCGCGCAGGGCTTGGACCGGACAAGGCGTGCCGGCCTCAGTGCCCAGCGCGAGCGCGAACTGCTCGATGCTCTCGGCTGATGCGCTCGGCTGATGCGCTCGGCTGATGCCGGCGGCGTTCAGGGATGACCTGCGGCGGCGCGTAGGCAAATTGGCCAATTATGAGGCGAGTTGCGGCTGGTTGAGGATCGACTGCAGGGCGACACCGCTGTCATCATGGGCCACTTGCCCAACTCAGGGCACTCAAGGCACTCTCGCACCCGACAGATGGGAACCTTGCATGATCAAGAGATTAAGGGCCCTCACCTTGGCCCTGACGCTCGCCGGAGTGTTGGGCGTGGGTACCGCACAGGCTGCCGCTGCCCAGCTGACCCCGGCCGATCCGGGGAAGCGCGTCCACAACGGTATGCAGATCATCTTCAGCCCGGACACGCCCAACGCCTTCTGCACGCTCGGGGCGGTGGGCACGGACGATCACCAGCGCAAAATAGCCATTTCGGCGGGCCACTGCCTTCGCTCCCCGGAGTACGCGGACCGCGACATCCACGAGAACATCGCCCCCATCTACGACCGGAAGGACGTTGCGTTCGGCCCGATTGGCCACGTGCGGTACTTCAAGGACCCCGAGGGTTCACAGACGGGCCACCTGACCAAGGATTACATGGTCATCGAGCTGGTCCCGCAGGTGACGCTCTCCGCGCAGGGGCCCTACCTGAAGCAGACCGGCGAGCTGAAGGTCCCCGGTGGCCGGGTCAGCCCGAACGCCCTGAACCCCGCGCTCGACAACGAGCGGCTGCTCGCCACCGGCAAGAACGAGATCATCACGTCGGGCCAGACGGGCGTGTGGTACGGAACCGTCATGAGTAACTCCAACGGCGTCTACCGGGCGCCGGCCCCAAACAAGGCGGGTGACTCGGGAGGGCCGGTGATTTGGCACGTACCGGGCAGCGAACTCCCGTCCACGGGCAACGGCTTCCAGGCCTCGGGCCCCTGGGCCGGCATTACCAAGGCGGTGACCCTGGAGTTGCCGCCCTTCGCGTACACCAGCTCGGCGAACATCCTCGCCGATCTGCGGGCTCGCGAGGCAGCCGAACCCGCCCACGACGTCTACGGCGCGGGCTTCGAGGTGACCACCAACCCGTAGGCCGTAATGACTGACCCGCCGGCCCCGGCAAGGCCGCGCAAGGCCTCCGGCCGAGAACTCTCGCGGCAGCCCGAAACGGTACTGAACTCCCTCTCAGCCGTCGCGCCCCTGCCGCCGGCGGGCAGCGGTGTGCGGGGGCAGTGGTGAAGGTCGGGGCGGCCCGGGCCGGCAGCATGTGCAGGGCGTCGTGGCAGGGGGAAGTGGGATGCGGCGGCGTAGGTGATCAGGGCCTGGCCCGATCGTCCACGGCCCGCAGGGTCTCGTAAGTGAGCTCCAGGTCGCCGACGACCGGGTAGCGGAACCGTTTGATGCCGGAGGTCTTGTTCTGGACAGGGTGCTCGGCCCACCACCGGCGGAAGTCCTCGCTCTGCCTGGGGCGGCCCAGCTGCCTGGGGCGGCCCAGGGCGGGCGCCGGTACCGACCGGCCGTCGTGATGACCGCTTGGCGCCTGGTCCGGATGCATCCGAGGCGTTCCGGGCGCAGGCTGGATATGTGTCCGGACTTCCGCGGATCGTGGTACACCCGCCGGCGCCGTCGGGCGGCCGTAGGGTGAGCATCGGTGCGGAGGTACTGGGCGTGGCGTACGGGGTGGTCGATCTGCTGGAGTTTCTCGTGCGGGCCGGGATCAGTGGTGATGATGTGCGGCTCGACGATCCGGACGTGATCGACTGGCGTGGAGGCGGGCCCGGCATCTGGTCGTGAGCGCTTGTCCCGGGTGCGGGTGCGAGGGAGGCCGAGCCGGTGAGGGTGCGTGGTGCTGCTCCAGCGGGTCGTGTGCTTCGCGGGGGACGGTGGGCAGAACGTGGCGACCTCCATGGCGACCTCCATGGCGGCCTGCCGGTGTCGGCGTGCGAGTTCGGGATCTTCGCCTGGAGCCGCGGGCCCTGAGCGGGCCCTGACAATCGCCGCAGAACGACTCGACATTGTGCATGCGCCGCATCCGGCTGCGCTCAGGCGTGTACGAATGAACGTGCGCATGTGCTCATGTGCTCAGAAGAGAGCAACATCCCGCAGCCGACGGCGAAGAGGCCGCGGGGCAAAGTTTCAACCAGTCGGCCGTCCACCGGACGACGGCCTTCGGAAAGGTACGGCGGATGCTGGTTCTCGGGCGCTCGCAGGTCGAAGCCCTGCTCGACCTGGACGCGCTGATCGATGCCCTGGCCACGGCTATGGCCGATCTCAGCGCGGGCCGCGCCTCGGCCCCCGACCGCGTCGCCGCACTGGTGCCCGAACGGGAGGGGCTCCTGGCGGCCATGCCCGGCTATGTGCCGTCGGCCGCCGTACTGATGAGCAAACTGGTGTCCCTCTTCCCGCACAACGCAGGGACACCGCTGCCGACCCACCAAGCGCTCATCGTGGTGTTCGACCCGGTCACCGGCGAGCCCGCGGCGTTACTGGACGGTACGGCCATCACCGCGGCGCGGACCGCCGCCTGCTCCGCATTGTCCGTGCGGCTGCTGGCGCGCGAGGACGCCACGGTGCTGGCGGTCCTGGGCACGGGTGTACAGGCCCGGTCCCACGCCCGCGCGATCTGCCGGGTCCGTCCGATCCGGCAGATCCGGGTGGCCGGCCGGGATCCGGCCAAAGCGGCCGCCCTGGCCGAAGAGCTGTCGTCCGTTCTGGAGCCCGACGTCCGTGCGGTGCCCACCTACGCCGAGGCGCTCGACGGCTCGGACATCGCCGCCGCGACCACCCACTCCCCCGAACCTGTGATCCGGCACCCCTGGCTGGCATCCGGGGTGCACATCACTTCGGTGGGGTACAACCCGGCAGGCCGCGAGATCGACGACGCCACGATCACCCGGGCCCTGGTGTGCGTCGAATCCCGCCAGGCCGCGCTGGCCCCTTTTCCCGCCGGCAGCAACGACCTGCTGAGCCCGATCCGCGACGGCCTCATCACGGCCGAGCACGTGCACGCCGAGCTGGGCGAAATCATCTCCGGCACGAAACCGGGCCGCACCTCGCCCGACCAGATCACCCTGTACAAGTCGGTGGGTGTGGCAGTGCAGGACGCAGTAGCTGCGGCCCTGGTCGTCACCGCTGCCCGCGAGCGGACAATCGGCGAGGAGATCACGTTGCGGTGATGCCGGAGGCGCCGTTCGGCTGAGGAAGCGCAGCTGCGGAAGAGCAAAGTACTGCTGGATGCCCTTCCCCTGGACCGCCCACGCACGCCTGGCGCCGGGGGCGGTGAACGTGATGCCGCGGACGAGGGGTTCCAGACCCCGGCTGTCGTGCAGGTCCGGTGACCGCGGCGAGTATCGCGCGGTCGTCCGCTCGCTCGCGGCCGCCGCCTACGGTCGCGTCGTGGCTGGCGGCCTCCCAGCCCGGAACAACGGTCATAGCCTCTCCGGCGCCAGTTCCTCAGCAAGGGCTATCGAGTGCTACGCCCTTCACCGGTACCGGGCCCATCTGTTCGTCGGGGGACTGCCGTGGTGTCCCGAAACGTGCCAGGTAGTGCCACACCCTTTTGACCGCCTGCGGGTCGTAACGGTTGGTGCGTGCGGCTTCTCCGAGGATGCGAGGATCGAGCCGGCCCTCGACAGCGATCTGCGTGCCCAAGTCGACGTGCTCCTGGCCGCGGTAGCCGGGGTGACGGCGCAGCTCGTCGACCGTGAGCCGGAAGCCGGGGTGCCATTCCACAGGACAGGGAAGACGCAGGGCAGCGTCCTCGACGACCGTTCCCTGAAAGCAGGGATCCAAGACCAGTGCCTCCACATCGCGGTCCAAGCGGACCGGCCCGTGCACCTGTGCCTCGATATAGTCGTCGAGGGCGTCCTGCCCATCGGCCTGGGCGAGTTTGATGAGCCCCATGCGGGCTGCGACACCGAAGTCTGATGGTTCCAGAAAGCTGTCCGGGTAGCAGAACGTGGTCCGCGCCTGCGTCCGGGCGGTCAGCCGGAAGTGGGCGGAGCCGAACCGCGGTGCTGCGCCGACCGATTTGTGGCGGAAGTTCAGTGCTCCGTAGACGGGCCGCTCATGAGCGGGCGCGTCGTAGGCCCGGTTGAAGATCCGGCTCTCCCAGCGCCACCGGTCTCCGCCGGGGTGGGCGGTCAGGCCGCCGTTGCTTGTCCCCGTGACGAACTGCGAGCGGTAGACGCCGTCGTCGGCCAGGGCGTCCAGGATCGGCTTGCCGTGCACCGGACGATCCGGGTGGAAATTGAGGGTCACCCGCAATACCGGATCCATCGGGGGACCGGACGACAGCTCCGCGATATGGCGAAGGGCCCGCATCTGCGGCGTCTGGAGGGCTTCGGAACTCATCCACGCAGTCTCCCCCACGCCGATCAACCGGCGCACACGGATTGCTCCCGCCTCCGGCATGTCGCGGACAGCATCCGCCTCTGCCCGCCAATCGAGATGACCTCAAATCTCCCGCGCCAAAGGGTGTTCACACCCCGTGCCGGGTTTTGTCTCATCAAGATTTCATCCGCTGTGGCTAGCGTTGCGCAGGAGTCAGCAGTTTCGTCTTCGCCTCGCGACCTGCCCGTCCCTCCAGCCGGAGGAGCGCGTGCCGAGACCGCTCGATGCCCTGCAATCAATTTGTGCCACTTCCCGACCAGGAGGTCATGTTGAGCGAGCACCGCCTCACGCGCCGAAGTGTCTTGAAGTCCGTCGGCGGAATCTCCGCGGCGATGGCTCTTGGCGGCGGCGGCATTCTTGCGGCAGCGTCGGCGGCCAGTGCAGCCGACGACGGCTTCGGGCTGCGCATCAAGGACCGCAACGAGAGCGACCCCCGCATGTGGTACTACCGGTTCGCGACCGACGCGATCGGCTGGGATCCCGGCGTCAACGTCCTGCTCCCTGACGACTACCACACCAGCGGACGCACCTACCCTGTCCTCTATCTCTTCCACGGAGGAAACGAGGACTTCATCACCTTTGACCGCCTGCACGCCATCCGCGACTTGACCGCTGGAAAGCCGGTCATCGTTGTGATGCCCGACGGCGGACGCGCGGGCTGGTACTCCAACCCCGTCAACTCCAACACCGGCCCCCGGAACTGGGAGACCTTCCATATCGGCCAGCTGCTCCCGTGGATCGAGGCGAATTTCCGGACGTACGCCGAGTACGACGGCCGTGCCGTCTCAGGGTTCTCGATGGGCGGCTTCGGCGCGCTGAAGTACGCGGCCAAGTACTACGGCCACTTCGCCTCGGTGAGCGCCCATTCCGGCCCGGCCAGCCTGCGCCGCGACAACAACGCAGTCGTCCATTGGGCCAACGTGTCCTCCGCGGCCGTGGAGCTGGCCGGCGGCACGATCTACGGAGTGCCGTTCTGGGACCAGGCCAGGGTCAGCGCCGACAACCCGATGGAGCGCATCGACAGCTACCGGAACAAGCGGATCTTCCTGGTCGCCGGTACCAGTCCCGACCCGACCAACCCGTTCGACTCGCTCAACGAGACCCATGTCCTGGCAGGCCAGCGGGAGTTCCGGGCCCGTCTTGACAGCGTCGGCATCCCGCACGAGTCGTACGAAGAGCCCGGCGGACACTTCGTCCGCCGCCATCTGCTCGAGCGTGACATCAACGGCGTCATCGACCGGCTCCGTAAAGCGTAGACCAGCGATGCGCAGCCGCGTGGGCACAGTCACCGCTGTCCATCGGCCTCGCGCGGAAAAGTCGGCCGGCCTCGCGCGGGAACAGGAACAGTTGACTGGTGGGGGCGCGTAACCGGTCACGCTCGACCGGCAGCGGTCAGCGTGATCGTGTTACGAGCTCCAGGCAGTTTCCATGGCGCGAGCGGCTGCGGGACCGGCGACATGATCGGAACGACGTGCCACGGTGCGGACACCGCCGCCGCGCTGGACGCCTCGCGCGATGACGGAGGTCGGCCTCCACCGCGACCGCCCCCGGGCGCCGATGACGCACGCGAACCGGGCGCGCACTCCGCGCGGCTCGAGGACCGGCCACCCGCGGCGCTTGCCCGGCGGGTCGGGCGACCGGGCGGCCTTCGGAGGCGCCTGGTCGCGCGAGCCGTCGGACAGGCTTTGGCTCCCTGCCCGGCCTGGGCAGGGGCGCGCCGTCCCTCCCGGGTGTCAGTGGGGGCTCGTACGGTGGGCTCATGATCAGCATGGTGCAGTACGCGGTGGGCGACGCCACCGCACCGGCAGGCAGCAGCGGCCCGAAGGTGATCGCGCATGTCTGCAACGACTCCGGCGGGTGGGGGCGCGGCTTCGTCACCGCCGTCTCCCGGCGCTGGCAGGCTCCCGAGGCTGCCTACCGGGCCTGGTACCGCGAACGCGGCCGCCCGGGCAACGACTTCGCCCTGGGCGCGGTTCAGCTGGTGCCCGTCGAGGACGGCATATGGGTGGCGAACATGATCGGACAGCACGGGATCGCCCGTCGTGGCCGAACCGATGCCCCGATCCGCTACGAGGCGATCACCGCCGCGCTGACGACGCTCGTCACGCACTGCACCCGCCTGGGAGCGTCCGCACACCTGCCCCGCATCGGATGCGGCCTCGCCGGCGGCACCTGGGACCGCATCGAACCGCTGCTCATCACCCACCTCGCGACGCGCGGAATCGCCACCACCGTCTACGACATTCCCTAACGGCTCTGCAGGGTGCCGGTTGCGGAAGGCCCTCTCCCACCGGCCGGCGCGCCCGGACGCCGCTGCTCCCTACGTGCGCCCGCGCGCCCCGGTCCCGGAGCCGGGTAGGGGCAACGCGCTGAACGTGCTGCCAGGCGGCCCCCTGCTCGCCTCGCATCCGGGCAGGCGTCGTGGTGCGGGCACTCTCCCCCACCGGCCAGGGCCTCCGCGTACGACGCGAGGGCCCGCCGACGACTCGGCGGGCCCTCGCGTCATGTGGCGCTAGCCGCGTCCTCGGGTGTCCTGGGCGACCACGAAGTAGATGCCGCACTCACCCCCGAACCTCCACTGTCCGCGGCCCACCCACTTGCCGTAGATCGTCTTGCCGTTGCTGCAGTCGGTGATCGAGCGCGCTTGACCGCTCTTGACGGTGCAGGACGCGCTCCAGGAGTGGACCGTCTGCTTCCAGTTGCCGCAGCTGTAGTTTCCGCCGGCGGCGGACGCGGGGGTAGTGGTGGCGGTCACCATCCCGCCGACGAGGAAAGCAGTGGCCACAGACGCCGTTACGGCCTGGCGCAACGCGGTGAGCTTCAAGGAAGTCTCCCTCCTGAGTGCCCTGTCGGGCGAACGTTGATTGTCGCGAACACATCAGAGATACGTTCGCGATCATGCTAGCCAGGCCACCCAAGACCCTGCTGACCGGCCCCTATGCGCGCGCCTGAGATCTTGAACCGTCAGCCGGTCCGGTCGGACCAGCCGACCCAAAGGCCGACGGAGGCCGACGGAGATCACCTGCTCATTGCTGGCGCCCACGTCGTCGAGCGGCTCAGGCGCCGGGGGGCGGCCCAGGACACCTGGCGACTGCCGTCGAGCCGGACACCCCCGCTGCGGGGAGTGCCGTCCGGCCGTCGGCGGGGCTCTTACACTCTTCGGATGAACGAAACCTTGCCGTCGTGCCCCCAGTGCTCCAGTGCGTACACCTACGAAATGGGCGCACTCCTGATTTGCCCGGAATGTGGGCATGAGTGGTCACTCTCGTCCGCGGAGCCGGTGAGCGACGCCGGGGGCGGTGTGATCAGGGATTCGGTCGGCAATGTACTCGCCGACGGCGACACGGTCACAGTGATCAAGAGCTTGAAGGTCAAGGGCAGTCCGACCGGAATCAAGGCGGGTACCAAGGTGCGCAATATCCGCCTCATGGAAGGCGTGGACGGCCACGACATCGACTGCAAGATCGACGGCTTCGGTGCCATGCAGCTCAAGTCCAGCGTCGTCAGAAAGGCATGACCTGATACCGGCACGGTCAAGGGCGAGCGGAGCCCATCGCGCGCCGACACCGAATGCCCTGCCAAGGCGGTGGGATACAGCAGTGAACCACCCCTACTCTGACGGCTGTTGCAGCCGCTGGCACGTCATGCTGCTGCGCAATCAGGTCTGTTGTTGCAAGCATCTGGGACAGCGATTACGTGCCGTATCAACGGGGGGGCACAGCCTGATGAGGCCTTTGCTGCCCACTGATCCACGCGAGGCCGGGCCCGTACCGTCCGCTGGCGCGCCTGGGTGGCGGAGGGATGGGGCAAGTGTTCCTGGGCCGTTCCCGTGGTGGCCGGACGGTCATGAGGCATCTCTGACGACCGTTACCGGTTACGCAACTCCCCTGGGCAGCAACACCCCCGCCCCGGCGGCTATCCGGCCGGAGCCGACCCCTGGGATCGCGACCTGACTCCCGCTACGGCCGTCCCGGGTGTTTTCGATGCATGCCTGTGGCGGGGGCGGGGGCGCGGGCGGAGTCAGTCGGTGTCGAGACCGTCGATCAGGCGGTTGAGGAATCGGGTGAACGTAGCCTCGGGGTTGAGGGGGCGTCCGGGCGCGGAGAGCGCTTCGGCGAGCTCCGGGTGGTGGCCGTCCGCGGCGACAGCAGCGAGGTAGCGGGCTTCGGCTGCGGCCCGGTCGGGTGATTGTGCGGCTGTGGCCTGCGCGATCTCGTGGGCGACGTGCGCAGCGACGAATCCGGTGAGCTGGGCGAAGACCTCCAGTTTCGCGGCGCCGTCCAGGCGGGTGGGCCGCAGGGCGGCGAGTGCGCGCTCCAGGAAGGCCAGCGTGTGCGGGCCCAGTGTTCGGCGGGCGTGCAGCGCGGCGGGGAGCCAGGGGTGGCGGAGCATGAGGGCGCGCTGGTGGTGGCCGATGGCCTTCAGATCGGTACGCCAGTCGCCGGTGAATGGATCTGCCGTCGGAAGTTCGCCGCTGACGCGATCGACCATCAGCTCCAGCAGCGTCTCCTTGTCGGGGGCGTAGCTGTAGAGCGACATGACGCCGGCCCCGACCCGGGAGGCGACCCGCCGCATGGTGACCGCCTCCAGCCCCTCGGCGTCCGCCAGGGCGACCGCTGCGGCCGTGATCTCCTCGCGGCTGAAGGAGGGTTTGCGCCCTCTGCCGGACTGGCCGGGGCTCAGCCAGAGCTGTTGGGGATCGACGCCTGTGGCGCCGGTCCCGTCGCGACGGGTCACGTTCCTACCTGTTCCTCTCCTGGCCGTCGGGGGTTGCCGGGACCATCCAAGCATCCCCTATTCTCGTACACTGTACGTAAACACTGGAGGGGGACCATGACAGCGCACACGCACGACGTCGCATCGAAGCACGACCGGCCCACACCGGCCGGCAGGCCGCCGCTGTCCTCACGGATGATGAGGGCGACGTGGCGCGGCCTCCCGGCCAAGCGGCACGAAGCCGGCTGGGAACCGGGTCTCGTGGTACCGGCCGCCGACGGCAGCCCCTTGCTCACGGACCACTACTTCCCGCGCGCCGAGGGCGACTTCCCCACCCTTCTCGTGCGCTCGCCCTACGGCAGGGGCCTGCCGTGGTCACCCATGTACGGCATGCTCTTCGCCGAACACGGCTTCCACGTGGTCCTGCAGAGCTGCCGCGGCACCGGCGGATCGGGCGGTCGGTTCGACCTGTGGCGCAACGAGGCCGCCGACGGCCGGGCGACGGTGTCCTGGCTGCGGAAGCAGCCCTGGTTCAACGGAACACTGGGCACGGTCGGCCCCAGCTACCTGGGCTACACGCAATGGGCGCTCGCCCTCGACCCGCCGCCGGAACTGAAGGCGATGGTGGTGCAGGTCGGCCTGCACGATCCCCATGCCCTCTTCCACACGGGCGGTGCGCTTCGCCTGGAGAACGCCCTCACCGTCGGCGTCGGCATGACGTACCAGCATCAGGGGATGGTGCCGTTCGTGAGGGCGATGCTGCGCCTGCAGCGCCGTCTGAGCGAGATCACCACCGCGCAACCGCTGCGCGGGGCGTACGTGTCCGCCCTTGGGGAGGTGCCCTGGCTGGACGGCGTGATGACGCACCCGGACGCCGCCGACCCGTACTGGCACGGCGCGTCCCTGGGGAAGGCAGCGGAGCGGCTGGGCGTGCCCACCAGTTTGATCACCGGATGGCATGACGCGCTGGCCGACCAGACCTTCGAGCAGTACGGCCGGCTGCGTCGGGCCGGATGCGAGACCTCCTTGCTCGTCGGCCCCTGGACACACACCTCCGCGCTCCAGCAGGGCTGGCCCGAGGTGTTCGCCGAGAGCCTCGCATGGCTGCGCGCGCACCTGTGCGACGACCCCTCCGGCCTGCGCCCCACCGGAGTGCGCGTGCACGTCGGCGGCGAACAGGCGTGGCGGGACCTCGACGACTGGCCGCTGTCCCCGGGCACGGCTTCCTGGTTCCCCACCCCGGACGGGCGTCTCACCCAGCAAATCCCCGCGGGCTCCGCACCGCTGGCGTCCTTCCGCTACGACCCGGCCGACCCCACCCCGTCCCTGGGCGGGCCTCTGCTCTCACGCGCCGGCGGGCCCCGCGACAACAGCGCCCTGGAGACACGACAGGACGTCCTGACGTTCACCGGTTTGCCACTGACCGAGCCCGTCGACATCCTCGGCCCGGTCTCCGCACGGCTGCGCGTCTCCACGGACACCGGATACGCCGACGTCTTCGCCCGCCTGTGCGATGTGGACGCACAAGGCCGTTCCACCAATGTCTGCGACGGGCTGGCTCGGCTGCGGACTGCTGGGCAGGCAGCCTCGGAGGTCAGCGTGCCGATGAGCTCCACCGCCCACCGCTTCGCCACCGGCCACCGCATTCGCCTGCAGATCAGCGGAGGTGCCCACCCGCGCTACGCCCGTAATCCCGGCACCGGGGAGATGCCGGCCGATGCCACCGGCCTCATGCCGGTACGCATCACGTTGCACACGGGCTCAGCGTTGGCTCTTCCCCGCCAAGCCCAGGTACGCAGTCCGTCGACGTTCGACAACCCGGCGCCGGGACGACAGACCGAGGCCGAGGGCTGATCGAGGAGTGGTGCAGCGGCAGACCGGGACGGTGGTGGGACATCGGCATCCGAGCCGCTGCCGCTTCATCTGGCGGCGGTAGGCGTCGCCTACCGGGGCGGTCGGTCGGCCGGGTCCCTGCGTTGGCCGGGGCCACCGGCGTGCACACGGCCCGCCGGGTCCCTGCGTCGACCCCGTTCGCAAAGGCCCGCTCCGGCCCGGGCGAGGCCGCCCGTTGCATCCCTTCACCCGGCCGCTGGAAGAAGACGGCCCCGGCGCCGCCGCAGTCGGCGCGCACGACAGCGCGCTCGGGGCCGAGCCGCCCTTTGCCACGCCAGGCGGCGGCGGACGGGGCCTCGCCGGTCATGCCGTCGAACAGCGCCTCGAGCCGCGGCAGCCCGCTCACCATCACGAACCGCCCGGCGAGCGTCGGTTCTCCGCCCCGCACCTCGATGGTCACCGAACAGATCTGCACGTGACGGATCTGCACGTGCTTGTCGCCGCCGGTCCGGCTCCGGACAGGGAGCCGGCCAGGGAAGGGTGAGGAGAGCCGCGGAGCCGCGGCAGGTACGCACCCGGCCTTCCGCATCCCCCGACCGGCCGCGGCGAGGAGCATCTTCGCGACGTCGCGCGTGTCGAGCGTGGCGACGGCACGGTGCGAGGTGCCGGACGGGGAGACCCGGGTGCTGTGGGTACGGAGCGTCACCGCCGCCGGGCGCCCGTCCACATCGCATTCCTTGGGCAGAACGAGCAGTCCTCGGTCGGAGTCGGCCAGACCGGGAAGCCCGTCGGGGAGCCGCTCGGAGCGCCCGTGAAGGAATTCACCCGAGCCACGCCGCGCGTTCGGCGACGGGGCCGGGTATCGCGCCGGGTCTCCGGTTGTCTGCGGTTGTCTCCGGCGATTGTCAGCTCCGGGGACGGGCCGCATCGCCACGTACCTGTGGGCGAGGCCGCCCGAATCGTTGATCACCCTACGGGGAGGCTATTGCCCCCTTCCAGGTCCGGCCTGCTAGTGGCTGAGGATCATGTAGGACGCGAAGCACAGAATGGGGCCGACCAGGGTGAGCAGTGCGCCAAGGACGCGGTACCGAAGAATGCTGGTACCGGCGGCAAGACCGGCCGGCGTTCCCAGGCCGTCGAATCCTCCGATGGTGCCCTGGCCCCCGAGTCCCCTGTAGACCCGTTCACTGCGAGCCTTCGCTTGCTGGGACAGCGCTGAGGAGATGCCCCGGATGTTGAGGACACAGCTGATACCGAAGGCGGTCGCTGCGACCCCGAGGAGCATGAAGAACACCGGCATGATCATGACACGATTCTAGCCTCGGGCTTCACCGGGCCCGATGCCCGAGGACGCGGCAGAAGGCCGACGCTGGACGGGCAGCGCCCCCGCGAGTATCCGCAGGAGGGTGCCCTTGCCCGCGCCGTTGCCGCCGATCGCCGCACCTCCCCCCAGCCGTCGGCTCGCCCGGCCCGGCGCCGGGCCACGCCCCTGTCACCGTCGCCCTCGCGGGGGCCGAGTTCGGCTGGGGCAGTTCAGGAAAGCTGAGCGCCGTGGTGTCGGCGCTGCGGGAGGGTGCCCACGGTCTGCCTGCCCCCGCAGAACCTCAGCCAGGTCTTCACGGGATGCTGCTGCCCTCGGCCAGGACTATCTGCCACGGCGCGTGGGCACCGCCAGCGGCGTCACCTTGGGCCTGACCGTCAGCATCGGCGGCATCGCCAGCCCGCTCGTCGGTGCCATCGCCGATGCCACCTCCCTGCAGACCGCCCTCGCACCGCTGATCGCGCTGCCCGCCCTCGGCCGGCTTCTCCCGCGCACTCTGCACGAGCCGGAGATGCTCGAAGCCGCCACCGTCCAGCCGTCGGCCACCGCACCACCGGAACCTGCCGCCGACGCTGCTGCCCCAGGTCGCCGTGGGCGTCGTGTGCGGCGCGGCTGACTGCTACGCCGGGGTGCTGTACTCGGTCATGGCCTGGGTGCCGATGACGTCGAGGAGCCTCAGGCGTTCGGAGGCGTCGCTGTCCGGGGCGGCGGTGCAGGCGACGATGCGTAGATCGCTGCCGGGAACCATGAGGACGTCACAGTCGAGGGTGAGTATTCCGGCATCGGGGTGGTGGACTGTTTTGGTGTCCGTCTCGTGGACTCCCACGATCCCGGTGTCCCACAGGCGTGCGAAGTCGGTGCTAGTGGCCCGCAGTTCCCTGATCAGGGAGCGCAGGCCGGCATCGGTGGGGTAGCGGGCGGTCGCCGCTCTGAGATCGGCGACCACGGCCGCCTCGAAGCGGGCCTCCTGCCCGGGGGTGTGGCTGACCCGGCCGGGCAGGCCGGCGAAGTGGCGCCAGACGATGTTGCGCTCGCGTCCGCGCTGAGCGGACGCGTCCCCGAACAGGGCGGCCCACAACGGGTTCCACAGGATCAGGTTCCAGGCCGCGTCATGCACGCTGAGCGGTGCGCCGTCCAACTGGTCGAGCAGCCTTCGGACCCCTGGCGGGATGTGGGCCGACAGCTGCCCGGGGCCCGGCACCGCTTGGCCCGCGAGCAGATACAGGTGCTCGCGCTCGGCCGTCGACAGCCGCAGGGCGCGGGCCAGCGCGGACAGTACCTGCGGGGACGGGGAGGTGGCCCGGCCCTGTTCCAGGCGGACGATGTAGTCCACCGACAGGTCGGCGAGCTGCGCCAGTTCCTCGCGTCGCAGTCCGGCGGCGCGCCGTACTCCGCCGGCGGGCAGTCCGACCGCGGCGGGGGCCGTGCGGTCGCGCCAGCCGCGCAGTGCCCTGCCCAGTGCCCTGGATTCACTCATGCTCCCAGTATCCGGCCTCGCGCCCGGACAACCTGGTACTGGCAGTCCACAGGCACATGCGGGTACTGCCTGTCGGTACGCGGCGCGATGAGGGTGGAGGCATCACCGACCCACCGATCACCGGAGTGAGCGCATGACCACCACACTGATCACCGGAGCGAACAAGGGCCTCGGATTCGAGACGGCCCGCCGCCTGGTTGAGACCGGGCACACCGTCTACGTCGGGGCACGCGATGCCCAGCGCGGTCAGGCGGCGGCCGCGAGACTCGGCGCCCGCTTCGTCCAGATCGACGTCACCGACGAGGACTCCGTCAAGGCTGCCGCCGCATTCGTCCGCGAGGACGCCGGCCGCCTCGATGTCCTGGTCAACAACGCCGGGATCGGGGGCGCGGGCAAGCCGGTCGGTGAGGTCACGGGGGCCGACATGCAGACCACTTACGACACGAATGTCTTCGGCGTCGTGCGTGTCACGCATGCCTTCCTGCCGCTCCTGAAGGCCGGCGACGCCGCCGTCGTCGTCAATGTCAGCAGCGGTCTGGGCTCTGTGGCGGCGACCGCCGACCCGGGCCGCGTCGAGTTCCAGGTGGCGCTGCTGGACTACAACTCCTCCAAGACGGCGCTGGTCATGGTCACCTCGCAGTACGCCAAGGCGTACCCCGCCATTCGGTTCAACGCTGTCGACCCCGGCTACACCGCCACCGACCTCAACGGCCACCGGGGCACCAACAGCGTCGAGGAGGGCGCGGAGATCATCGTCCGCATGGCCGCCATCGGAGCCGACGGCCCGACCGGCGGCTTCTTCGACACGGCCGGCCCGGTCGTCTGGTAACCGGGCCGACTCCACCCGGGGAGAAGGAAACCGTGGCGTCGAACGGAAGAACTGCGCCGCTTTCGTTCACCGACCGTCTCGTCCTGCGGTCGTGGTCCACCGCTGAGCTCGGTGCCGTCCTGCACGGGACCCCCGGGAGCACTTCGCCGCCGCCCACCCCCGCGACCCGACGGCCACTGCGGTTGATCAGCGCGGTGTCACCGTGAAGGTGACCCGTACACGAACGACGCGGTGGTGGCCCACGCCGCACACCGGACGCAGGAGATCCGGTGGTCAGCGTGCCGGCCTCCGCTCGTCCCGTTCGCGGGCCATGCCCGCCGCGTCGGCGGCCTTGTGCAGGGAGCGCAGGGCCAGCAGCAGAAATCCGATGTCATCCAGGTAGACCGGGTCGGGAACCAGGTCCACGGGCGAGAGGAGGTAGAGAAGAGCACCCCAGAACATCACTTTGCTGTTCCCCGGAACGCCGACGTCCTGCAGCAGCCGTCGGGCCCGGAAGAGCCGCACGGTGACGACCACGGCTGCGACGACCGTCGCCGCGGCCAGGACGGCCAGCACGCCGACAACACCCCACCATGCGTTGCTCATGCCTACCGTCTACCCCGCTCGGCGGCCCTGGTTCTCACCGACTCGCCGGGGACGGGGCGGTGCCGTCATCACGCAGAGCTGATCGGGGTTGTCCAGGAGGGCGCTACCGCCCTCTTCATCCGCGTCGGCACCGGCTCCTGCACAGCCGGTGCCGGTGGGAACAGGGACACCGACGCCGATGTACACCGCAGGACGCGGCACCCCTCATCCCTTCGGCTGACCGTCAGCGCCGCGGGCGGGTGTCGCGTTCCCGCGCGCCCACACTGTCGGGAGGAAACGTCCCGTTTCCCCGGCGGACGAAGGAGACGCGGCCATGACGTGGATGCTGCTGGCGGGAGCGATCCTGGCGGAGGTGACGGGGACGGTCTGCCTGCGCATGTCGGAGGGCTTCTCCCGGATCGTGCCGACAGTGGTACTGGCGGTGGGGTACGTGACGGCGTTCGTTCTGCTGTCGCTGGTGCTCAAGCGGGGCATGCCGATCGGGATCGCCTACGGGATCTGGGCGGCTGTGGGGGTGGCACTGGTGGCGCTGGCCGGCACGGTGCTCTTCGGGGACGGGCTGACCCCCGTGCAGATCGGTGGCCTGGCGCTGGTGGCGGGAGGGGTGATGGCACTGGAGATGGGCGGCGCCCGCTGATCGCGGACCGGCGGCCGGCCGGGTGGCGCGAGCGGGGTTGCGGTCGCAGCGGTGCGGGGGCCTGAACCGGGCGTGTGGTGGGTAGTTCAGAAATGTCCAAACATATCCCTGCGAACGCCCTGCGAGGGACCCATGAGCGACACGCACCCCGATCCGGAGCAGGACCCGGAGCACGGCCCTGACATCGACCGTCTCCTGGAGATCGCGACAAGCTTCATGGCGTCGAAGGTCCTGCTCCTCGCCGCCCGCCTCGGCCTCTTCACGGAGTTGGCCGAAGGCCCGCTGAGCGGCGCGGAACTACGGGCCCGGCTGCGGCTGCACCCGCGCTCCTCCCGTGACTACTTCGACACCCTCGTCGCTCTGGGAGTCCTGGAACGCACCGACGGCCGCTACGCGAACGCCCCCGCCGCGGCCCGCTACCTCGTCCGCGGCGAGCCCGCCTACCTCGGCGGTCTCCTGGAGATGAGCGACGCCAGGATGTACGACCTCTGGGGAAGGCTCGACGCGGGCCTGCGCACGGGAGACCCGCAGAACGGGATCACGGCCGGCGAGGAGGGCATCTACGCCGGTCTCTACGACGACTCCGACCGCCTTGATGCCTTCCAACAGGCCATGACCGGCCTGTCCCTGCGCTCCGCCCATGCCCTCGCCGAGGCCTTCGACTGGGCCCCCCACCGCACCGTCGCCGACATCGGCTGCGCCGACGGCACCGTGCTGACGTACCTGCTCCAACGCCATCCCCACCTGCGCGGTACGGGCTTCGACCTGGCCGCCGTGGGCCCCGGCTTCCAGCACCGCCTCGAGACCTCCGGCCTCACCAACCGGCTCTCCTTCCGCGCCGGTGACTTCTTCGCCGAACCGCTGCCCGGGGCCGACGTGCTGGTCCTCGGTCACATCCTGAGCAACTGGGCCCTGCCCAGGGCGAAGACGCTGCTGCGCAAGGCGTACGAAGCGCTGCCGGAGGGCGGCGTGCTCATCATCTACGAGACGCTCATCGACGACGAACGCCGGGAGAACGTCGCCGGGCTGCTCATGAGCCTCACCATGCTCCTGGAGACACCCGGCGGCTTTGAGTACACCGGCGCCGACTGCCGGGGCTGGCTGGCGGAGGCCGGGTTCCGTGCGAGCCAGGTGCGGCACCTGGCCGGGCCCGAGTCGATGGTGATCGCGAGCAAGTGAGCAGCTCTCCCGTTCCGGGTCAGGCCGGTGCCGCTCCCGGCCGGCCCTCCCGGCGCACGAACTCCACCAGACGCGCGTAGCTGTCGTTGCCGTGACCTGCCGCGATCGCCCGCTCGGTCAACGCGGTGAAGAGCTCCGGCATGCCGGTGTCCGCTCCGCGGAGCTCGCTGGCGTGGGTGAGGATCCCCATCGTCGCGCGGTGGAGATCCAGCGGGAAGTCACCACTGGGATACTGCTCCGAGTCGACCTGGGACGCGTACGCATCCATGAAGAAGCGCACGGTGTCCATCCAGCGATTGGCCACCTCGGTGTACTGCGTCGCCGTCACGTTGCCGCCGGGGCCGTCGGCGCCGATGAGCACCACGCTGTGCAGCCAGCCGGTGAGCGTGGACCACATCTGGCACAGCAGCGTGGTGTCGTACACGGATGGCAGGGCCGTGTCGGCGCCCACGTACACCGGGTCGCCCAAGGCGGCCAGCGTCTCGCGATGCTCTTCGAAGACCGTCGGCGAGCCGGCGTAGAGCTGGAGGAAGTGCCGGCTGCCGATGCCGGACGGGGTCGTCATGACCACGCCGTCGAGGTAGGCGGCGCCGGCGTGTTCGGCCCAGGCGTCCATCTCCCGTGCGCACACCGGTGGCCCCGAGGTGAGATTGATCAGCGTCCGGCCCGCGAGCTCACCGGCCAGGGGGCGAAGGACCTCCTGCACGGCCTCGTACGTCGACAGGCTCACCACGGTCAGCGGGCCGGCACCCAGGGCCGCACCGGCCGACGCGGCCTCGACGGCGCCTTTTCGGAGCAGGGGGTCCGCCTTGCCGGGCGTGCGATTCCACACGGTCGTACGGTGCCCTGCGGCGACGAACGCACCGGCCAGCGCCGAGCCCATCGGCCCGAGACCGAGGACGGTCACATCGGCACTCACATGTCCTCCCGGATTCGTAGAAAACAGGCGACTGCCCACGGATGGCGCCTCTACCTGATTCTTCCCTCATGGGATTCATCCACTCATTCCCAGAAGAAGCGGGGCGAAGCTGGCGATGGCACCCGCGGTCATCGCAAGTCGACCGCGACACCGAGCTGTTCGAGGAACCGCACTTACACCGGTTCCTCCAGGACGATACGGCCCAGGATCGACACGCTCAGGCCGAAGTAGTCGGCGTGGACGAGCCGGCGGGCCACTGGCTTCGCGGTGCCGTTGACGGTGATGGTGCCGGTGGCCGTCGACCGGTCGGTGAGGTAGGTCTCGTACTCCTCGATCAGGAGGCGGTACTGGGTGAGCAATGTCGTGGCCGGCGGAGCGAGGTCGCCGGACCATACGAAGCCGGTGCCTCGTGCGGTGCAGGTCAGCTCCAGGGCGGTGCCGGCCGCCGTCCACTCCAGTTCGCCGGCGCCGTTGCCGCGCCTTTGCACCGTGGCGACGACGCGGCGGCTCGCCGCCATCGCGGCCTGGCCCGTACCCACGAGTTCGCCCACGGCGTTGTGGGCGGCCGGGCCGCTCAGCTCGAGGTGGAACTGGCCGCTCGTCGTCATGGCGGCGGTGACCGTGCGGTCGGGCAGCAGCTGGATGAACTCCGAGGGGACCACCTTGGACAGGTGGAGGGGGTCGACGGAGCAGGGCTGGTAGCGGGCGAGGGCCAGCCGCAGGTACGGGAAGTAGGCGGGGCTGTCGGCGAGGTCTCCGAGGTCCACGTCGATGTCGCAGGCCCACAGCCCCGGTCGCGGGTCGAACACCGGGGGGAACAGCGCGAGCGGCACGGTCACCGGATCGTCGCCGACGTGCTCGGCCAGTACCCCGGTGGCGGTGCGGGCGGCGTTCGGGAAGTTGCCGGGCCTCAGCCGGGGCAGGACGGAGTCGTCCGCCCATACCGGGTCGATGCCGCATCGGGTGACCAGCTCCGCCGGCAGGTGGCTGCCCGGGTCCAGGACGACGGCGAGGAGTTCGTCGTCACCCGAGGAGAACCAGGGGCGCTTGAGATACACCCGGATTCCGGCATGCCCGCGGACCTGGGTGACCTGGTGCCGTGCGCGGTCGACGGTGCGCTTCCAGCCGAAGGTGGGCACGATGTGGCTCACCTCGGGCGGCTCGGGGCGGCGGGTGCTGGGCACCGCCCAGCCGCTGCCCAAGGGCCCGGTACTCACCGGCCCCTCGCTGGTGATCAGCTCGGTCCGGTCGGTGATCGCCGGGTGGAAGTACTCCCGGAAGCGGGTGGTCGCGGTCGGGGTGTAGGTGATGTTGCGGTGCCGGGTGTCGCGGAACTCGTGGCGGACCTCGTGGCCGAAACCGCCGAGCCGGAGTTCGCTCTCGAAGGGCTCGACCGTGACCTCGCCGACGTGGGCGTGTCCGGTGATCTGCTGCGGTGCGGGCTCGGTGACATCGTCATGCCACTCGGTCCACGTCGCGTCGAGATCGATCCGGCCGGTGCTCCTGGCGTGGGAGTGCACGGTGCCGAGGATCTGGGCGAAGGTCTTCCCGGCCTCGCGGAGGAACGTCAGCTCGCCCAGGGCCGGTGGCTCCAGGGGCCTTTCCACGGCGTGCGTCAGGGTGACGTCCACCCATGGGGTGATCATCCAGTTCTCGCCGGCCGCCGCCGCGGCCGTCAGCTCGTCCTTCTTCTGCTGCGGCAGCCGCACCGGATCGTTCCACAGCGGCGAGCCGGTCAGGAGCTGCCAGATGCGGAACACGTCGAGGTCCGCGGCGTCGACCCGGCAGCTCATGCGGACGGTCGCGGTCTCCCCCTTGGGCAGGAAGACGGTCACGACGCCGTTGGGCGACGAGGCCGGCGGGCCGTTGCCCTCCTCGATCCTCAGCCGCAGGGGCCGGGCCTGCGGCCAGGTCCCTGCGAAGGCGTACGTCTCGTTGGGGTTCGCGCCCGGCAGCCCGCGCAGTGAGACGCCGCGCGCCAGGACGTCGGGCAGGTAGGGCAGCAGCAGCTGCTCGGAGTCGTGAATGACGTACTCGCCCTGCTGGAGTCCGCTGCCGCGCTGTACGGGGAGCTGGGTGAGCGGTGAGGTGTCGTGCGGGTTGTGCTTGACGACGTGGATCTTGTGCGTGGCCTTCAGGTCTCGGGTGATGCGCGGATCCTCGGCGAGGCGGACCACGGTGTCGAGGTAGGTGCCGTCCTCACGGGAGGCCGCGGCGAAGTACTCGCGGCGTACGGCGTCCGGCTTGCCGGGCCCGAAGACTCCGTCGTACTTCCCGTGCTGCTCGGCCATCAGGAGCGAGGACTTGGGCGGGCTCAGGTGCCGTTCGTCGAAGGAACGGTAGCGCCGGTCGGGCCCGTCGAGCGGATCACCCCTTTCGTGGTCCGGTACTTCGCCGTTCCTCCGCGTAGCCCACTCCAGCGGTGACATGGGCGCGCCGTGTTCGTCGACGGTGCTGCGGATCACCAGCCGGGGTTCGGACTCGCCTTCCAGGAAGGGCCACTTCGGTACGATCGCGGGCGGCGGAACGGGCTCCCACCGCGCGTAGGTGACCGGGTCGGTCGCGGTGCCCTCCACGGCCGGGGCCTCCGGGGCGAGGCTGTTGCCGGCGAGGTCGACGAGGCGGGCGCGCAGCCGGTAGGTGCGGCCGTAGCGCAGGGCGGGCAGGGTCCCGGCGGTCGGCCGGAACTTGGTGTCCAGCGGGAACGCGTCCGAGATCTCCGGGTGGGGCACCTGGGGCTGGTTGTCGGCGCCGATCGTGCGGCCGGGCGGTGGCGCGGCCAGGCTCCAGCCGTGCCAGCCGAAGAGCGCCTGGTGGACGAAGAGCTGGTTGGCGCCGGTCTTGTCCCAGGTCACGGCGGTGGCCTTGACGTGGCCCTCGTCGGGGGCTGCCGCGATCGGGACGGGGGGCTTGCCGGCCCGCCTGATGGCGTAGTCGCCGGTACGGGCGCACAGCGGGAACCATGCGGCGACGCGCCCTGTCGCATCGTCGACGACCCCGACGTCTACGCGGTAGCCGCGGACCAGATGGGCGGCGTCCAGAACCGCCGATGTGAGCGTCCGGCCGTCGGGGCCGACACCGGCGGTGTGGCGGGCGTCGGCCTCCATCTGGTCGGCCAGCGAGGAGTCACGGCCCTCGTAGAGGACGGTGAGGCCCGCCCCGTGCAGCGCGGGCAGTGCCGTGGGGTCGCCGGCAGCGGCCTTGGCCGGATCGCCCGCCCGGGTCAGCAGTTGGTCGAGGATGCGGGAGAACTCCACGTACTTCATCGCCGCGCCGTCCACGTCGAGGTCGAGGGTGTGGACCTCGTCGACGCCCAGCTTGAGCATCCGGTGGCCGTGGAGCCCGTCGTCGGCCGCGTACGCCTCGAAGCGCCGGCCTTGGGCACAGCGCAGTGCGGTCCACGGCCGCAGGCTCTCGTCGACGTTGAGCTGCCCCTGCGCGGCGGTGAAGGTCACGCGCGCCTGCCACTGGTCGGCGAGCCCCGGCGGGGGTGTGACCAGCAGGTCGAGAGCCAGGCCGAAGCGGCGCAGCAGTTCGGGGTAGTCCGCGAGCAGGGCGCAGGCCGCGTGGAAGTCGAGGTCCGGCGGCGTCGGGGGGGCAGGGGCAGGCTCGGCGGTGGCCCCGTCGTCCCGGCGGGCCGGTGGCGTCGGTGTGCGGGGCGGCGTCGCCCGGTCGTAGAACCGGTACATCTCCGCGAGGCCGAGCAGCGCGTGGTCGTCGTGGTACTGGCGCTTGGTGCGATCCATGTACACCGGCCGGTAGGGGTTCACGGCCTGGGTGGCGGCCGGCTCGTCATTGCCGGTCCTGCCGTGGATCAGGTCGTCGAGCCGGCCGTAACTGGTGGCGACCTCCCTGGAGAAGGTCCTGATGGTGCCCGTGAGGTTGGACAGGAGGTCCTGCGGCTGGGGATGGTCCCAACTGCCCTGCGCCGAGGAGGCTTCAGTGGCGGTGGCGCCGACGATGCCGAGCTCCTGGGAACCACCGCCGGCGGGAAACGCCCGGCGCCGCGCCGTGGCGGTGACCGCGGCCTCGTACAGCGTGCTGATCTGCTCGTGGACGGCCTTGCTGGGGAAGGAGCGCAGGGTGGGCGGCCCGGCGGGCCCGGCGGCGAGGGCGCCGGTGGGCCCGTTCACCTTCGTCTCGGGGCCGAACAGCTGCGGCCACAGTGCACTGTCGGCCGGCGGGAAGCGGCCGGTCCGTGGCTCGGTGGGCACCACCACGGTCCCGCCGGGCCCCTTGAATTCCACCTGAAGGGCGGCCGCGTAGGCGCGAAGGGTCGCGGGCCAGTCCCTGAAGCCGGGGAATGCCTTGAGGGTGGCCCCTCCGGTCAGGCGCGGGCTGACCAGGACGGTCAGCCGGAGCTTTCCGTCGGCGGCTTGCCCGTCGGGCAGTACGGTCCACCGGATCGTCTCGGGCATGGGTCAGCTCACTTCCGCGAAGGCGGTGCAGTACTCGGCGACGGGGTCGCGCCGGATGCCGGTGACCGGGTCGGTGTAGGGCGCCATCATTTCGGCGAAGGTGACCGGCCGGCCGGCATCGGCCGCCTCACCGGTCAGTACGGTCAGTGAGCTTCCGGAGCCCACGAACCGCTTCTCGCATTCGATCGTGACCGACTGCGACCAGAAGCCGATGTGGACGCTGATGGAGATCCGGGCCCGGCCGGAGACCGTGTTCGGCGGTTCGAAGGTCAGCTCCAGGCAGATCTCGATGGAGGCGGAGATGATGCCGAGGACGTCGACTTCGCCCCGGGCCCGGAAGTAGCCGGTGAGCCGGGACTTCCCCGAGGCGAGTTCGAGGCGGTAGTAGATGCCTGCCATCACCGACAGGCTTCCGCTGGCGACTCCGAAGTTCATCGACAGTGCGGCGCCGAATTCGAGGGCCGCCTCCAGCACGGCCACCCGCTCGGGGGTCAGTACGATGCCGAAGAAGCCGCCTCCGCCGAGCAGGGAGACCGTGAGGCGGAAGGGGGCCTGCCGGGTGCAGAAGAAGAACCCGATCTCCACGGTCCGGCCGACGAAGGGAAGGTCGAGGTAGGCGCCCAGGCGCAGGTTCTCCAGGCTGAACACCCCGATGGCGAGGTTCGGCAGCGGCAGGGCGTAGCGGGCGGTGATGCCCGAGGGGGTGACCTCGATGCCCGGCGGGTCGCTGAAGCCGTCGACCGGGATGAGCCGGCGCAGTGTCTGGACGAAGGACAGGGGCCCGATAAAGTCGACGCTCTTGAGGACGACGTCGATGTCGGGCTTCTTGCCGGCGCGTGCGCTGAAGCGGACGTGTTTGAACGACAGCCGCAGGGCGTTGAACGAGGGCACCAGGAGAAGGCTGAACCTCTCCAGGCTGCAGGTGACATCGGCCCCGGCGGACAGGTCCCGGCGCAGCGATCCGCGCAGGTCGACGACGATGGAGAACCGGCCGTCGGCGTCCGGCACGAAGACCGGGTCGTCCGACGGGTACTTCTGGATCGTCGGGCTCCATTCCAGGCGCGCGTTGACGGTTTCGGGGAGCTTGGCGCCGAGGGCTGCCTTCTCCACGGCCTGGCGGAGCGAAATGACGCCTCCGGCGGCGGTGGTCCAGGTCGCCACCTGCTGCTGGACCCGGGTCAGCAGGGCCCTGACGCCGGGGTCGGCATCGGCCGGCAGGGTGCCCAGCAGGTCGGTCAGCGCCGCGGCGAAGGCGTTGAAGGCGTCGTCGACGTGCTGCATGGTGGTCGTAGGAGGCTCGGTGCGCCCGGGGAGCCTTTGGGCGATGAAGTCGCCGACGGTCCCGACGAACTTCTCCGCGGCGTCGACGACGCGGCGCGCCGCGGCCGGATAGCGGTCGATCTCGTGGCTGATCAGCTCGCGGACACGGCTGAGGTCGGAGAGGAAACCGGTGACGGCGGTGATGGTCTCGGTGAAGAAGTTCGGTACTTTCAGGGGCTTGTCCAGCCCCTCCACCAGCTTGATCACCTTCGCCAGCGGGATCAGGCCGAGCAGATTGGGGCCGACCTTGTCCAGGAGGTCCAGCGGGCGGAAGAACTGGTCCGGCTGGAACGTGCCGTTCGCGATGAGTTCGAGCGGATCCTTGCCCACGGCGGCCGCGACACCCGAGACGGGTCCCGTCAGGCGGGACAGGCCCGCCACGATGATGCTGGGTGCCGCCAGCCCGCCGGAACGGTCGCTCTGGTTGCTGAAGTCCATTGTCAGCGGCGCGTTGGCGGGGGTGAGCAGGTTCAGGAAGACCTGGCCCTTGTTGGCCTTGCGGACGGGGTCGCCGATCAGGTCGAAGCCGGAGAGGGCATAGCGTTCGGCGTAGCCCACCGGCACGGTGGTGGCGGTGCCGGTGAGGCGGCTCACGGCGGGCACGTCGGCGTAGGCCCAGCGCAGCTGCGGGAGGAACTGGGCGTTCTTCGAGACGGCCGGATCGGCGGGAGCGGTATCGGCCAGGGCGGGCGGTGCCGCCATGCCCCACACCATCTGGGCGACGTCGAGCCGGGTGTCGTCGGGCTTGGCGGTGGGCGCGAGGGCCACGGACTGCCCGAGCAGGGCGGCGCTCGTCTCGGCGGGGAGCTCGACGGCAGCGGCGGTGGTCGCGGCCGTGGGGGGATTCATGTCCTTGCCGTTGTACTCCGATACGGCGGCGGCGAGTTCGCTGCCGGACGCCTTGGTCTCGTCCAGGAATTGCAGCGGTGTACGGAACTCCACGATCCGCCCGCCGTGGTCGACGGCCGTGACCTTGAACTGGTACGGGCTCTCGGAGCGCGTCGCGGGGAAGAATTTCTTCCGGTCCGCGGGCGGGACGAGATCCGGTGTCACCACGGTGTCGATGCGCACGCTGGTGAACGGGAACAGCATGTTCGCCAGAGGACTGGTCGCCTCGGAGCCGGCCGGCAGGCGGACTGCGGGGTCGTAGGTACGCAGGGGCTGGCGGACCACGACGAATTCCCGCTGGTTCAGACGGGCACCGCGAGGGTCGTCGAATTCACGCTCGGTGACCCTGACGTAGGCCGCCTTGTGCCCGAACGGAGCCAGGTATCCCTCCCGCATCACCCTGACGTAGTGGTCCCGGCCCGTCGTCGCGCGGTGCCGCCACTCCGAGAGGGAGATGCCCCTGGGCCGCTCGGGCCATGTTCCGAGGCTGTCCAGCCAGCCGCCGACGGCCGAGAGCATCAGATTGTCCACGTCGACGGGCTTGGGGGCATAGGGCTTCCCGTCGGGCTTGACCAGTGCCGCGTTGGACGTGAGCTCCACGATGTCGTGCCGGTCCTCCGGCAGCAGCGCCTGCCGGAAGGGGGGCGGAGGTTCGGCGGGGCCGGGGCCCCGCCCCCCTTCCCTGTCCCACACGGCGCGCACCTTCGCGCCGTTCAGCCGTGTGTGCCACAGCTCGACACGCTCGCCCGGCCCAGGGTTGTCGATCGCCCCGCGGTGGGTCCAACGACCCTTCTGTGAGGGCGAAAGGTAGAGCCGGTAGGGCAGTTCGATGCCCGTATTCGGGTGGTCGGGATCGGCGAGCGGGTCCTGGGGACCTGCTGCTGCCGCCGCGTCCGTGGGGGTCCCGGGGACGGACGTCTCGATCACCGCTCCGGCTGCGGCGGCGGCCGCGACGGTGGCATCCAGGCCGTATCGTGCCGTCAGTTCGGCGGTGGTGCGCAGCAGCCGGACCAGGGCGATGGTCCTGACCGCCGGGTCCGGGTCCTGACTGTCGCGCTCACCGGCGTCACCGGCCGTCCCCTCCGCCGCGTCACCTGCCGGCCGGATCGTCATGCCGACTGCCGTCTCGGGCTCACGGGCCGCGTCGACGACACGCAGCGGGAGCCTGCGCATGGCGTCGAGGAGCCCGTCCTCGGTGTAGTCGACGGAGTCCTGCGGCCCGACCTCGAAGACGAGCACGCTCCTGCCGCTGATGAGCGAATCCACCGGCAAGTCCCTGGCTTCGCCCGGCACCTGGTCGTTGAACGCCTGCTCCACCACATGCTGCGGACCGAATGTGACGACCAGCAGGCCGTCCCGCTGAGGGTCCGCGCGAACCAGCCGCCGCCTCCCCGTCGTGTCATCGAACTTCAGCCCGGGGAAGCCGAAGGAAAGGTCCATGAGGTCGGTTCCGCGCAGAACGCGGATCGGTGCGGGTGTACTCATCTCGCCCCCCTGTTGCCGTACGCCGGGCGGGTGCTCGTGAAGTGAGCACTGCGGTCCGGGACATCACCGGGACCGGCCGGGTACCACATGTCACATACCCCGAACAGCGCACCGCCCATTAGGCCGAATGAGCGTTCTTACGGCAGCGGCCCACGCCGTTTCAGGCGCGCCCGTCGGCGAACGGGCCGCCGGAGGCGAAGGCCAGGGCGGCGAAGCGTTCGCCGATGCGGCGGTGTGCGGCTGCGTCCGGGTGGAGCTGGTCGGGCAGTGGCAGTTCGGCGAAGTCCGCCTCCCCGTAGAGGTCGCGGCCGTCGAGGTAGTGCAGGTTCGGGTCGTCGGCTGCCCGCTGCTCCACGAGACGGGCCAGTTCGTCCCGGATGACGTTGAGGGTCAGCTTCCCGCCGGCCCGTTCCGCGGGGTCGCCCGCGGCCCGGAACTGGAGCCTTCCCGCGCTGAGGTTGCTGAAGTCCGGGGCGCTGGGGCCGGGGGTGTCCTCGTGAATGGGGCACAGGATGGGCGAGACGACCAGGAGCGGAGTGGTGGGGTGGCCCTCGCGGATGGTGTCGAGGAAGCCGTGCGCCGCGGGGCCGAAGGCGCGAAGTCGCATCAGGTCGGTGTTGACGAGGTTGATGCCGATCTTGACGCTGATCAGGTCCGCGGGGGTGTCACGCAGGGCGCGGGCGGTGAACGGATCGAGCAGGGCGCTGCCGCCCAGGCCCAGGTTGGTCAGTTCCACGCCGCCGAGGGAGCCGGCCAGCGCGGGCCAGGTCGTGCTGGGGCTCGCGGCGTCGGAGCCGTGGCTGATCGAACTGCCGTGGTGCAGCCACACCTTGCGGTCCCCCGTCGGCAGGGGCTCGACGGGGGCGTCGGTGCGCAGGGCGACCAGCTCGGTGATCTCGTTGTACGGCAGCCAGATCTCGACGTTCTTGACGCGGTCGGGGAGGCCGGAGAACCGGGCGGTGCCGACGGGGCCGGGCCGGGTTTCCGCGGACCCGGTGGTCATGTCCACCATCAGGACGTTGCCGCCGGTCACACCGGATTGCCCGGCCGGCCGGCCGTCGACGAGCAGGTCGTACACGCCGTCGGGGCGGGGCGGGGCGCCCTGGTAGGCATTCTTGGTGCGCAGTGCGTCCAGCTCGACGGCGGTGGCCCGGGTACGGAACACCAGCCGTACGCCGGAGGGCTGGGCCTCCGCCATGGCCAGCTGCCCGTCGGCGCACTGTGCGCGGGCCCGGGCGGGCAGCCGGTGTGGCAGCACCCCGTGTTCGGTGCGCTCCAGATCCAGGGCGCCGCGCAGGAGGTCCACGGTGATGGGCGTGGTGATCCAGTCCGTCGCCGGTGCTGCCGTGGCGGCGCCGGGGACGTCGTCGAGCCGGTCGTTCATGGTTGCATTCTGCTGGCCGGATGCAGGGTCCGCCCAGTGGTTTTCCCACCGCCCGCCCATGGCCTGGAGGCAGAACCTAGTACGCCACCGTGAATCTGGTCCGGTGGTGGCGGGGCCGCTCGGCCTCGTCCAGTAGGGCCACCGCGAGGTCCTCCATGGAGATGGCCGAGTTGCCCTCGGGGTCCAGGAGGAGTTCGTCGGCGCCGAGGCGGTAGGCGCCGGTGCGCTCCCCCGGTTCCAGCCGGGCGGGCGGGCTCAGGTAGGTCCAGTCCGCATCGGTCTCGGTGCGGCAGACCGCGAGCTGGTCGGTGCAGGCCTGGGCGATGGGCCGCCAGGCGGGGGGCACGAAGTCCGGGTCGTCGAGGACGGTGCGGTCGGTACCGGGCACGGTCAGGCTGCCGGCGCCGCCGACGAGGACGAGCCGTACGCCGCTCCGGGCGGCTCCGGCCAACAGCGCGCGGGTGGTCCCGGCCAGCTCCGCCTCACTGCCGGGCACGGGGCGGGTAGCGCTGATCAGCACGTCCTGGCCGGCGATCGATTCGGCCACGTCCGAGGCGTTCGCGGCGTCTGCCACCCGGACGGTGACCGCGGAGGGCAGTTGCCCCGCACGGGACGGGTTCCGCACGACGGCGGTCACTTCGTGACCTCTGGCCAGCGCCTCGGCCACCACTCGGCTTCCCACATTTCCAGCTGCTCC
The DNA here is from genome assembly GCF_040638465.1 of Streptomyces sp. NPDC026206. Classification (NCBI taxonomy): domain Bacteria; kingdom Bacillati; phylum Actinomycetota; class Actinomycetes; order Kitasatosporales; family Streptomycetaceae; genus Streptomyces; species Streptomyces sp. NPDC026206. Next base: position 65,271 of record NZ_JBEZYL010000015.1, read on the forward strand.
GAACACGGTAACGCGCATGGTTCTCAGTTCCCTTGAATCGATCGGTCGGTGAGTACGGCCGGCCGCCTGGCCGGCGAGGTGGTCTGTGCTGCCACGAGTGCGGCAAGGACGACGAGCCCGCCCAGGATCTGGACCGGGGAGAGTTCCTGGCCGAGGGCCAGCCAGCCGAGGGCCGTGGCGACCACGGGGCTGAGGAGTCCGAGGAAGGTGACGTTGGTGGGCGGCAGGGCCCGTATCCCCCGGAACCAGAGGGCGTAGGCGACGGCGGAGCCGATGCCGGCGAGGTAGCCGTACCCCGCGAGGTTCGCGGTGGTGAGCGTCGCGGGCGGTGGCCCTTCGACGAACAGTGCCACGGGCAGCAGCAACAGGCCGCCGGCGGTGAGCTGCCAGCCTGTGGACGCCAGGAGGGGGGCCGGTGATGTCCATCGTTTGCTGAGGACGACGCCGGTGGCCATGACCACCGCACCGCCGAACGCCGCGGCCACCCCGAGGCCGTCCAGCCGCGCGTCCGCCCGGAGTACGAGCAGACTGACGCCCGCCACGCCCAGGACGCCGGCCGCGGCCGTACGCGGAGACAGCCGTTCGCCGAGCAGACCCGCCGAGAGCCCGGCCGCCAGCAGGGGCTGTACCGCGCCGATGGTGGCCGCGACCCCGCCGGGCAGCCGGTACGCGGCGATGAACAACAGCGCGAAGAACACCCCGATGTTGAGGGCTCCCAGAACCATCGCCCGCCACCACCACACCCCTTGTGGCGGCCGCCGGGTGAGAGCGACCAGCACGAGGCCGGCCGGGAGCGCCCGTATCACCGCGGCCAGGAGCGGGCGGCCGGGCGGCAGGAGTTCTGTGGTGACGAGGTAGGTGGTGCCCCAGATGACGGGCGCCAGCGCGGTCGTCGACACGACCCTGGTTCGATTACTTAGCACTAAAGCAATGTACCTCAGCGCTAAGGCATCGACCGGCAGTGTGCGCCGGTGATGTATCTCACCACTAAGGCATTGTTAGGATGTCGACGTGGCAGATCACGTCGACCATGTACTGGACCAGTGGGCCGAGCGGCGCCCGGACCTGGACGTTTCACCGATGGCGGTCATCGGGCGCCTGCAACGGCTCTCGCTGCTGATCACCGCCGAGCTGCGCCGCACGTTCAGCGCGCACGATCTCGACAGCGCCTCGTTCGACGTCCTCGCCACACTGCGCCGCAGCGACCCACCGCACCGGCTGACGCCCGTCGAGCTCATGAGGTCGGCCATGGTCACGTCGGGCGCCATCACCCAACGCCTCGACCGGCTCGAAGCACGCGGGCTGGTCACACGCACCCCGAGCGAATCCGACGGGCGCAGCGTGCATGTCTCCCTCACCGACGAGGGCCGGTCCCTCATCGACAGGGCCCTGCCCGATCACATCGCCACCGAGAACCGGCTGCTCGCCGCACTCGGCACGACTCAGCGCGACGACATCGCCGACGCCCTTCGGGACCTTCTGGAATCACTGGGCGACACGAGGAAATGACGCCGGCGCAGTAAGGACCGAACACGGGCCCGGGCAGCGCGTTCCGGCGCGGGCCCGGGCAGCGCGTTCCGGCACCGCTCCCCCGCGGCGCTCCCGGACCGGGGGGATTGGCGCGGCAGCCGGGGGGGCGTCAGGCGTGGTCCGCCAGTTGTGCGTACCCCTTCGCCCGCGCGCAATGCGCGCAGCAGAAGAACAGGCCGTCGGTCTCGTGGCCGTGCCCCAGAATGCGGCATCCACAGTTGTCGCAGATCGGCGCGAGCTTGTAGGCCGCGCACTCAAAGCTGTCGAAGATGTGTACCGCTCCAGCCGCACGCACTTCGAAGGCCATGTCGTAGTCGTTTCCGCACACCTCACACTGCGCCATGCTGAACCTTTCCGGCTGGGCTTGCCGCCGGAAGCTCTGTGCTTTCCGGCGCTCGGTCGCCAGGATGCCTCTGCCGGGCCCCAGTGCTCCGTAGCGCCACGGTGAGGCGAGGAGAACTTCGTCCATGTCGCCCGTCCAGCCGGGACCCGAGCCGATCTGGGGTTCGATTGCCGCTGTCCCGAGTCGCGGCCTGTGGCAGCGCGCCTTAAGTTGTTACGACTGGGTGACCGCCATCACCCCCGGCCGGGACGCCGGGCGACACCTGGCGGAACTCGTCCGGAGGCTCGGAGCCCGGCGGGATCGCCGAGCCGCCACGGCGGCTGTGCCCGTGCAGCAGGTCTGACGGGCCCGGCCCGCCCCCGCCCCCACTGACTGCCGACGTCGCCAAAAAATGCCAGGTGGCAGGTGTCATGGCCGCCTTCGAACAGCTGCGAGCCGCCCGTCGGCAAGGCAGGCAGTGATGCCCCCCAGCCGCGTGCGTCGAGGGAGGGACCGCCCCGAGTCCGGAGGACAGAGCAACGTGACGATCAAGACCTTTTCCGGATCCGATGCGGATCCCCCCGAAGAGCTCGCCGCCGCCAAACAAGCCTGTGCGACGACCACCGGTGCGCCCCTGCGGGTGTCCGTCGTGATTCCGGCCCGGAACTGCGCCGCGACGATCGAGGGTGTGGTGACGCCGATCGTCGAGGAACTCGTGACCGCCCGCATCGTCGACGAGGTGCTGGTCGTCAACCACGACTCCTCGGACGCCACCGCCCGGCTGGCGGCCGGGGCCGGGGCACGGGTGATCGATTTTTCGGCCTCCGGGCCGATCACCGAGGTCCCGGACTCCGGCAAGGGGTCGGTCATGTGGAAGGGCATCTGGGCGAGCGACGGCGACATCATCGTCTTCATCGACGGCGATCACCTGAGGTTCGACTCCTCGAAGGTCTCCCGGCTGGTCGGGCCACTGCTGCGCGACCCCTCCCTCCACCACATACGGGCCTTCTACGACCATTACGAGGGCGGCCGCACCACCGAGGCCATGGCCCGTCCGGTGCTGTCCCTGCTGCACCCCGAGCTGGGTGGCATGCGTCAGCCGCTCAGCGGCGAGCACGCCACCCGCCGGTCCACCCTGGCCGAGCTGGTGTTCCCCGTCGGATGGGGCACCGAATTCGCCATCCTCGACCAGATAAGCCGTCGTCACGGCGCCGCGGCCATCGCCCAGGTGGATCTGCACTACAAGGAGCACACCAAAGGAGACTGGGCGCACATCTCGCTGCAGGCTTTCGAGCTTCTCTACGTGGCTCTGCGGACCGAGTTCCGCGCCCAGGGGCGGACGCTTCCCGAGCACTGGGGCAGTGTGGTCATGACACCCGGCGACCGGCCCGGCGAGGCCAACCGGCGACCGGCCCGGACAGCGGAGATGCCACCGCTCATGAGCCTGCCGAGCTGGCCGGAGCGGGAACGGCAACGCTTGCGTCCCTGATCCGGAGCCCCGGGCAGGGATCCGGAGCCCAGCCCCGGGCAGGCACCGCGACGCGACGGCGGGATCGGAGCCGTGGTGAGCCGCCGGAGGCTTGTACGCCAGGGGTACGGGAGGGTGCGATGATCACGAGACGTGCGCACGGGGTGTACGGGGAATTCGTATGGGGGTGGCGGGCGTGGAGACCTGGCAGGAACTGTCGTCAGCAGTCGAGAACCATCTGGCAGATGCTTCGATCGGCGAGCGGTGCATTTTCGCCGCAGGCGTCGCTGAACGGCTGATGCGGCGGCACGAAGGGCTGCCGGAAGAGGACCAGGAGCCGTTCACTCTGAGCCTGCGACCACTGCTGGACTCGGTCTGGGAAGGCGCTCTGGGCGACTCGACCGCCTTCACGCATATCAAGCGGGGTGTGGGCGAGTTCCTCCTCAGCGACTACTGCCACAACGACGGCCAGGACGGGCCCGACGAGGCGGACGAGTCCACCGCCGCCGCGGTGCTCCATGCGGCCGAGACGTACCTGTACGGGTGCGCCGACTTCGCGACATGGGTCAGTGAACGAGCCGTCCAGGCGGTGGATCAGCATCTCGAGTACCTCGCGGACCAAAGCGACGACGGCATCCTCGACGACCCGGACGAGGCAGTCACGAGCGAGCTCCTGCGTCAGCTGCGGGACCTCGAACTGATCGCCGGGTACGGCAAGGAACTGCGCCAGTCGAGCCGGGGGCTGTCCATCGACACTTCGGCCCGGCTCAGGGCAGAACTGCGGGCGCCCCTGTCACGCCAGGACCTGGACACTGCCGATCAGTGAGGGCGTCAGCGGCCGGACTCGGCGGGAAGGCGGTGGCCGGCACCCCTCGCGACTCGCGCCGATCAGCGGAGCGTTCCGCATGGCGGTTCTCCGTGCCGGGGTCAGGGTGTGTGGCCGGGCCAGGGGATGTCGGTGGCAACCGCGGCGGTGTAGTCGATACCCGGCACGGAGAATCCGTACAGGCGTTGGACTTCGGCACGGAACCAGGCGAGGTCGGCGAGGTCCGCGATGGTGTCGGTGGTGGCAGCCGCCCAGCGTTCGGCTACGGCCGCCTGGACGTCGTCGGTGAGTTCCCAGTTGTCCAGGCGGATCCGGTCTTCGTCGTCGAGAGCGAGCGGGGCGGTGCCGGTGAGCTGGTCCCACAGGGCGGCGAGCTGGTGTACCGGTGGGACCAGGTTCTCTCCGAGGACGCCACGCAGCAGGCCGGTGTACAGGGCGATGCCGGGGATGGCGGTGGAGGACTGGGTGACGGCGGCGCCGTTGACGGAGGTCACGGCCCGGCCGCCCACCGTTTTGTCGAGCCGCTCGTTCAGAGTGCGGGCGGTGGCCTCCAAGTGGCCCTTGGCCGCGCCGATGGTGCCCTGCCGGTAGATCGCCGCTGTCAGCGGCGAGCCGATGTACGACAGCGCGGCGGTGGCGAAGCCGTCGGCGAGCAGGCCCCGACCGGCGAGGTGGTCGATCCAGCGTTCCGAGTCCGCGCCGCCCATCACGGCCACAGCCTGCTCGACGTCATCGCCCTCGGCCGGCCCGGTCTCGACCTCGCCGACCTGGGGAACGCCCTGGTCGTCGAAAAGGAGGGTCTTGGTGCGGTTCGCCTGGCCGATCGGCTTGAGGACGGAGGCGTACGTGGTGCCGGTGCCGGGGTCGGTGCGCCGGGGCGCGGCCACCGAGTAGATCAGGTAGTCCAAACTGCCGCCGAAACGCTGCTCGATGAGGTCGGCGACCTGGTTCTTCATCGTGTCGGAGAACGCGTCGCCGTTGAGGAAGACCAGATCCCGCCCGGCGGTGCGGGCAATGTCGGCGGTGGCGGCGGTGCGGTACCAGCCGGCCGTAGCGGTACGCCGTTCGGTGGGGGCCTTCTCGAAGGACACCATGATGCCGCGGATGCCGGCACGCTTGAGTCCGGCGAGAGTGGCCGCCAGGCCGTATCCGGCCGAGGAGCCGATGATCAGAGCCACCGGCCCGGCACCCTCCTGCACACCGGCAGGGTCGGGGCATGCCTGCCACATGTCGGCCACCATCTGCTCGCAGCCCGCCGGGTGGGAGTCGAGGAAGAGGAAGCCCCGGTTGCGGGGGATGAGAACGCGCTCGCTCACGATTGCAGTCCTTGGGTCGGCTGGGACATGGACGCGGCGACCAGCCGGGCCGCCACGTCCCGCAAGTCTGCGACAGTACGGACCCGGAAAGTGGCCCCGCCAAGGACAACGATCACGAGCCGGTCTTGGAGTATTTCCCCACTTCCAGCAGAGCGAGAAGTAGCTGCGACCAGGCTCGGCATCACCGTGCAGCGCTTCGCTTGCACCCCCTGATCCGCTGCCGGGCCGGACGAACCGCCCTGCCCGCCCTCAGCGTCGGCTGTCGCCCGGGGCGAGCAGGCTGGTGAGCTCGGCGATGGCCTTCGGGGACGGCTTGAAGTAACGGCGGACGTTCTCCGGCCTCTTATGTCTCGACTTCGCCATCAGCAGCAGCATCAGCAGCGAAGCGCCCTGCTCGCCGAGCACGAAGTCCTCGCGCGCCTGGCCCCTGCGGCGGGAGCTGTCCGGACGTCTCAGGGGTGAGCTCGGGGCGGGCTCGGGGTGATCACCGATGGTCCCCACGCGTCGGGTCCAGAAGAGTGAGCGGCTGTTCGTGGATTTCCCTTCCTCATGGCAGCCATCCTCGGGAGCAGTCCGATGCACCACCGCCGTTCCACCTTCCACCGCATGGCCGTGACCGGTGTGGCCCTCGCCGCCATGACATCCGGTGCGGGCATACCCGCCGCGACGGCCGCCGCCGCGGCTTCGCGGCCGTCCGCTGCTTCCGTCGCCGCCTCGTTCGACCCGGCACCGATGCGGGGCCTTCTCGCCCGTCTGCCCGATCCCGTCGTCACCAGCGCACTGGTCAAGGTCAGCGGGGACGGGCCGGGCACACCGTGGACCGGTGCCGCTGGGAAGGTGCCGCGCGACGCCCATTTCCGCATCGGGAGCGTGACCAAGGTTTTCACCAGCACGGTGATGCTTCAACTGGTCGCCGAGCACCGGATTGCCATCGACGCTCCCGTCCGGCGCTACCTTCCCGATCTGATCCCGTACGAATACAGAACGGTCACCGTGCGCCAAATCCTGGATCACACCAGCGACTTGCCCGCCCCGGCCGGCATTCCGGGACCTGCCGATGGACCCGGTTGGTGGCTGAAGAGCATTGCCCCGCAGGATGTAGTGGGCAAGGCATTCGCAGCCGCAGCCGCAGCGAGGCGGGGAACGTCGCGACCGCCCAGGCCCGGCAGCATCCAGCAGTACAACGGCGTCAATACCTTTGTCGCCGGCCTATTGGTCGAAAAGGTGACCGGCCGAAGCTTCAAGGACGAACTCGACCGACGCATCATCCGGCCGTTGGGGTTGCGGAGCACCAGCCTTCCCTCGGCGGACGACACATCGATCCCCGCGCCTCACGCCCGCGTGCGTGTCGGTACGGACGAGGTGACCGAACAGAGCCCATGGGCCTGGGCAGAGGGCGGAATGATCTCCACCGCAACTGATCTGGACCGGTTCATGACCGCTCTGTTCCGCGGCCGGCTTCTCCCTCCTGCCCAGCAGAAGCTGGCGTTCACCGTCCCCCATGTGCCCAGCGCCCCGGCCAACAAGAACTGCATCAACGGAACGAGTTGCTTCAGCGCCGGCGGCCTGATGCGTATCAAGCTCGACAACGGCACCACCGTATGGGGCAAGACCGGCTCCCGGCCCGGCTGGACCAACGGCACATTCGTCACGTCCGACCTGAAGCGCCGCGTGATCTACTCCATCAACCCCACCGGCACCGCTTCGGAACTCCCCTACGTCCTGGCCATCATCAACACCGCCTTCGCCGACAGCCCGGACCCGGCGGTCTCCGCCGACACCAGCACGCCGGCGACGGCATACGGCACGGCGGGCGCTCGTGAGCACGCCGCCCGCCAGTGGGAACGTTCAGCCGCCGGCTAGGGTGCTCAAGCTCGTCGAGGAGGAAGACTCCGGGGCGCCGGGGCCGGGACGATGCCGACCGGCCACTCGTCCGGCGCACTGGCGTGCGAGTCCGGTCCCGCACAGCGTGCAGCCGGCCGCCCCGGCGAGGTCGCGCCCCGCGGCCCGCGCCCCGCGAGTGTCCGGTATCGGTGAACGCGGCGATGCGGCGGGTACCCATACGGCCGCCCCATGACTGGCAGCCGTGATCCGGCCCGACGATGCTTGAGCGTGTTGAAGGCACGACACGAAAGAGCGGGAGCGGTACGTGAGGGCACCGAGTGCGGGGCGCACCGCCGTGAGGCGCTGGTGCCTGCGCCGCCTTCAGCTGCTGCCCCTCCTCCTGCTCGCAGGAGGCGCCCTCCTCGACTACCGCACCTCTCCGCATTTCAGTGCCGAGGCCTTTTACACAGCCGCGCCGATGACGGCCGCCGCACTGCTGTCGTTGCGCGCGACGATCCTGGCGGGCCTCGGCGCCTGTGCCATCGACTTCACGCTGCTCACTCACTTCGGCTTCATAGGGGATTCCGGTGGGCGGAGCGAGCTGGCAGCGGTCGCGACCGTCTCGGCCTTCGCCGTCGTCGTCAACCGCCTCATGTACTACAGCGACGTGCGGCTGCAGTCCGCACGCGAAATCGCCCTCGCCGTGCAGCATGCGGTGCTGCCGCAGCCACCGGCTTCCATCGGGCCTCTGCGGATCGCCGTGCGCTACCGGTCGGCTGTGAAAGGCGCCCAGATCGGTGGTGACCTGTACAGCGTGCAGGACACGCCGTACGGCGTGCGCTGCCTGGTCGGCGATGTACGGGGCAAGGGCATGGGCGCGGTCAAGGTGGTGGATGTGGCGCTGGGGGTTTTCCGGGAGGCCGCAGAGGAGGAGCCCACGCTCGTCGGGGTCACGGCCAGGCTGGAACGGGCGCTCGTACGGGAAGCGGAGCGGAGAGCGGGACCCGAGCGGACCGAGGGGTTCGTCACCGGCGTTCTGGCCGAGATCCCGCTCTCCGGTGACGGGCTGCGGCTGGTCAACCGCGGTCACCCGGCGCCCCTGCTGTTGCACGGTGGTGTGGTGCGCAGCGCGGAACCGTCCGAGCCGACCCTCCCCCTGGCCCTGGCGGAGCTGGGCCCCGACGGGGACCGGACCGATACGGTGCCCTTCCCCCCGGGGACGACTCTCCTCCTGTACACCGATGGCCTCACCGAGGCACGGAACCATGCCGGGGTCTTCTACGACCCCGGCGTCAGGCTCACCGGGCATGACTTCTCCGGGCCGGACGCGCTCCTCGACGCTCTGCTCACCGATGTGAGCCGCCACACCGGCGGCCGCATCACCGATGACATGGCCCTGCTCGCGGTCACCCGGGGCAGGAGCTAGGGAGGGCCAGGGACTGGCCCCGAGCCGTCATCCCGCCTTGCTGGATGGAACACGGTCAACTGCCGTACGGGATCGTCAACTTCGTCCAGGGTGGACCTACTCGTCACCATGGACGTTCGGCTGATCCGCCGACGTCACCTCGAAGGCGATCCGGTCCCGGATCTGTTCAAGGCGGGCGTCGACTTCCGCCCCTGACGCACCTTCGATCACGACAAAACCATGCCGGTCGGCCGACCAGCACACCGGCGCGATCTCGTCCCCGGGCTTCACCGAGAGACGCGCTGCAATAACTTCTTGAGCGGAAACCGCGCCCTCCCACCCTGATACCGAAACAAGCCGACCAGGCGGCTCAACAATGATGTGTCGCATTCCAGCGCTTCTCGAAACGGCGGGCATGTGACTCGGCTCGACCCCCAGGGCATCGTCGACATACATTCCGTAGAGTTCCAGTCCGGGGCGCACATATTCAGCCATCGTTGGAATGAAAGCACCGCCCGGTCGTGCGTGGATCTCTCCCAGCACAACGCCTGCCTCAGTCAGCCAGAACTCGACATGAAAGAGTCCCTGGGTCAGGCCCACGGCGAGCAGGGCCCTCTCCACCTGCTCCTGTACGTCTTCCGACTGCGCAGCGGAAATGTCGGCAGGGATGCGATGTCCGGTTTCCACGAACCGCGGCCCCACGGACTTCTGCGCCAACGCAACGATGACGGGGCGGCCACCCAGCGCCAGGCCGTCGGCAGAGTATTCCGGGCCGGGAACGAACTCTTCGACCAAGAAGGGCACGCCCTCCGGGCGTCCGACGAGCGCCGATTCCAACTCGTCCGGCGAGCGAACCAGGTCGACGTTGGCGCTGCCCATTCCGTCCCGCGGCTTGACTATCCAGGGCCCGGGCGCGGTCTTTTCCAGGAACTCCTGCGCCTCCGCCCGCCCCTCGGCCAACAGTGAGGCAGGTTGCGGCAATTTGGCTCGCCGCAACTGCTCCCTGCACAGGTCTTTGTTCCGGGTGATACGCGCAGTCAGCCTACTGACACACGGAAAGGCTAGTGCCTCACCCACGGCGGCAAGTGGTTCGATGCAGAGATCGCGGAAAGCCAGTCCACCCACGATATTGGCATTGAGGGGCCGCAACGCATCGACGGCAGCGGCCGGGTCTTCCACATCACAGGCGACAACGGAGGAAAAGAGCGATATGTCGGCGTCGGTCAAGTTCGCGGGCCTGTCCGCACCGATCAGCTGCACGCCACGATCTCGGGCTTGCGCGTACAGACGCTGAATCTGATCACGGCCATGGGGAGACCGAGGACCACAGCCCATCACAAGAACAGCCGCTGACATGGGGCCTCCAGACTTCGCGGTCATCTGCCTAAAGCATTCTGCTTACCATTGCACAGGAACTTCCGAAAGCCCACCGATCAATACTCCGCTCCGCCTTGTGATTTTTTCCACCGGAACGGCGAGACGAAGTGCAGGGAAGCGCCTCAGCAACATCCTGAAGGCCGCTGCGAGTTCAAGGCGGGCGAGCGTCGCTCCCACGCAGAGGCGAGGTCCATGACCGAAGGACAGATGCGGGTTGGGATCCCGCGTGATATCGAATGCTTCTGGGTTCGAAAAGACCGAACCATCACGGTTCGCGGCCAGCGTCGACAGAAGAACCGCCTCGCCCGGCTTAACGCTCGTCCCCGCGATCTCCAGGTCTTCCCGGGCATACCTGAGGAGCGGAAGATCCGGTGACGAATACCGCAGAACCTCCTCCACTGCAGTGTCCGCCAGAGCTGGCTCGTCGTACAGGGCAGCGCGCTGCCCCTCGTTCGTCAGCAACAGCACTGCACCTTGTTCGACCTTTATCGCTGTGGTCCGGTAGCCCGCGAAGAGCAGGGAGGCGGCCACGTAAGAAAGGTCATCCAGCTTGGCTACGCTGCCCGGATCCTGTGGGGACAAATCCATCGTCCCGGAAAGAACCAGATCGCTGATCAAGTCCTCGCCAGGTGAGGTGAGTTTGTGCTGCGCAAGCTCGCGCATGTACTCCGACATGTCCTGGCGAGCATGGGTCGACCGCTCGAAGTCCGTCATGTTCGAGATGCCGTCGAACCACGCCTGAAATCGGTCATGGTCTTCGTACGGGACACCGAGCAGTTCACAGATGACGAGCAACGAGAGAGGCATGGACACGGTTTGGTGCAGATCAACCGGCGATGAGAGCTCGGCCATTTGGTCGAGAATGCGCGCGAGAATCTCCTCGGTCCGGCCACGCAGTGCCTTCATCCGCTTCGCCGAGAATGCCGGCGTGAGCCTGCGTCGGTATCTGGCGTGGTCCTCCCGCTCGGATGCATAGTTTCCGACAGGGCCTGCGGTGCTCAACGCCGACTTGCTCAGGAGTGGCGCCTCGCCGGGGACGGGGTGAGCGCGACCGAGCCGAGCGTCCGCGAGAAGGGGGCGCACATCCGCATAGCGGGTGACGAGCCATGCTTCGTCCCCTGCGGCCGTGAGCACCTTTACCGGCGACCCGCTGTGCTGCATCGCACGGAGTTCATCCGGCAGATCGAAAATACCACGCCTCGCAAACGGCAGTCTGGGAAGTGTAGTTTGCATATCAGCTTCACCTTTCAACCGCACAGGGACCACAGGATGCTGTTGTGCCTGCAGGAATCAGCTCTTGCGGTAGACCGCCACATATTCACTGGATGCTGCGGTGAAAGGCTCGGCACGCCAGCCACCCGACCGTGAAACACGAGTGAGACCTGCGAATTTCGCCATCAGGTCGAGTTCCGAGGGCCACACATATCGATACGACATCGGGTAGAACGTATTCCCGCCCTCCCTGAGCACGATGCTCTGCAGTTCGACCCGCTGCTCTGCCCGGTCATGCCGTCGCGCGGAGATGATCGCGCTCTGCTCGCCCACCTGCCGTGTGCCGGTGCTCTGCTTACCGCAGTACAGATCGTGATCGGGGACGATGGCCTGGACGACAAACAGGCCGCCGTCGGCCAGACGTTCCGCCGCGTTCTGCACGCATCGGATCTGGCTCTCCTGGGTGGGCAGCAGGAAGAACGTCTCGCTGATGCAGTAGATGAGATCGAAGGTGTCTTCGACCCGGACATCGGCAAAATCTCCGATTACTACCTCGACGGCCTCATCACTGATGTTGCGTTCGAGCCCGGCGGCCATTGAGGGGGAGCCTTCAATGCCCACTACCTTCAGGCCGCGACGGGCCAGGGGCAGCGCGACACGCCCCGTTCCGATACCCAACTCCAATGCCTTGCTGCCCGGTGCGAGTTCGGCAAGAAAGCTGCTCGCCTCGTCTTCGTCGTGCCGTAGAGCCCAGTCCATCGAGTCATAGTCCGGACGCCGTTCCCCATACGCGGCAATGTCGTAGTCCATTACGTCTCTCTTTTTCTTGAGCTGTTCTCAGGCCTGTCCGTCCGACCGCTGCAGCACAGACCCCGGCTGCGATCCAAGAATTCGCACGGCGATCAGGGACAGTGCAAGAGTGATGAAAGCCGACAGGAAGATGCTGCCTCTTCCCCCGACAACGTAGATCAGTGGGCCGGCTGCCACCAACCCCAACGGAGCGGCCAGCGTGGAAACGGTGGACCATAGGGTGATGACCGGTTGCTCCTCTTCCTCCGAGAGAAAGGTATACAGGTATGAGTACGCCACAGGTGTAAACGGCGCATAGATGACACCTGCGACAAAGAATGCGATCGACGCCGCCAGAACACTCTGTGAACTTGCAAGCCCGATCATTGTTCCACCCCAGCCTGCAATAATGCCGATCAGAAGTGGCCGCTGGGGCACCGACCGCAGATAGTTGGTGGCGAGCGCGCCCAGGATCGCGCCCGCACCGAATAGCGTCCATACAATCCCCAGAGCCCTGCTGCTGCCTTCCAGCGGACCGTCGATGAACAACGGAAGTGCGACTTCCACCGGCATGTAGAACAGGTTGTAGAAGAACACGATGACGAGCAATCGCCACGTGATGGGGAGCCTGCGGAGTACGCTCAGTCCGGATTCCGCTTTTTTCGGACCTGTGGATATCGATGGTTCACGCGGTACCGCCAGAAGCGTGGCGACGAGCAAGGGGAGGAAGGTCGCGCCGTCGATCACCAGGGCCCACTCCGGGCTGAAGACGGCAGCCACCACTCCGCCCAGGGCAGGTCCTGCCACGTATAGGGCGAACTCCTTGACCGTGGCCAGCAGTCCGTTCACCGCATATCGCCCATGGCTCGGCACCAGGCTGACCGCCGCCAGCCTGGTGCCGGAGGCCGCCAGGGAACGCAGACACGAACCCACGAGCAGCCCACCGATCAGGATTCCGATACTGAGTGATCCACCGGCAGCTGTCAGCCCAAGAGCGACAAGGGTGATACCGCGCAACAGGCAGTCCGCCACCAGGGAAACCTTCACCGGAAGACGGAATCTGCCCAGACTGAAAGGTATGGCGAGACACGTGGAAGAAACATAGGATGCGGCCGCGGCAAGGGACACCGCAAATGCGGCCGGCAGGCTGCCGTGAATCTTGAGAGCCACCAGTGGAATCGTGGCGATGAGCATGCCGTCACCGACACTGGAAAAACCGATGCCGCAGAGAAGGAAGGCTAGGCGCGGATTCCTCAACGCCCGGCTGTATGACATCTCCTGCTGTGCGGACTGCGGCATTTGAATTTCACCCTATGCGCCTGGTGTTTGCTTGGCGGGAGATTCAAGAACCGCCAATGGAAGGCTTGAATGACTGATCGGAGATCCAGAGCGTATCAGGAACCAGTTTCGCCCACCATATGTCTTTCGCGGCCCCTTCTTTGGGTGGCCTGAAGCGGTCGTCCCAAAGGCTCTCGTCCGGGCCCAGATACCTCACGAGTTTTCGACGGGCTCGATCGAAATCGAACTCCACGACTGAACCATGACCGCGTGCGATGACCTGAAGCGTCCGTCCGGTGCGTATGTCGCAGGTGTCGACGACGAGCTCGAATGCCGAATCGGAACGAAGCCGATCCGTCAATCGGGACCACTTACCACTGAAAATCCAGAAGGCCTCGTCCTCCCAGAGGAACCAGACCGGCCGGACGATCCGTTTTCCGGTGGCGACACGCGCAACCAGTGGTTGGCGAAGGAATTTTTCGACGTCGAACGGTACGTCCGTCATAGGTTCGAGGACGTGGGCCTGCCGCTTGATCTTTACAGTGGGCAAAGCAGGGTACCTCTGATCATTCTGCCGTTATGCAGGATATACGCAGCGGAAACTGATCTCGTTGTGCCGGTCGGTGATCAGATCCTTTCCGCGATAGTACGTGGTCAGGCACACCGGAGGCGACGTCCATGTTCCGCCGCGCAGCACAAAGAACGCCTCCTTCCTGTTCATGAACTCGATCGGCTTCCTGCCCTTGAGGAAGGGATCCATCTCTTCCTTGGTGTAGAAGTTCGTCGAGGTCATCTCCCATGTGTTGCCGACCAGATTGAGGGCACCGTACGGACTCGCTCCTTCCGGCAGCGCGTCCGCGGGCAGCACAGGGGATTCCGGGTATTCGGAGTGTGCCGAGAGGAGCAGCTCTTCGAGTTCGGCACGGTTCTTGGGCGAGACACCAAAGGCCCGCGAGACCTCATTGGCACACTCGGGGTTCCACTCGTTTCCCCAGGGGAAGATGCGCGCGTCCGTGCCACGGGCTGCCTTCTCCCACTCGTCCTCGGTGGGGAGTCGCCCGCCGGCCCACTTCGCGAACGCCCAGGCGTCGTACCAGTCGATTCCAACCACCGGCTGGTCAGGGGAGTTGAAGCGCGGGTCATGCCAGTGCGCCGGGGTGTGATCGTGGCCGATCGGCTGATCCGGGTGGTCGAACTCTTCCGAGTTCTGGGCATCGGCCAGGAACTCGGCGTAACGTCGATTCGTCACCGCGGTCCTGTCGATGTAGTAGGACGGCAACTCGACGGCCCGCAAGTGATTGTCCTGGTCGTTCATCTTGAACGATCCGAACTGCTTGTACACTTGTTGGATCTGTTGCTGCGACGCGCCGGCGATGAACGGTCCGCCCGGAACGAGCACTACATCGTCGTTGCTTCGCTGGCGTTTGCCGGTCGCCACCTTCTCGCGCAGCCCGGCGAAATGTTCGTCCTCAAGCCGGCGAAGAGTGTCCGGATCATCGCTTCCGAAGATCGAAATGAGAGCACGCTTGGTATAGGCGGCACCGAATCCAACCGGCTTGCTGGTGTGATCACGGGTCAGTTTGCTGGGCCACCCTGATATGCCGATCAGGTCCCGGACTGCCGTATCGACGCGCCTTTCACCTGCGGTGCGAATGGCCGTGAAGGCCACCTGATCGACAGGGTCGTGCGTGCCGTATGCGATAGCTTCCTTCGCGCCCTGGTCATCGGGGAAATGCTCACCGAGCAGCGCGATACAGGCGGCCCTTACCGGCCACTCCCTGTGCTCTCGCGCCATGTGGCAGACATCTGCAATCTTCCCCTCTTCGACGAGCTTCTCGGCAAAGGAGATCCCTTCCTTTACCTTCGTCTCATATTGGTGAGATGCCAACGCGGATCTCCTTCGTGGTCTTGGAGAAGTCTCGTGCATGGGGGCAGGTGCTGGAATCCGGTGATCCGCGTCCTGTGCCAGTGGAGAGGAATTCAGCGCGAGCTGGGTGCCACTGCCCGCAATAAGCGGGCAGTGGCACCCAGCTTAGAGGCTTAGGCCTCCCACTTTGCGGTGGTCTCGTCGTCGCCATCGCGCGACCCGAGGAAAGTCTCGTCCGACATGCCATTCACCTCCTCTCGCGGTGAGGTTGTGAGAAAAAAACTATGTGCACATGACATGGTGGTCAAGATCTCTGTATGTGGCGTGGTTCATAGTTTGAATTCTCTCTATATGCCTCTAGGAGCTCCACGAGGCTTTCCGGGTCTCAACAGGCAGACGCCGCCACAGGATGCCGGTGCGCCGGCGGAAGAGGACCCGTCGAACAGGCCCTGGAGAGCTCGGGGCAGGGCCGCGCCCTCAGACGCTGCGGGCGGGATCTTCGCGGCCTTCGCTCCCCAGTCGCTGCGCCCACGCCTCGCGGCCTGGCCGGAACAGCCGGTGCTCATCCTCGTGCACCCACGGCGGCACGTCGGGCCGGGGCGGGAGGCCGCGCCCGCGAGGGGGAGGCAGCAGGCAGGGCATGAGACCGGCCAGCCCTCTGCAGGCCGGGGGCAGACGCGAGCTGGAGGTACGCGGGTTCCCGCCGCAAGCCCGCGGAACTGCCCCCGGTTACTGTTCGCGATCGCCGGCGAAGGCCGGAAAGCCCGTGCGAGCGCTGCCGACGACGACAAGGTGCTCGCCGTCGTGCGCCCACGACGCGACGCCTGCACAGGTCCGGCTGGCGTGGACACTGCAGCAGGGCCCGCACGTGCTGGCCGTCCCGGGCACCGGCAATCCGGACCACCTCACCGCCGACGTGGCCGTCGGCGCTCTGCGGCTCACGGCGCAGGACATGGCCCTCCACGACTCGCTCGATCACGGCGTGGGCAGTACAGCTAGCGCAGCGCATTCCCCAGCAGGTCGGGGCCGAGCCGGCTGACAAGCTGGAGATCCAGCTCATGGAGCACGTATCGCCCTTCCCGCCGGGACTTGATGAGGCCGGCCTTGTTCAGGACGGTCAGGTGCCGGGACACCTCTGGGGGCGTCAGACCGTAGGCGTCGGCCAACTCTGTGGTCGAGTGCGGTCCACGAGCCAGCGTCCTGCACAAACGGAGCCGGACAGGATGTGCCACAGCCTCCAGACGCTGCTGGACCGTCTCCAGCGGAAGGGACGGGGGTATGTCCGGGAGCGCAGCCGGGTACTGGATGACCGGCCGGTCAGCGTGAGCATCCCGGATGACCAGGTGTGGCCATCCGAAGGCCGTCGGCAGGAAGACGAGTCCGGCTCCGGTCCCGGTGACCCGCCCGTCCTGCAGCTTGTCGATCACGATACGGGCGTGAGTGGTGTCGAGGGAGATGGCGGGCGACACCGCGGCGAGAGCCTGAGCCAGCCCCTGACGTCTGAGGATCTGCGTCTTGTGCCGGGCATCGGCAGCCAGCTGGGCCCGGACGCGCTGCCAGACCTCACCGAAGAAGGCCTGGTGGCATTCCTCCAGCAGACTTCTGAGCCAGACTCGCACCGCTCCTGGGTCCTTGAGCAACCGGTCGGCGAATGCCGCTTGCCGCATTCCGCGAGCTGCTGCGAGCTCCCGGGCTCGCTGCCGGTCCTCCGGATCGCGCAGGGGCGACGGCCTGGGGTGGCCGAAGGATGTGGAACAGGAGATCTCCACGGCGGCGGTCACGAAGGAGTCGTCGTCCAGGCGATCGAGTGCGTCCAGCTCTTCGCCCAGGCTGTCCGCGCCACCGCTCGGCAGGAAGAGGTCCGAGCGGGTGGAACGCCACAGGATGTCCGCCTCGTGCAGTCGGTCGGCCAGGTCCGGGGAGAGTGCAGCCGTGGTCCCGGTGGCCCATGCGTGCAGGCTGGGGTGGTGTGCGGGCTCGGCCAGGACGTGCAGTAGCGCGCCCAGCTCCGCCAGCGGGGAGACAACGAAGGAGACTCGCTCCGGCGGCAGGTCCGAGATGTCGATCAGCACACTCATCCCGCCAGTCTGCCGCCTTCAGGTAAGAGGTCGGACGTTGCCGCCGATTCGGCTGTACGGCGCCGATGCCGTACTGTTCACCGTACCGACGCGGGGTGGAGCAGCTCGGTAGCTCGCTGGGCTCATAACCCAGAGGTCGCAGGTTCAAATCCTGTCCCCGCTACTCATGTGTGAAGGCCCGGCCCTCGGCCGGGCCTTCACTGCATCCGCCCCCTCTGCCCCCCGCCCGGCGCCCTCGGACGGGCCGGGGAGACGGCAGCCGGCCGCCACGACATGGGAGTCGGCTGTCGGTTCACCGCACCCCGCTCGCGGCCGGCCGGGAGCGGGTTCAGGGCACTTCGGCAGCGCCGCCGGTGCGGATGGTCTCCAGTACTGCCTGGTGCAGGGATTTCAGTCCGCCCGGCGGTACGGGGCGGGGGCTGCCGGTGAGGGTGTACCACTCCTCGGCGCCGGTGTACTGCACCCGTACCTCGGCCGTCCCGTCCGGGCGCTGTGCGGTGGTGATGGTGAGGTCGCCGGTGATGACGCCGACGTCGTCGGTCATCGCCCCGCCGGGGCCGGCGGTCACCTCGTCCTGGTAGTGCTCGGGCTGCTCGCTGGTCATGCCGTACAGGTACCCAGCATGGTGGTGAGCATCTTCCGCTCGTCGTCGGTGATGGTGAGGCCATAGGTGGTCTTCACCGACGTCCAGGCGCGGCTGTAGACGCACCAGGCGGTCTTCGCCGGGGGCTGCCACTGATCCGGGGACTGGTCACCCTTGCTCCGGTTCGAGGCCGCCGAGACCGTCAGCAGCTGCGGGTGGACCAGATCGTTGGCGAACGCCTTGCGCCGTTCGGTGGTCCATTTGTCGGCGCCCGACCGCCACGCGTTGGCCAGGGGCACGATGTGGTCGATGTCGACCTCGGACGCCGCCTTGAGCGTCTTGCCGTCGTAGAAACTGTGCCATGTGCCGGAGACCGCCCGGCACTCGGCGTCCCGCTTCACCTCCTGACCGTCCCGCTCCAGAGCCGTCTCGCGCGTGTCGCACTTGTTGCCCTGCTGGGCCCAGTGCGGAAACGCCGTGCGGCTGTAGCCCGTCATCGGCCGCGGCTTGGCCACCGTCAGCTGCCCCAGCTGCTTACGGGCCTCGTCCGCCGACGGCAGGCCGGGCAGCACCTCACGTCCGCCCTTCCCCTCCCCCGCCGAGGCCGAAGCCGCAGGAGCCGCGGAAGCCGAAGCGGAAGCGGAAGCGGAATTCTGCGCGGCCGGCTTGGTCTTCTCGTCGCTCTTCCCGCCACAGCCTCCGAGCGCCACCACCACCGCGCATACCACTGCCGCGCGCACGGCTGCATCCAACTGACGCTTCATCATTTCCATGCTCTCCCCCCTGCCCCGATCGTCCCCATTCCAAGCTGCCCACCTCCGGCCCACCACCAAACGGCACAGAACACCCGATGGGCACTATCGCCGGTCCTTCCGGCCATACGGTGACCGATGCCTCGGGCACTGCTGCGGCCCCGGGTTGCCCGGTCGAAGAAATGCTCGTGCTCACCTCGCTGCTCCTCTGCTAGCGTCACCGGCATGAAGCGCGCTGCCATGACGACGACGCCGGAGAGTGTCCCGGCGCGCTGACAGATGTCTCAGTCCGAAGCCCCGGGGCGAGTGCCCCGGGGCTTCGCCTTGCGGTCGCTCGCCCGATGTCCGTGAGGAGACCACCATGCATGACCACCGCAAACTCGGCCGCGAGCTCGGCCTGTTCGGCACCGACCCGCTGATCGGCGCGGGACTGCCGTACTGGCTGCCCGACGGTGCGGCCGTGCGGCACGCCCTGGAGGAGTACATCCGCACCGCCGAGCGGCGGGCGGGCTACCGGCACGTGTACTCGCCGGTGCTCGGCAAGCGGGAGCTGTACGAGATCTCCGGGCACTGGTCGCACTACAGCGACGACATGTTCCCCCCGATGGAGCTCGGCGGTGAGCAGTTCGTTCTGCGCCCGAGCCTGTGTCCCCACCACGCGGTGATCTACCGGTCCCGCTCCCACAGCTATCGTGAGCTGCCGCTGCGCATGGCCGAGCTGGGAGGCATGTACCGCTCCGAACTCTCGGGCGTCCTCGGCGGGCTGACCCGCGTCCGGGCCATCCAGCTCAATGACGCGCACATCTTCTGCACCCTCGACCAGGTCGCCGAGGAGGCACAGGCCGCCCTGGAGATGATCCGCCGGGCGTACGGGGCGCTCGGCATCCGGCCTGCCCGTTACCGGCTCTCCCTGCCGGGCCCCGGCGGGAAGTACGTTGCGGCCCCCGAGATGTGGCAGCGGTCCACCGCCCTGCTGACCGACGTCCTCGACCGCTCCGGCCTGCCCTACGAGGCGGCCGGGGGAGAAGCCGCGTTCTACGGCCCCAAGATCGACGTCCAGGTCGCCGACGGCGCCGGCCGGGAGTCCACCCTGTCCACCGTCCAGATCGACTTCCACCAGCCAGAGCGGTTCGACCTGCACTACATCGGCGCGGACGGTGCGAAACACCGGCCGGTCATGATCCACCGCAGCATCATCGGCAGCGTGGAGCGCGCCGTCGCCCACCTCATCGAACAGCACGGCGGGGCGTTCCCCGCCTGGCTCGCCCCCACCCAGCTGCTGATCCTCCCGGTCTCCGACGCCGAGCTGCCGAACGCCGCAGCCCTCGCCCGGCGATGCGCCGGCCTCGGGCTGCGGGCCGAGGTCGCCGGGCCGGAACGCGGCACCCTGGGCGCCCGCATCCGTGAGGGGCGCCTTGTGCCCTACCAAGCCGTCATCGGCGCCAAGGAAGCCGCGGACGACCACGTCGCCCTGCGTCTGCGTGACGGACGCCGCCTCGCCCCGCAGCCCGCCGACGACGCCGTCACCCGCATCGGCGCTCTCATCGACGCACACAGCACCGACCTGTGGGACAGTGCCGCCTCGTAGCGGTGTCAGGGGCCGTCCGGTGCCCTGGCAGTTCCCGGGAGACACGGCGACCCTCAGGCGGCCGCCGTGAACCTGCCGGGCTACCGGGGTTCCGCTGCGGCTCCCGGCCGCCGCACGCCGTCGGCACGGAGGCGGCGGCCAGGAACGCTACGGCGAACAGGCGCCTGCGCACCGCCCAGACCGTAGCCGAGCCGACCGCCCCGGGACAGGGTGCGGCGGACCGTGCCGTGGCCGGTCACTGCTTGGTGAAGCCGAGACGGTGGTACCACGCGACCGCCACAGCAGCGTCCACCGTGTTTCAGCGGAGCGTTCGCAGTGGCTCAGTCCACTGCCACCCTCACCGAGATGCCCGCCAGCACCGTCCCCATGACATAGCGCTGCATGGTGAGCCATCGGGGCCTGCGGCGCAGGAAGCCGGAGATGGAACCTGCGGTCATGGCGATCAGGCCGTTGATCGTGATGGCGATGACGACCTGGGTGAGGCCGAGCACCAGGCTCTGGGCGGCGACGGATCCGCGGTCCGGGTCGACGAACTGCGGCAGCACCGACACATAGAGGATGGCGATCTTGGGGTTGAGGAGGTTGGTGACCAGGCCCATCGTGAAGAGCTTGCGCGGTGGGTCCGGGGGAAGAGGGCGAGGGTCGAAGGCCGACATCCCGCCGGGCTTCAGGGTCTTCCAGGCCAGCCAGGCCAGGTACGCCGCGCCGGCCAGCTTGACGGCCGTGTAAACGGCCGGGACGAGGCTGAAGAGGGCGGCGATGCCCGCGACCGCCGCCAGGAGATAGACGAAGAAGCCCGCGGCGACGCCCAGCAGGGAGATCAGGCCGGCCCGTCTGCCCTGGGTCACCGATCTGGAGATCAGGTAGATCATGTTGGGACCTGGGCTGAGCACCATGCCGAGGGCCACGGCTGCCATGCCCAGGAACGCGTGCGTGCTGACCATGCGGCTCCTCAGGAAGTGACTGTTTCTTGATCACCGCCATTCAACCGCACTGCCACTCAGGCACATTGGTCAATTCCGATCAGAACGTTGCTCCGGCGCAACATAGTTGATGTGGCTGTAACGTTTCGCGCGGCTCCACGGCCCACGACTCCGGCCGCTTCGCCCGCCGGATGGGTGCGTCCGCACTCCCGCCTTCGGATTGCCACGTGACGAACTCGAGACAGATCCTGAACAAACATTTGATTGGCTCGTCGTCGAAGCAGGCAAGGCGGCACGACGAGCAGGGCGGGCGGGACGACCACATGAGCACAGGTGGATTCGCGGAGTGGACGGAGCACTTCGTCGCGGAGGCGGAGCGCCGCCGGCAGGCCGGTGACCCCGGCTGGGCGACAGGTGCGGCCCTGCCCGAGGCGGTCTGGCGGAGCCTGCAGCGGTTCCAGGCCGGCGAGGACGGCGACGGGGCGAATCTGATCAGCAAGGCGGATGCGGCCGGTGACGACGACTACGCCGAGGCGGTCCGCCTGTTCGTCGCCGAGGAGCAGAACCACGCGCGCCTGCTGGCACTGCTGCTGGCGGCCGGCGGGCGGACCACCATCGACACGTGCTGGAGCGACCGGGCGTTCGTCCGGCTGCGCCGGCTGCTCGGCCTGCGAATGGAACTGCTGACGCTGATGGTCGCGGAGCTCGTGGCCGTGCGCTACTACCGCGCCGTCCGCGACGGCTCCGATGACCCACTGGTGTCCGAGGTGGCGGCCCGCATCCTCGCGGACGAGGAACGCCACATCCCGTTCCACTGCCGCCGCCTGCGCGCTTCGGTGGCCGAGCTGCCCGGGCGGCCACTGCGCCGGCTGACGATGACGGGCTGGCGCGGTCTGATGCTCGGCGCGACGCTGTTCGTGTCTTTGGACCACGGGTCGGCACTGGGGCGGCTGGGAGTGAGCCGCGGCCGCTTCGTGACCGAGGCGATGGCCTCGACGGGCGCGGTGGTCAAGGATGTCCTGGACGCCGCCAGGCCCCTGGACGTCCCGCCCGTGGCCCACACGTGTCCATCTTCCCGGCCGACGCCCGTAGCCGCGGCCTGATGCCCGGAGCGGTCACCCGGCGGACGCCGTGCCGGCGTCGCCGAGCCGTACGCCCGGTGCGGTGATCTGTTTCTTGTTTCAGGGTCAGGGTCAGGGCCTAGGCTCCGCCGCTGACTACCGCCCGCTCCCGGGGCGGGAGCGGGCGGTCGTAGCCCTGGCGCCCTTCACAGGTGCCGCCGCCACGGAAGGCTTCACTCGGAACCGAAGACGGCCTTCTGCACGTCCGCGGGGCTGTCGAAGCGCTTCTTGTCGAGGTGGGAGATCTTCTCCACCATGTCGTCGCCCGCCTTGTTCTTCTTGGCGACGGCGACGAGCTTCTCCCGGTCGGCGGGATAGGGCGCGCCCTTGAGGGCCTTCTGGAGTGCGATGGGGTCGGTCTCGGCCATGGGGGTCTCCTGGATGAGTGGACAGTTGTCGGTTGCCGCGCGGACGGGTCCGGAGGCAGCCCTCCCAGTACCCCTCCCATCGCACCCCAATCGCCCTTTTTGTCGCAAATATGAGCGACCGGGTCCCCGTGTGGTCCACCGCCGGGCGACTGGGCACCGATGGTCGCCCCATGATGGACGAGCCCCCTTCTGCCGGAAGCCGGCCGCGAGGAGAAGGAGCGGACGCCGCGCAACGCCGGACGCGTGACGGCCGGTCGGCCAAGGCCGACGTGACCGCGGGCTGCTGCCGCGGGTCGATGAGGAAGGAGAGCGCCGTATGCCCGATGACGCGATGGGAGACGAGGTCTACCAGCCCGTCGACTCGGACACCCCCGACAACCCCAACGAGCTCGACCTGGAGAACGCGCTCGACGGTGACGGGCTCGACGAGACGCTGGACGAGGGCTACTCGCCACCCGAGAAGCCCCTGGCCGTGGACCACTACGGCACGACGGCGCGGGAGCAACGCGAGGGCGAGACCCTCGAACAGCGCCTCGCCGAGGAGGTGCCCGACGTCGCTCCGCCCGAGGGCGACGGCATCGGCGACCAGCTGGGCACGAACGGCGAGCTGGTGGACGCCGAGGCCGGCGACGAACGCACGGGCCGGTTGGTGGCGGCCGACGACGGGTTTCCCCGCCGCGCCAACGACGTGGTCGCCCATGACGTCGGGATCGACGGTGGGGCCTCCTCGGCCGAGGAGGCCGCCCTGCACACCACCGCCGACCCGGAAGCGTACGACGGCCTGGAAGAAGACCTGGGTCGCGCAGAGGGGGACGAAGAGTGAGGACGCCGGGGTGCTCGGCCCCGGCCCCTCGCGCGGCGGGAATCAGGGCAGAGGGGTACCGCCGGTGGCGTTGAGGACCTCGGCAGTGATGTAGCTCGCCTCCTGGGAGGCGAGGAAGACGTACGCGGGCGCCATCTCAGCCGGCTGGGCGGCGCGGCCCAGGGGGCTCTGTTCCCCGAAGTGCGCGGTGTCCGGGAGGGTGGCCGGGATGAGTGGGGTCCACACCGGGCCCGGGGCCACGGCGTTGACGCGGACGCCCCGCTCCGCGAGCTGGCCTGCGAGGCCCTGGGTGAAGGTCACGATTCCGCCCTTGGTGGTGGCGTAGTCGAGCAGATGCGGAGTGGGCTTGTACGCCTGGACGGACGTGGTGTTGATGACGTTCGGTCGTGATGGCCTCGATGCCCGCGGGCTGGGACATCTGGTAGGCGGCGTTGTTGACCAGCACGTCGATCCGGCCGAATTCCCGCACCGCCCGGTCCACCACCCGCCGGCACTCCCCCTCCTCCCGCAGGTCGCAGGCCAGGGCCACCGCCCGACGCCCCGCGGCCCCGACCAGGCGGGAGGTCTCGCCGGCTTCCTTCTCCTCCTCCGCCAAGTGGGTGAAGAGCACATCGGCGCCCTCACGCGCGAAGGCGAGGGCCACGGCCCGGCCGATGCCCGAGTCCCCGCCTGTGACGACCGTACGGAGCCCCTCCAGCCGGCCGGCGCCGCGGTAGGTGTCCTCACCGTGATCGGGGCGCGGCCTCATGTCATCGGTGTCGCCGGGGTGCGGCTGGTCCTGTTGGGGGTACTCCGGCCGGGGGTAACGCTCGACGGGGTCGACGTGGTCCTGTGCTGACATGGTTGATCACCTCCTGGCACCGGATACCCCGTCGGCGGCGGCGCAGACAGCCGCAGAGGGCCACGTACCCGGCTCGGCGGGCGGCCGCGCGCTCCCACCACAGGGCCTTGTT
This sequence comes from Streptomyces sp. NPDC026206, assembly GCF_040638465.1. NCBI lineage: Bacteria > Bacillati > Actinomycetota > Actinomycetes > Kitasatosporales > Streptomycetaceae > Streptomyces > Streptomyces sp. NPDC026206. The sequence continues at coordinate 89,674 of NZ_JBEZYL010000015.1, forward strand.
ACCACCATTCCGCTTCGCGTCGTCGCAGGGCGCGGCAGGCGCCGGAGTGGCTGTAAAGAGCCGCAGTGCCCGGCATACTCATGCATACTGAAGCCTCTTTGCCGTCAGTCAACTTCCAGCGCGCACAGGGGTTGTTACAAGCATGGGATCGCACGAGACGTACGAGAAGCTGATCGCTCTGCTCGATGAGCACGGTGCCGAGTACCGGACGATCGAGCACGAGGCCGAGGGCGCCACGGAGGCCGTGAGCCGGCTGCGGGGGCACGAGCTTCATCAGGCGGCCAAGTGCATCGTCGTCATGGTGAAGCTGGGCAAGAAGGTGACGCGCTACGTGCTCGCCGTCGTCCCCGGTGACAAGCGCGTCGACCTCTCCGCGATCAAGGGCCTGCTCGGCGGGACGTACGTGGGATTCGCCGCGCAGGACGTCGCCGAACGGCTCTCGGGCTGTGCCAGCGGCACGATTCTGCCGTTCTCCTTCGACCCCCAGCTGGAGCTCGTCGTCGACCCGGCGCTGCTGGAGAACGCGGAGTTCTTCTTCAACGCCGCTCGTCTCGACCGGTCCCTCGCTCTGGCCACGCGCGACTTCGTCAAGATCGCCGAGCCGCGCGTCGAGGCCATCGCGCTCGCCTGACCTCACCGGGTGGCCGGGGTGAGGCTCACTGGGTGGTCGGGGTGAGCGCGAGAGCCACCCCGAGGCCTACGAGCACCGTACCGATCACCCTGTTCAGAAGGATCTGGCTGCGCAGCATCTTGGCGCGCAGCCGGTCGTTCGAGAAGAACAGCGCCGCCAGGGCGAACCAGGCCAGGTGGGCCAGGGACATGAACAGGCCATAGCCGATCTGGCGCCACAGCGCCGTGTCCGGATGGACGACCTGGGTGAAGGTGCTGAGCACGAACAGGGTGGTCTTGGGATTCAGCGCGTTGGTCAGAAATCCGGTCCGCAGCGCCTGCATCCGGGAAATCACCGCGCCCGCGGAAAGGTCGATGTCCATCTGCGTGCGCTTCGCGAACGTCCTGCAGCCGATGTAGACGAGATATCCGGCACCGGCCAGCTTGATGACCGTGAAAGCAGACGGTGAATGGGCGATCAGCAGCCCGACGCCCAGGATGGTGTAAGTGACATGGACCAGCACGCCGAGCGAAATTCCCACGGCGGAGAAGATTCCGGGGGCGCGCCCGTACAGGTAACTGTTGCGTACGGTCATAGCGAAATCCGCCCCGGGGCTGATGACAGCCAGGACAGTGATGAGGGCGACGGCGAGAAGTTCGGCCATTTCTCCGGTTCCGGCGATCGGGGACGAGTGGCGGAGGGCGGGGACGCCGGGCACCGGCACCCCCGCCTACGGGCTCATGGCTTGTGGCGATAGGTGATGACCAGGACGTCCCGGAGCGCGGGCCGGCTGTCGTCGAGCCGGTCGATGGGGGTGACCCCGTGGAAGACGCGCTCGTCGTTGACGATCGCCATGTCGAGGGCGTCGGCCAGCATGAACTTCTCGAGCGGGTTCTTCTCGAGGTTGTAGAGGGTGCTCTCACCGTTGACCGCGTTGGACCGCTTGACCATCAGCATCATCACGAAGGTCACGCCGTCCCGGTGCACCCCCTCGGGGGTCGGCTTGCCGATCTCCTCGCCGGAGACCTCGATGCGGAACTGGTGGGCCTCGATGTGCCACGCGGAGTACGGCGCCAGCCGCCCGAAGAGATCGCAGCCAAGGGTGAGCAGGCTGCTCATGGTGCTGCCGTGCAGCACGGAGTCCGCGAAGGGCTCGTAGTGGCGGGCTATGCCGCCGTTCAGCGTGTTGTAGTCGACGCCCTGATAATGCGGCTGGTGCGGCTCGATCTGGAACCCCTTGCCGCCGCGCGGTGCGCTTAACGTGGCGTGGCGGCGCCGGCGGTAGCGACCGCCGTCAGCCATGTAGCTGTCCAGCGGCATGTCGTCCCAGCTGTTCTGAAAGGATTCCCAGTCCGCCAGGGACTCCGCGTCCCGGCGGTTCAGCAGCTCCCGGACACCCTCGCCGGGCAGAAAGCAGTAACTCTTGTTCGAAACGCTTTCGCAAATTTCTTCCACGCCACCGGAGTAGGTGGGATGCGACACCGCGTCTCCGGCCGCTGTTGTACTGAGCATGTGAGTGCAATCCGTCTCGTTGGCGACGACAAGTACTCGGCAGATCATGGAGTCCTGCACTCCGAGACGTCAAGATCATGGCCGAATTCATGGGCTGCGCATGGCCGGAACCATTCCATGGAAATCGAATGGCAACGAAAGTCTCCTTGGTGGGAATTGGGTGGAACAGCGGCCTGCCTCCTCACCCGGCCCTGGGAACCCGCCCTGCGGCTGGTCAACTGCGGCGGCGCGCCCCGCACCGTCAACGGCTACCCGCGCGTGCGCGTCCTGGGCGAGCAGGGTCAGCCACTCGATGTGGCCGCGCACAACGACGTCAACGCCGTTGCCCGTATCGGCGGGCGCTGATCGCTCACGCGGAGAGGCACCGCGCGTACCGGTTGGTGAACCGGGGTATTGAGTACGGCGTGAGCGAAGATCGGCCGGCGTCGGCAGGGCTGGTGGGCGACGGACCCGCCACAGTGGTCTCGTACGAGCGGCCGGGGATGGCCGAGGACTACCGGACGTGGGACGACGCGGCCTGCTGGGTGCTGGGATACCCCTTCGTGCCGGTGGAGCTGGGGCTCGGCCCGGCCACAGGCGGTCGGCTGCTCGATCTGGGGTGCGGCCCGGGGGATTTCACCCGATGGCTGGTCGAGCGGTACCCGGTAAGGACGGTGGCGGTCGACGCGTCACCCTCGATGCTGGAGCTGGCTCGTCGGTACAACGCCCATCCGTCGGTGGAGTACCGGCTCGGTGTGGAGGACCGGATGCCGTTCCTGCCGGACGCCTGCGTGGACGCGGCCGTGTGCTGCTTCGTGTTCCCCGGCGTCAGCGATCGGCAGCGGCTGGACGGTCTGGTGGCCGAGGTCGCCCGTGTGGTGCGCCCCGAGGGGCACTTCACGGTCCTGGTCCCGCATCCTCATCACGCCGACGGCGTGCCGTTCGAAGGGTTCCTGCGCGGTGAGCGCGGGGCCTGCTACGCCGACGGGGATCCGCTGCCGGTGCGGGTGCGACGCCGGGACGGGACGTGCGCACAGATCACCAACACGTACTGGTCCATGAACGCCTACCGCAGTGCCCTCTCCCGTGCCGGGTTCACGGGCATCCGCGAGCGGTCCCCGGTGCTGGCGGACGCCGACGGCGTCGCCGATCCGGCTCTGCTCACCGCACGACCGTGGCGCCGGGAACGCACGACCCCGCCCTTCCTGCTGCTCACCGCACAGCGCGGCTGACGCCCGCCTCCGCGCCCGGCGCCCGGGCCGCAGGAGACCCGGGCCCGGCACGGGTCCCCGTGGAAGCGAGCGAAGGCCCCGTGGTGCCCGGCGATGCCGGACACCGCGGGCCCGCGTATTCCGTCAGACCGCCGTAGATGGGCCGGTGTTGGCACTCGCGTGAATGCGAAGCGAGCCGGTCACCGATACGTGGCGGAAGGCGGACCGTCGGCATGCGCGCCCTGCCGGCGTCCGCGCCGAGGCGCACCGACGAGCGCGGTCGGTACCGGCCCGTTCACCCCGCCTCTCCCACTGCGCCGGGGCGGCTACCGGCCCAGCAGGGCCGTAGCGCCGCGCGGAGGAGTAACGCGGTCACCGAGGGCTACGCGCAACGGTATGACTGACAATCAACTCACCGGCGACATGGGGCGGCTGGCCGGGGTCCGGCCCGTCCCCGAGGTCGTGCAGGCTCATCAGCGGCTCGAGTGCGAAGCCGCCGGCCCCAGTCGGCAGACTCAATACGCCCGCGGGGCCCTGACCGGGTACCTGTGGTCGCTGGGCCAGGGGCAGGTCGCACCGGTCACCGGCGGCGACTCCGCCGGGGCGCCGGACCTGGCAACCGTGACCGCCGAAGTGGACGCCACGCTTGCGCAACTGGAGGATTCCACCCAGCGGACGGTGCCCCGTGACTACATCCGCGGAGTGCACGACGCGCTCGCCTGGGTATGCGGCCATACCGACATCCGCCCCTGACCGATCCAGGAAGGGGGCGCGGGTCGGCTCGACCGGCACCAGCCACGTAGACACTGTCTACGAGATTTGGTAGACAGTGTCTATGAGTGAGCGCGACACGGGCCTGCGGGCCCGTCTGGTGGAAGTCGGCGTCGACCTGGTGACGCGCGAGGGAACGCAGGCGCTGTCCCTGCGCGAGATCGCCCGCCGGGCCGGGGTCTCCCATGGAGCTCCGCGCCGCTATTTCCCGACCCACCTGGCCCTGCTGTCCGCCATCGCTCGTCAGGGCTTCACCGATCTGGCCGCCGAAGTCACGGAGGCGGTCGGTGACGGGCAGGCGAGCCCCCGCGATCAGCTGATGACCCTGGGGCGCGTCCATCTCGACTTCGCGCTGACCAACCGCAGCATGTACGAGCTGATGTTCCGTCATGACCTGCTGGAGAGCGGTCGGCTCGGGCTGCGGGAGACCAGCCTGCCGCTCTTCGGCGTTCTCGTCGACCTCGTCGCCCGGGAGCAGCCACGCTCCGGGGCTGCACCGGCGGTCGCCGCGGGCGCGCTGTGGGCCAATCTCCACGGCATCGCCCAGTTGTGGGGCTGGGGCAGCCTCCAACTCGCTACAGGGACCGAGGACATCGAACCGCTGCTGCGCGCCACGCTGGACGCCCACCTCGGACCGGAAACCCGATGAGACCGAGCGTCCACCGGCACCTCACACTGGCCTGCAGCGTCATCGGGGCGATGATCGTCGCCCTGGACGGAACGGTGCTGACTGTCGTACAGCCCGCCCTGCAACAGGACCTGGACGCCTCGTTCGTCCAGGTCCAGTGGACCAGCACCGGCTATCTCATCGCCGTCGCGAGTCTGCTCGTCTTCGCGGGGCGCCTCGGCGACCGGTACGGCCACCAGCGGATGTTCGCCGTGGGCATTATGGGGTTCGGCGCCACTTCGGCGGGGATCGGTCTGGCGCCGGACGTCGGCTGGGTGATCGGCCTGCGCATCGCCCAGGGGATCTTCGGCGCGCTGCTGCAGCCGGCCACGCTGGGAATCCTGCGCGCCGCGTTCCCGCGCGACCGGCTCGGCATGCCCATCGCCGTGCGCACCAGCGCCATCGGGCTGGCGGCCGCCGCCGGTCCGGTCGTCGGCGGTGCACTGGCCACCCATCTGGGATGGCGGGCCGTCTTCTTCCTCAACGTCGTACCCGCGTCCGTGATCGGTGTGCTGGCCCTGGCCGTTCGCGTGCCCACTCCCCCGAAACCCTCCGGTGCGCGGCTGGACCTGCCCGGTGCCTGCCTTCTCGCCACCGCCCTGGTGTGCCTCGTGCACACACTCGTCGGCATACCGGAGAGCGGATGGACGGCGGCGACGACGCAGGGCTTCGTCGCGGCCGCGGTCGCCGGCGGCGCGTTCGCCTGGCATGAACGGCGTACGGCGAGCCCGCTGGTGCCGCCGGACGTGCTGGGGTCGGTGACCGTCGCCTCGGCGCTCGGCATCCTGGTGTCCGCGTCGGCGTCGATGTTCGGCGCCTTGTTCGTCTGCACCTACTTCTTGCAGGACGTTCTCGCCCTGGACCCCCTTCAGAGCTCACTGCGCGTGCTGCCCCTGGCCGCGATGATGGTGCTGGGCGCGCCCGTCTCGGCCGTCCTGTTGCGCCGGTACGGGCCCCGCCGGACCACCGTCACGGCGATGGCTCTCCTCGCCGTCGGCATCCTTCTGCTGTCCCGTCTCGACCGGGCGGCTCCGTCGGCGGCGATCAGTGGTTGCTTCCTCCTGCTGGGCGCCGGGTTCGGCACAGTGATGGTCACCGCCACAGCCGTCATCGTGCGTCATGCGTCCGTGGACAACGCGGGCGTGGCCGGCGGGCTCCAGCAGACCGCCATGAACGTCGGCCCGGCACTGGGGGTCGCCGCAGCGACGACGTTGATGGCCCTCTCCGCACCCGGCTCCCCCGCCGGTCGGCCTGATGGCGACGGCTCCCGCTGGACCGAGGGAGCCTTCGTCTCCGCGATGGCCTCCACGCTGCCGGTCCTGGCGGCCGTCGCCGTGACCGGTGCGCTGCTGGCGATCAGGCTGCCCCGGCGCGCCGGGGCGACGTCCGGCTGAGGACGCTGCCGGCCTCTGGAGCCGGCCCGCCGGCACGGGCTTCGGCGGACTTCCTCCCCGGCGCCGGTGCGCCTGGCAGGATGGCGCTCTCGGGGAGCGGGGCGCGGGCATGCGGTGTCCCGCTCCAGCCGATCCTGTGGAGTGAGGGGGACTCCTGTGACCACACGTCGACAGCAGGCCGCGGTGCTGGCGCTCGCTCGCCCCGCCGTCGCGGCGGTCGCTCCCGAGGAGCTGCCGTTGCTGGAGGCCACCGCCGCCGCCTGGCCGCGCCGTGCGCGCGGCGACGAGGACGAGCTGCTGGGATTCGGGCTCGACGCCTCCGTCGCGGTGGTGTCGATCGCCGCGGTCAGCGCGGCCCGGGCCGTGGTGCAGCTGCTCGGGACAGCCGTCGTCGACGCCGCTCGCGACGAGACCTCGGCCAGGATAAGAGTCTGGATGAGCCGGAAGGTCCGCCGGTCATGTGCCGACCGGCCGGGGAGAACCTCCACTGATGCGCCGGCACCGGGTGCCGGGCCCGACGACGAGACCGCCGAGCCGGCAGGCCCGTTGACCGCCGAGCAGCTGCGAAGGGTACGGGCGGTCTCCCACGACAGGGCGCGCGCCGCCGGTGTGAGCGCCGGACAGGCAGAGCTGATCGCTGATGCGATCGTCGGTGGATTGTCCTGGTGACGTCACCGCCACGCCCCGCCGGATCCGTTACCGGTCATGTCCTCGGCCCTGTGGCTGCGGTTCGTCGTCACCCCGACCGCAGTGGCAGGCAGTGTGAGCGGCCTGGTGGGTACCTGGTACCGGACGCTGCCCTCACCCGCCGGTACCCGAAGTCCGCCATCCGTTCGTCGAGCGTCCCCTCCGAGCGCTCGGCGGCGTGCCGCCTCTCGGCCCGCTCACGCACGTGCGACTAGGGCGTCCCGCCCGGAAGGGCTCAGCACTTGCGGAGGCCGGCTCCGGCGGCAACCGCCTCCAGGCGAGCGGCGATGTCGTGGGGGTCTCCATACTTGGAACCCGGCGCGTACAGGGGCTCGCCGAAGCGCGCTCCGCGGAAGGAGGCGGCCACGTCGGCGGCATCCTGGAGGCTGCACGTCCCGCGGCCGAGGAGTTCGCGGGTGATGACCACCGCGCAGACGGCGGGCAGGGACCGCTCGACGAGCCATGACCCGACCGAACCCATGCCGGACGTCGTCAGGACCGTCTCGCGAAGTTGGGCCGTCAGGTGCTCGAAAGCAGCGGCGAGCCGGGCGTAGGTGCCCGCCTCCGCAGGGGCGAAGGTGGGGGCGAGAGCGAAGGTCAAGCGGGTGGCGTAGGCCGTTTCCTGCCTTGCGGGAAGGCCCGGGTGGTCCTTGGCGAATTCGAACCAGTCGGCTTGGGTCGCCGCCCTGACGAAGTGGTCGAGCGGGATGCTGCCGGAGTCCCGGGGGTACTCTTCCGACGCCACGAGGAGGGGGTGCAGCAGGTCGTACGAGAGGTGGGTGCTCTCGGCGAGGAGCACCGCGTCGTACAGGTCCTTGGCCTCGGGGTACATGTCCGTGACCAGCCAGAGGAGCTTCCAGGCCAGGGAGAGCTCCGGGGTCGCCGCACGGAGGACGAGCGGCCGGTGGCCCGGCCGGCGGCGGGGTATCTCCGTCGGCGCCGCCGGTACGGGCAGAGGTTCGTTGAAGACGAAGTCGAGTTGCACCGTGCCCGGAGGCAGGCCCTCCGCCCCGGGCGCCCAGGGCAGGACAAGCCGTCGCCCCGGCACCCGGTCGTACGTCCAGATGGCGTCGCTGACCGCGCCGGCCGCGTCGATGCGTACGGCGCCGCCCTCGCACGACGCCACCTCGGCCGCTCGTGCGATGCCGTCGAGCATGGCGTCGGTACGGTCGTCGGCGAGCCCCCAGGAGTCGGGGACCACGACGAAGTCCAGGTCACCCGGCTCGCGTGCGGCGTCCCCGAACCATGCCTTGAGCAGCATGCTTCCGCGCAGCACCAGGTGTCCGGCCCACTCCGAGCCGGCGATCGCTTCGAGAACGTGCTCCAGAGCCTGCCGACGCGCCTCGAACCACGCCTCGCCGGTACGGGCGTCAGCGAACCGGGGTTCGCTCAGTCTCATGCCCATGGCGTGATGCCCGGCCGAAGGATCGAACACGGGGTGCTGCACGACCCCGTCGCCGGCTACCGGCCGCAATGTCGCCGGCAGGTCCTTCCTGGTCAGCGCCGACGCGTCCGGAGGAACCTGCGGCACGACGACGGTCTCGGCCCACGGCCCGTACGGGATCCGCTCCCATGGTGTCGCCGTCATCCGCCCGCCTCCTCTTTTCCCCTTGCGAGAGATGATCTTACCCGTGGGAATCCCGCCTTCGCGTACACGCTCCCCTGCCGAACATGCCACCCAAGTACCGTGAATCTTCCCCGACTTGAGAAGGTCACGCCCGACCGTCCCCGCCGTCTCGCCGGCCGTACCGGCCGCTCCGGGGGCAGGAGTGCCTGCCGTAGCGGCACCCGATGCGGTATCCGCGCAAGCGCGTGGCCGATCGACAAGCCAGGAATAAACTACGACGAACCGCCTATAAGTAGAGGAATACCACCTGGCATATCCACAGACCCCGCCTCCCGACCCCTGGCAGGTAACCATGAGCGCCGACCGCAAAAGAACGCCGAGGACACCGAAGCAGCCGAAAGCGCCGAGGGTGCCGAAAACAGGCGTGGCGGGACGCACGGCGCCGTTGCGTGGCGGCACCTCGGCCACCGACCGGATGCTGCGGACCCTGCTGCGCCGCCGCAAGGCCATGCTGACCATCGAGGACGTGACGGTCACGGACCGCCCCGAAGTGCACCGTGCGGTGTCCGCCGCCGCGCTGGGGAACATGATGGAGTGGTTCGACTTCGGCGTGTACGCCTATATGGCGGCCACCCTGGGCAAGGTCTTCTTCCCCTCCTCCTCGCCCGGCACGCAGGTGGTCTCCGCCTTCGCCACCTTCGCCGCCGCCTTCCTCGTCCGGCCCCTCGGCGGTCTCGTCTTCGGCCCCTTGGGCGACCGCATCGGGCGCCAGCGGGTGCTCGCCGCAACCATGGTCATGATGGCCGTCAGCACCTTCGCCGTCGGCTTCCTGCCCAGCTACGCGACGGCCGGCTTCGGCGCGCCCGTACTGCTCCTCGTCTGCCGCCTGGTGCAGGGCTTCTCCACCGGCGGCGAGTACGCCGGGGCCACCACCTACATCGCCGAGTACGCGCCCGACAAACGCCGTGGCTTCCTCGGCAGTTGGCTCGACTTCGGCACCTTCATCGGGTACGCGCTCGGGTCGGGCCTGGTGACGGTGCTCACCCCGGCGCTCGGCACCGACGGCATGACGGACTGGGGATGGCGCCTGCCGTTCCTCCTGGCCGGACCGCTGGGCCTGATCGGGCTGTACATGCGGATGCGCCTGGAGGAGACGCCGGCGTTCCGGGCGGAGACGGGGGCCGCTGCCGCGAGCGCCGCCGGGCCGGAGGGCGCCGAGGAGGCGCGACAGTCCGGCCACGGGCGGCTGAAGGAGATCTTCACCAAGCACTGGCACGCGGTGCTGATCTGCATGGGCCTCGTGGTGGTCTACAACGTCACCAGCTATCTGGTGACGTCCTACCTGCCGACGTACATGACCGAAACCCTCGGCCAGGACGCCACCACGGCACAGTTGCTGATCCTCGGCACCATGATCCTCGTGGCTCTGACCATCACCACTGTGGGCCGCTCCTCCGACCTCTGGGGGAGGCGCCCGGTCTTCATGGCGGGCAGCATCGCCCTGGTGGCTCTCGCCGCCCCCGCGATGCTCCTGATCCGGGCGGGCGGCGCCCTGCTCCCGGCCATCGGCTGCTTCGTCCTCGGGCTGCTGCTGGTGTGCTTCGCCGGCACCGCCGCCGCGACCCTGCCCGCCCTCTTCCCGACCCGCCTGCGCTACGGCGCGCTGTCCGTCTCGTACAACATCTCCGTCTCGCTCTTCGGCGGCACGACCCCACTGGCCGTCTCGGCGCTGCTGGAATCGACGCACAATGAGATGGTCCCCGCGTACTACCTGATGGCCGCAGGTGCGATCGGATTCGTCTCCGCCTTCTTCCTCCATGAGACGGCGGGCAGGCCCCTGCGCGGCTCGGGCCCGATGGTGGAGACCTCGGAGCAGGCCCGGCAACTGGTCGCCGACAGTCGCACCGAGGCGGGCCGGCGCGCGCGGGACATCTGGATGCACCTCAGGCACCCGGGGCACCGGCACCACGACAAGTCGTGACACCGCGTGCCCACGCGGCGGGCGGGGCCGACCGCCGGGGCACGCGGCCGGGCGTGGCGCGCAGGGCCCGGGTCAGGGCTTGAGGCGCTGCTTGACGTCCGCGACCTGCGGACCGGTGTCCTCGGCGGGGATCTTCCAGTGGTCCGGGGATTTCGTGCCGTCCGTGTAGACGACCCTGCCGCCCTTCGCCTGCGCCGGGGTGAGGTCGAAGACCTTCGCGCGCATCCGGGTGGCTCCCGGAGCGATGGCGCCGGAGCCGTCGTACGTGGCCAGGACGACCTTGCCGGCGTTGCCGTTGCCCGCGGGGATGCGCTGACCGCCCGGAGCGAGCCATTGCCAGCCGCCGCCGGCGGCGGGCCGCTCCTCGTCGGCGGGGTTCGCGCTCAGGGACTTCTCCCGCATCGTCACGACGGCGAAGGTGCCGAACTTCGAGGTGACCCCGGTGCCTTCCTTGACGTAGACGACGGTCGTCGGCGTGATCTCCAGGATGCCGACGGTACCGGCGCCCACGGTCCGGGAGGCCTCGCCGAGGCCGAGGGCGGCGGGCTCCCGCGGGGAATCCGTGCCGCCGCCTGCCGTGCCGCTTCCGGAACTCCGTGCGGCCGAAGGCTGCGACTGTGTCGCGGACGGCTCGTTGTCGGCGTTGCCGTCCTTCGAGCCGCCGTCGCAGGCCGCCAGGGCGAGGCAGGCGACGGTGACAGCGGTGGCGAACGAGGCCTTGCGCATGATTCCCCCCCGAGGTTCGGTACGCACCGTGACCGTACCGCCACGCCGACGGCCTCGGTGGGACAGTCGCAGAGTCGGCACGAATGGAGCGATGCTATGACGGCCTCAGTCCACCGACGCCATGCGGCGGTGCTGCGGGCGTCCGTCCACAGCACACGCGGCCCGGCCGCGGCCGCCCGCAGCCACGCCGTCCGTGGTGCCGCCCGACCGCCCCATGACCGCACTCGCTCCCCGGACGCCCCTGCCGGAAACGGTTCCCGGCGACGCTCACCGCGTTCACCGCGTTGCCGCACGTGCCGTCGAGGCGGTCGGCGACGCGCGCGTACCGAGGTGTCGACGTCGCCGGTGCCGGCGGCTGTGCGAAGGGAGCCGGCGATCCAGCCTCGGTCGTTGATGCCGGTTGCCTCTCCTCCGAAGCCCAGATCCGCCAGTTCGTGCGCGCCGGCGGGTCCGTCCCAGCGTGTCGGCGTGGCCGCCACGCCGTCCGGGCGCTGCTGTCCGCCCACGACCACCTCCCGGTTACTGACGTCGTTCGCCCAGGCCCGTGAGGTGTGACCCGGGGTCGGCGCGTAGGTGTCCGTGGTGCCGTCGGGGTGCCATGCGACGGCGGAGGTCATGGTGCGTCCGACGATCAGGCCCTTGTCGTTGATGGCGACAGCGGCTGCGCCGTCGTTGTGCGACGTCAGCTTCCGGAACCCCGTGCCGGGGCGCCACAGGTAGTACGCGGCGACGGTGGTCGGGCGCGCGTGGGGGCCGGCCTGTACCAGGTGGTAGGCCAGGAACACCACCGTGCCGTCGCCGCCCGTCCGTGCCGAGCCCTCGACGATCGTGCTCTCGCCGAGCGGAAGACCGGCCGGCGTCACGGCCCCGTCGGCGTCCCACACCACCAGAACGCCGCCCTCGCCCGGCCGGACACCCACGCCCCGGCCGTCATCGGCGATGTCGGAGGGCACGGCGTCCGGCGCTCCCTCCAGTGCCCGGCGTTTCCCCGTCAACGTCGCTTGTCATGATGGGGGCACGACACCCCGCAACTCGTCCCACTGAGGGGAACCAGAAGTGACCACGGAGCGAATCGGCCCGTCGCTGACCGCAGGCGAGCGGGAGATGCTGCGCGGCTTTCTCGATTATCACCGCGCGACACTGGCCATGAAATGCGACGGCCTCTCCGACGAGGAGCTGCGTCGTCAGTCGATGCCGCCCTCGACGCTGTCACTGCTCGGCTTGGTGCGGCACATGGCCGAGGTCGAGCGGGCGTGGTTCCGCCGGGTGATCAACGGCGAGGACATACCGCTCGTCTGGTCGGACGAGGGCGACTACCAAGTGGCGTACGACGCGGCGTCAGCCGACCGGTCGCAGGCCTTCGAAGCCTGGCAGACGGAGATCGGGCACTCGCGCCGGATCGAGGAGAAGGCGGAGTCGCTCGACGTGACCGGCTGCCATCCCAAGTCGGGTGAGGAGGCATCTCTCCGACTGGTGATGCTGCACCTGATTCACGAGTACGCCCGGCACAACGGACATGCCGACTTCCTGCGCGAAGGAATCGACGGGACCGTCGGGGCCTGAGAGACCACGGAGCAGCCGGGCCACATAGCGTGACCGCGGTACGGGGCCCGGCTGGGGCCCGGCTGGGGCCCGGCCGTGGGCCTCGACCGTGGGCCCCGACCGTTGGGCCCCGGCGGCTTCCGGCATAACCCGGTGGCTTCCGGCATAAAGAAGCGCTGTTCCCCTGAGTCCCGTGGACGCCTACTATAAAGAGTGCAAATCCGGCATTTCGAGGGGGTTCGGTCCAATGTCAACAGGGACTCTTCTCGCGATCATCATCCCGATCGCGGTGGTGGTTATCGTTATCGCCGTGGGGGCCTCCCTCGTCGTGCGCCGTCGGCGGCTGCGCGATCGTTTCGGCCCGGAATACGAGCGCACCGTCGAGGAAAGCGGCAACCGGCTGGCAGCCGAACGTGATTTGAGCGCACGCGAGAAACGCCACGACTCGCTGGACATCAAGCCACTGGAGAGCAGCGCCAGGGACCGGTACTCCCGGGAATGGACCACCGTACAAGGCGAATTCGTGGACCGCCCCGAGGACGCCGTCCAGGATGCGGACCTGCTGGTGACCTCTCTGATGCATGAACGTGGGTACCCGACCGAGAACTTCGAGCAACGGCTCAAGGACCTCTCGGTCGAGCACGGCCGCACGCTCGAGCACTACCGCACCGCTCATGAGGTCAACAGCCTCAGCATGAAACACGAGGCGACCACCGAGCAGCTCAGAGGCGCCATGGTGCACTACCGCGCCCTCTTCGACGAGCTGCTCTCCGACGGAGGCCAGGCGCGTCACGCCCGGGCGTGACCGCACACCGTGTCCGACCGACCGGTGCCGCTTTCCCAGTGCGGACACCAAGGCGGACGGAGGAGACATGCAACGCGAAGACATACCAGAACCCGACGAGAGCGGCCTGTCCACCGAGGACCTCGCCCAGGCCAGCAGCCAGGGCGTGGACGAAGAGGCAGAAGGCCGGTCCGAGGACGTGCCCACTTTCCCCGGCGAGAGCACGGAACCGGCGGCCGATGCCACCACATCCCCGCCCGAGGAGACAGCCGGCGCCACCGGGGACGAGACGCCGCAGCTCCTGACGGCGGAGGACGAGGACGACTACCGCTCACGCTGGCAGGACGTTCAGAACCGGTTCGTCGACGATCCCCGCGAAGCCGTGCACACGGCCGACGCCCTTGTCGCAGAGGTCATGCAGACACTGGCCACGACATTCGCCGAGCACAAGCAGGACCTCGAGGGTCAGTGGAACCGGGGCGAGGAGGTGAACACCGAAGATCTCCGCCAGGCTCTGCAGCACTACCGGTCCTTCTTCAACCGCCTGCTCACCACGTGATCGAGGCGGAAGACAAAAGGTGGGCCCCGCCAGAGGCGGGGCCCACCGTCATGTCCCGGGCTCCCCGGGGTTCCGGACCGTCTGCGGGGCCGAACCCCGAAGGTGCGTACTCACCACGCCATCCGGCGTCAGCCGGACGGTGTGCTTGCGCCCCGGCGGGCTGTCAGGTGCGGTAGGCGTAGTAGACAGCCTCGGGGTTGGAGGCCACGATGCTCGCCACCGACTTCCGGAAGGTGTTGGTGGAGTGGTACGTGAGGTACGGGATGCCGGCCCTGCTCCGATACGTGGTGATCATGGAGTGGTCCTTGGAGCCGTCACCGTCGAAGTCCATCTGGAGAATGTCCCCGACGTCCATCTGGTACACGTTGGCCAGGTTGGTCGCCCGCTTGGAGGACATGGTGAACCACGACCACTCGTTGGCGCCGACCCAGGAGTCGGACTGGTTCTCCGAGTTGTACCACCACTTGTGGTAGTCGGAGGAGGAACCCGCTTCGTCCTTCCAGCCGCCCGCCTTCAAGGCCTGGCTGATGAAGTTGGTGCAGTCCCCGCCGGCGCTGTTGAACTTCCGGTACGCCGGGTTGTAGCTCCTCCAGTACTTCTCCGCGTAGGACGCCATCGCGGCGTAGTTGTAACCGCCGGCCTTCTGGGTCTTCGGCACCGGCCGCGCGGGCCATGACGTGGCGGCGGGCTTGGCGCTGGGGTAGCCGCCGGTGTCCGTCGCCGCCGTGGCGACGACGGGCTGGTTGACCGCCCGCAGGCCGGGGTCCGTGGGCCGGATGCCGGCGAGCTCCCACTTGCCGTCCGAGGTGCGGTTGAAGCTCAACTCGTGATGAGCCTGGAAGCCGGTGGTCGTGGGCTCGTCGCCGCGGACCTTCTTGTACGTCAGCGTCGTGGACTCGGTGGCCTCGACCGTCGCACGGCCGCCCTTGACGGTGACCTTGCCCATCGTGACCTTGGTGTCCGCGGCGCTGTACGCCTCGCCCAGGGAGGCGAGGCGGCTCTTGCGGGACCGCAGCGAGGACAGGCCGGTGTCCTCGTCGCGCACCAGGCCCGCCGACACCCGCACCTTCTTGTCCTGCGGGGCTATTCGCCGGGCCGACTTGGCGTCCACCAGTGCCGCCGTGCGCTCAGCCAGGACGGCATCGGCGACACGACCGAACGATTCGGCCGTCGCCTCGTCCACCGTGTGGCTCTTCGACGTACCCGTGCCCAAGGCGTCGGGCAGGAAAACAGCCGACACAGTAACCGCCAGCACCGCCCCAACAGCGACTCTGACCGTCTTTCGTTTCACGAAGTATTCCCCTTATCACCTGGCCCGAACAGCCAGGACACGGAATCTTCGCACAAACATTCACAACGTTGGATATGCGGTCGGCTCACAAAACGAACACGAAATCACCACCCCCGGCACCACCGCCCGTCACCCGGTGAACACCGCCCCGGCGCCGAGGGCGGCGCTTGACCCTCCCCCTACGTCAGGCTCCACTCTGGACCGGAACGGAAGGCGGTTGCATGAGTTACTCGGTCGGGCAGGTGTCGGGATTCGCCGGAGTCTCGGTGCGCACCCTGCACCACTACGACAAGGCGGGCCTGCTGTCGCCCACGGACCGCACCCCGGCGGGCTACCGGCTCTACAGTGACGCGGATCTGGCGCGGCTTCAGCAGATCCTCTTCTACCGGGAGCTCGGCTTCTCGCTCGAGGAGATCGGCGCCATCATGGCGGACCCCGAGGCCAACGCGCTCGGCCACCTGCGGGAGCGTCACCGGCTGCTCAAGGAGCAGATAGCCAAGCTGAACAAGCTGGTCGAGGTCGCCGAGCACGCCCTGGAGGTGCGGCAGACGGGCGTCGAACTGACCCCGCTGGAGCGCTTCGAGGTGTTCGGCGAGGTCACCTTCGACCTCAGCTACGCCACGGACGCCCACCTCAAATGGGGCCACAGCGAAGGACACCGGCAGTCGATGGCCCGGGCCGCCGCCCACACCAAGGAGGACTGGCGGCAGATCATGGCGGAGGCCGCCGGGTGGCGGCAGCGTCTCATCGCCGCCTATGACGCGGACGCGGCCCCCGGCAGCGACGAGGCCATGGCGCTCGCCGAGGAGCATCGCGACCACATCAGCCGCTGGTTCACCCCGTGCCCTCCGCAGATGCACTGCCGTATCGCCGACGACTACGTCGAGGACGCCCGCGCCTTCGCCCTTGTCGTACCGCCCCACGAGCAGCGCACCGGCCTGGCCCCCTTTCTCCGGGCGGCCATTCACGCCAACGCCGAAAGAGACCGAGTCCAATGAGAATCCTCATCATGGCGGCCGGTTCCCGCGGTGACGTCGCCCCCTACACGGGTGTGGGCGTCCGTCTGCGGGAGGCCGGCCACCAGGTCGCCGTCGCCGCCCCCGAGTCCTTCGCCGGTCTGGTGACGGAGTGCGGCCTGGGCTTTCTCGGCCTGCCCGCCGACCAGCGCGGCCAGGCACCCTCCGAGGACGACTCCGCCGCGAAGCCGGGCGGCACCGCCGCCCTCCTCCGCAAGGCGTCGGCCTTCATCCGCGACCTCGGCCAGGGCCTGGCCGACGCCGCCGACGCTCACGCCGCGGATCTGTTGCTGCTGTCCACCACCACGGCACCGCTCGGCTGGCAGGTGGCGGAGGCGCGGAACCTGCCGAGCCTCGGCCTGTATCTGCAGCCCGTCGCCCCCACCGGGGACTTCCCTCCGGTGGTCGGCGGGAGCCGCTCACTGGGCCGGTGGGGCAACCGGGCCGCCGGCCGCCTCTCCCTGCGGGTCGTCGACCGCATCCACGCGGGCGCCGTCAAGAACCTGCGCAGCCGGCTGGGCCTGCCGCCCGCCACCCCCCGCGCGGTGCGCCGACGGCTGGAGAAAGCCGACTGGCCAGTGCTGCACGGCTTCAGCACCACCCTTGTCCCCCGCCCGGCGGACTGGCGCGAGGGACTGGACGTCGTCGGCAACTGGTGGCCCCACACCCCGGCGGATCACCGGCTCCCGGCAGCGGTCGAGGACTTCCTGCAGGCCGGGCCGCCACCGGTCTTCCTCGGCTTCGGCAGCATGGGCGCGGGCGGGGGCGAGCGTCTGAGCGAACTGGCCGTGCAGGCACTGCGCCGGGCCGGAATGCGCGGCGTGCTCCAGGCGGGCTGGGCCGGACTGTCGACGACCGATGACGATGTCCTGTCCATCGGCGAGGCGCCGCACGCTCTGCTCTTCCCCCGCATGGCCGCTGTGGTCCACCACGCCGGCGCGGGCACCTCGGCGGCTGCTCTGCGGGCGGGGGTACCCTCCGTCCCGGTGCCGGTCATGGCCGACCAGCCGTTCTGGGCCCGGCGCGTCGCCGCCCTCGGCGCGGGCACCCACCCCCTCCCCTTCGGTGAACTGTCCGCCGACCGCCTGGCCGAAGCGATACGGCACGCGGCGCAGGAACCGTCGTACCGCGATCAGGCCGTACGCGCCGCCGCCGCCTTCGAGGCGCAGGACGGCGCGGGCGAGGTCGTCAAGAAGGTCGAGACCCTGGCCGGCTAGCGGCTCCGTCCCGGGCAGTCACCGCGCTCCGCGGTCGCCGCCCACGTCTCCAAGCGGCAGGGACCACCCGCTCCTGGCGCTGCCGGCAGACCCGTCGCACCCGGAGCCGTCCGGCATACGGGGGGGCGGAATGTGCATCCGGGCCTGCGCGTGCGGGCAGGCATGTGTCTGCCCCGTGGCTGCACCCGGCAGCGGAAGGCACGGATGCTGGCCGTCGTCATGTCATGGCGGCCGAGCGAAAGGACCCGGGAATGGGAATGGACCGGCATGCTCAGGCGATGACGTGGACCGGCGCCGACTCGGTGCGGCACTACGAGAACGCGCTGGACTGCCTGCTGTTCTTCCGCGAAGAGGTCACGGTGGAAGTCGGGGCAGCGGTTTCCGCCGCCCCCCGCTCCGTCATGGGCAACGTCTTCATGGCGTATCTCGGCCTGCTGGGAACGGAGGAGAAGGAGGCGGCCGGGGCCCGGAAACTGTTCGAGGAGTTCCGCCGGGGCGTACACCTTTCCGACGTGACGCCCCGGGAGCGCATGCATATCGACGCCGCCTCCTCCTGGTTGGACGGTGACATCCATCGGGCCGGCCGCGTTCTCGGTGAGATCAGCGTGGCGTGTCCCCGGGATGCTCTCGCCCTGGCCGTGGGTCATCAGGTCGATTTCTTCACCGGTAACGCCGTGCTGCTGCGGGACCGTATCGGCGGCGCGTTGTCCGCCTGGGACGAGGACGACCCGCACTACGGACCTCTGCTCGGCATGTACGCGTTCGGCCTGGAGGAAGCAGGTGATTACAGGCGGTCCGAGGAGGTGGGCCTCGCGGCCGTACAACGCAACGCGCGCGATGTGTGGGGCATCCATGCCGTCGTGCACGCCTTCGAGATGCAGGGCCGGTTCGCGGAAGGAATCCGCTACCTCGACGAGCGTACGGGCGACTGGGCAGACGGCAATTACCTCAACGTGCACAACTGGTGGCACTACGCCCTCTACGCCCTGGAGGCGGGACGGACCGACCGGGTACTGGAGGTCTATGACGCTGCTCTGCACAACGAGGGGTCGGCCGGCGTGGCGATGGAACTACTGGATGCGGCGTCCTTGTTGTGGCGGCTGCACTTGGGCGGCGTCGATACGGGCAACCGCTGGGCGGCGCTGGCCGACGCATGGGCGGGACGACGCGACGGTGCCTATTACGTCTTCAATGACGTTCATGCCGTCATGGCCTACGTCGGAGGGGACCGTATCGCCGACGCGGAACGTCTCATCCGTGACCGGGAGGCCTGGATCCGGCGCGCGGGTCCGGGGGTCTCCAACGTCCCGATGACCGCTGAGGCCGGCCTGCCGGTGTGCCGGGCGCTCGTCGCCTACGCTCGGCGGCGGTACGACGAGGCGGTTGCTCTGCTGCTGCCTCTTCGGCACCGCTTCCACGCCTTCGGCGGCAGCCACGCCCAACGGGACGCCGTGCAGAGGACACTGGTGGAAGCGGCCCTTCATGCGGGGCACCACGAAGTGGCGCGCACGCTGCTGAGCGAACGCATCAACCTGCGTCCCGTATGCCCCTACAACTGGGGAGCTCACGCGCGGCTCGCCGACCGGCTCGGCGATGCGGCCGGGGCGGCCGCGGGCCGGCGGCGGGCCGCCGAACAGCAGGCTGCGGCGGCCCATGGCATCACGGGCCGATCGGCTCGGCGCGTCGATGGGTTTCCGGCGCCGACCGTCCGGGATCCGCCTACGGCTGGCCTTTGACCGGCAGGGCCCGCACCCAGGTGCGGTCGCTCGTCAGGTAGGTGTCCACGGCAAGTCCCGCCTCGGACAGGGCGAGCTCGAAGGCCTCCCTGGTCAGGGGACGTGAGAGGAATGTCTGGGTCCAGCGCGTGTCCGGGAAGACGTATTCGATGTGGACGGATCGCACACCGGGGCCGGCCGGATCGGAGGACACGACCCGCACGAGACCGTCGGCGGTCTTTCTCTCCCGCGGCAGGTTCTCCTGCCAGTCCTCGCCCTCGCGCTGGATCAGGACGCAACCGTCGTCCGCGACATGTCTCCGGCAGGCCCGCAGCAGCCCTTGACGCACCCGCGGGTCACCGGCGTGGACGAGGAACGATCCCAGCAGCACCACGTCGAAGCGTTCGTCGAGCTCCAGTTCCTCGATCTGGCCGCAGACGGTCCGGGCACCGTGCACCCGTTCCAGCATCTGGGCGGATTCATCGACGGCTGTCACGGTGAAGCCCCGCTTCACCAGCGGATGCGTCACGCGCCCGGCCCCGGATCCCAGTTCGAGGATTCGGGCCCGGGCGGGGACCGCCTGTTCGATGATGTCGGGTTCTTCGCCCACAGGAAGCCGTTGGTACAGCTCCACCGCACATCCGTCCGGTGTGATGGCTCCCGGCCCGGTCCCTTGGTGTCCCTCGCGCATCCGCCCGCTCATGCACCCATCGGAACACGGTGCGGGCGGTGAGGGAAGACCGCGGCGTCCAGGCCGACGGACGAGCCCGCCCTCAACCGGCCTTCACGAGGCCGGCTAGAGACCGACCGACGGGGTGTCGTAACCGGGCTTCATGCTCTTTTCCGCTATCGGCGCCTGGAGTACGTCACCCTTGCCGTAGAGAGCCACGGTGGCCTTCGCGAGGTTGTCCGTGCCGAAGGCGTCCAGGCCCGGGCCCTGCCACTCGACGAAGCCGGTGTGCTTGGCTCCGTCGCACTGCAGGCTCTGCTGGGCGCGAGTGCTCTTGAAAACAGTGGGCTTGCCGCTCTTCGGTGCGGAGGTGAGCGTGACCTCCAGGCGGTCCGTGGCCGACGTGCACAGGTAGTCGAAGGAGACGTCGACAGACGCCACGATTCCCTTGCCGAGGAATATCTTCCTGACGCTCACGGACGGCGCCTTGGCTGCCTCCGCGGCATTTCTGGAAGCCTCCTCAGCCGCCTTGCGGGCCGCCTCGGCATCCTTGGCGGCGGTGGCCCGGGCGACAGCCTCGGCCGCGGACTTCGATGCGGCCTCGGCAGCCTTGCGCGCCGCTTCCGCGGCCTTCGCGGCGTCGTCACCGTCGCTCTTCACCACCGGCTTGGCGGACACCGTGGTGGCCGCGGTGGCCGCGGGTACGGCGATGCCGAGAGCGACAGCGGCCAGGGCCGATACTCCGGTGGCACGAAGGGTGATGCGCTTCACTTACCTGCTCCTCTATTGCATATACGGAATGGAGAGAGGCGATACAGAGGCACCGTCACGTCCGGATACGACCGGTACAACCGGTTTCCCACGGTCGCCTCCCTCCTTTGGTCCCCACCGCGCCACGTAGGTCACGGCCGGGAAGTCTCACTCGGCTGGGGCGTCCGCCCACGCATCGCCCTTGCAGATGGCCGAGTTCCCGGCTCCGGTCATGCCGACCGTTGTCTCGCCCGAGGCGTCGACGGCGAAGGTGCCGCTGTGCAGACGGTCGGGGACCCACTCGTCCTCGGTGCGCCCGTATCCGGCGGCGCGTACGGCCTCACCGGCCACGGGGGCACTGGAGGCGATTGCGACGGGGGCGATGTCTCCCACCGGCTCGGCGAGTTTGGCCATCACCAGGGTGTTCCTTATAAGTCGTCGGTAGGTGGAAACTGCGAACGGCACAGCCAGCGCTAAGGGATCTGTGGCGGTGCGGTGACTGTTTGGCTTGCGCCACGGGCGAAGACGAGAAGGTCAGCAGGCGTTGTCGCCCACGCAGGAGGAAGGCAATGGCATAGGGCGGCGCGGCATCGCTCTCCCGCGAGCTGTCGTGTACTGCCCCGGCCCGGGCCTCTCATCGTTCAGCCCCGAAGCGCGGGGACACCGTCGCCGGTGAAGGCTTGGCAGGGAGTGGTCTGCGGATTGCGCAGCTGCGTCAGTCGCCCACTCGCCGGTGGTCAGCGATGACCTGCGGGGTGTGCCTCAGGGACCAGGTGCCGGTGGCCCGGGTGCCCTGAGGGTGAGGTTGCCGGCCCTCGCCCCGGCCTCGCAGCAGTGCGCGGCCACCGTATGTCCTTGTTCGCCTCAACCTTGACAATCCAAACGTTTAAGCACCAGTCAGGACGATGTGTCCCTCAACCGTGAGGAGTTTAACCCCACTTGCCCTGCAGCCGAGCAGGGCATTTTCAGCCACAATCGCCAGGTCCGTCACATCGGATCAGCGGGGCTCGCCCGTGCCGGTGATCGGCCCTTGACCTCAAGTGCGGTTGAGCAAGGAGGGTTGAGCCATGACCAAGAAGACGGATCGCGACGACATCAGCACACTCATCAGCCGTCTCCTCCGGGCCCTGGACGGCAGGAAGTTCGCGACGGCTGGCGCATCCGCCACATGTCCGTCAGGGTGATCTGGACCATGGGTCAGCCGCCCGTCCTGCCCGAAGAGATACAGCGGACGCTGCAGCTGTGACCCCCGTTCCCTCGGTCCGTTGTCCGCTCTGCGCACCTGTCTCCAGGTGCGCAGAGCAAAGGGACCGGCCTACGGGCGGTTCCTCCCGCGCATGGACTTATGGATGATCTTCCATTCGCGGGTCTTCTCCGCCCTCAGCCGGGCGTCGGTGCGTGAGGCGATCCAGTGCGCCTCGCGCTGGAGCTTGCGCCAGGAGGCCAGCCGCCGTCCGGGCAGCTCGCCTTCCTCGACGGCCGCCACTACCGCACAGCCCGGCTCCGCTTCGTGGGCGCAGTCGTGGAACCGGCACCGGGCCGCCAGCTCCTCGATCTCCGAGAACGCCTGGGCCAGGCCCTCCTCGGCATCGTAGAGGCCGACGCTGCGCAGCCCCGGCGTGTCGATGATCAGGCCGCCGCCCGGCAGGAGCAGCAGCTCTCGGTGGACCGTGGTGTGCCGGCCACGTCCGTCACCGGCCCGGATCTCCTGGGTGGCCATCAGGTCGGCTCCGGCGAGCGCGTTGACCAGCGTCGACTTGCCCGCACCGGACTTTCCGAGCAGGACGGCCGTCCGGCCGGGCCGCAGTCGTACCTCGTCCAGGCCTTCGCCGGTCATCGACGAGACAGCCCGCACCGTCGCGCCGGGCGCGGCGGCCTCCACCGCGGCGAGGTCCACCGAAGCGAGGTCGGACTTGGTGATCAGGACGACCGGCTGGGCACCGCTCTCCCAGGCCAGGGCCAGGAACCGCTCGATCCGTCCGAGATCGACCCCCGGCACGGCGGGTTCCGCGATGTAGACGACGTCCACGTTGGCGGCCAGTACCTGGCCGTGCGAGACGCCCGGGGTGACGCCGGCCCGTACGATCGCGGTCCTGCGCGGCAGGACCTCCTGGACCCCGCCCTCGATCGCCACCCAGTCGCCCACACAGGGCAACGCGACCGGATCGGCTGCTGCGGCCCGCTTGAGCGCGCCGCTGTACTCCGCGCGCAGTTCACCGTCGGCTGTGAGCACGTCGCACGTGCCGCGGTCGACGCGAGTGACTCGCGCGGGGAGGTGTTGTGGCTTCAGGGAGGCGGCGAAACCGTCGTCCCAGCCGAGAAAAGACAGGTCGTAAGAAACAGAAGCCAACGGAGTGGCGCCCTTCGGGAAGGCGGGCGGCCCCGGAGCTGTAGCTCAGGTGGACACCCGGAAAGACAGGGGCTGTGGTCGGCCTGCCACAGGGACGTTCTTCATTTGGCCCTCCTCAGTTGTCTCTCCGCGTGATCCCGCGGCTCTCTCAAGGAGACTATCCGTGACGTGTCGTGGCGGCGAGCGATTTTCCGGTGGCGGCGGATCCGGCGAAATCACGCCACTGCCACCGCGGGCGCCGATTACCACTACCGGCCCTGTATTCGACAGGATGGGTGCCATGACCGAGATCCGCACCCCCCGCCTCATCCTCCGCCGCTGGCACGACGACGACCTCGCCCCCATGGCGGAGATCAATGCGGACCCGCAGGTCATGCACTGGATCGGTGACGGTTCGGTCCTCGACCTGGACCAGACGGCGGAGGCCATCGAGCGGTGGGAGGAGGAGTGGGACGAGGAGGGCTTCGGCCTCTTCGCCGTCGAACTGCTGGCCTCGGGCGAACTGGCCGGTTGTGTGGGGTTGTCCGTGCCCGAGTTCCTGCCGGAGGTGCTGCCCGACGTGGAGATCAGCTGGCGGCTCGGCCAGTCGTTCTGGGGCCAGGGATACGCCTCCGAAGCCGCCCAGGCCGCCTTGGACTTCGCCCTGACGGACCGCGGCCTCGACCGCGTCATCAGCATCAACCGGATGGGCAACGAAGCCTCCGAGAATGTGACGCGCAAGCTCGGTATGGTCCCCGAGCGCGAGACGGTCCACCCGGTGTACGGCTTCCCGCTGAGCGTTCACGTCATCGATCTGACCGAGTTCCAGGCCTGAATGGCGGCCGGGCCTTGTCATCCGTAAACCTTGGGCCTACAGCGACAGGCACCTCGTGCGGGCGGCTCGCGCGAGCGCGTCGGGGAAGCGGGCGCCCGGCGTGAGCCGGGTGCTCACTCCTCCTCGATGGCGCGTCCGTCCAGCGGCCGTGTCGCCGGGCCCTGGAGCACACTGCCGTCGGTGTCGAAGCGGGAACCGTGGCAGGGGCATTCCCAGGTGCGCTCGACGGCGTTGAAGGCCACCAGGCAGCCCAGGTGCGTGCAGCGCGCGGAGACGGCTCGCAGCGTGCCGTCGTCGTGCCGGTAGACCGCGCACCTCTCGCCTCCCGTCCGTACGAGGGCGCCCGTTCCCGGCGTGATCTCCTCGACGGAGTCCACGTGGGTGGGCCGCAGCCGGTCGCCGACGAAGTGACGGCCGACGACCGCCTGGTGCTTGAGGAACCCGGGTGCCTCGCGGACGGTGCTCCACAGCCGCCGGGGATCGTAGAGGTGCGCCCACGAGGGGGCGCCGTCGGAGATGAGGTCGGCGATGAGGCGGCCGGCCATGACGCCGCCGCTCATGCCCCAGCCGCCGAAGCCCGTGGCCACATAGGTGTGGCGGGCGCCCGGATGGAACGGGCCGACCAGCGGCACGGTGTCCGTGGAGTCGTTGTCCTGGGCCGCCCAGTGGTGGACGATCTCCGCGCCGGCGAAGTGCGCGCGGGTCCAGTCGGCGAGCGCCTCGTACCGCTGGGCGATGTCTCCGGTGCCCGGTGTGAAGCTCTCGCCGGTGACGATCAGCAACCGTTGCCCGTCGCCGTAGGGTGCGGTGCGCACCGATCGTTTGTTGTCCTCCTCCGTGATGTACATTCCGCCCGGATCGTCTCCGGCGGGGATCACGGCCGCCACGACCAGCTCGCGGCGTGGGGAGAGCCGGGTGAACAGCAGGGCGCGGTCGAAGACGGGGTAGTGGGTGGCCACCACCACGTCCCGGGCGGTGACCACGGTGTCGTTCTCCGTGGTCACGCGGCACGGTGTGCCCTCGGTCAGACCGGTGACCCGGGTGTGTTCGTAGAGATGGCCACCCCGCTCCCGCAGGTCCTCGGCGAGTGCGAGGAGATATTTGCGGGGGTGGAACTGGGCCTGGTTCTCGACCCGGACGGCGCCGGCGACGGGAAAGGGCAGTTCTGTCTCCTCGACGTAGGAGGCCG
This sequence comes from Streptomyces sp. NPDC026206, assembly GCF_040638465.1. Lineage (NCBI taxonomy): Bacteria > Bacillati > Actinomycetota > Actinomycetes > Kitasatosporales > Streptomycetaceae > Streptomyces > Streptomyces sp. NPDC026206. Next base: position 114,676 of record NZ_JBEZYL010000015.1, read on the forward strand.
CCAGCCCTGCTTCCCGGGCGGCTTCGGCTTCCGCTTGTACCGCCTTCTGCCCGGCGGGATCGGTCACATAGGTGAAGGCGGGCCGGCGCTCCAGGTCGCAGTCCACGCCGAGCGCGGAGGCGACCTCGGCGACCCGTTCGACCGCCTCCTGCTGGGAGCGCGCGTACAGCCGCGCTCCCTGCGCTCCCCGGGTGCGGCGCAGCCTGTCGTAGACGAGGGTGTGCAGGGCCGACACCTTGGCGGTGGTGTACCCGGTGACCCCCGCGGCGATGCGGTCGGCCTCAAGCACCGCCACGGAACGACCGGCCTCGATGAGTTCCCACGCGGTGCTCAGCCCCGCGATACCGCCGCCGATCACCGCGACGTCCACCTCGGTGTCGGCGGTGAGGGTGGGGAGGGGCGTGGCGGGTGCGGTGGCCATCCAGTAGGACTCGGCCTGTCCGGGAAGTGCGGCGGCGGGGCCATGAGGGCGCGACATATCAGCCGGGTTCCCGTGATCGGGCGACTGAACCCCCGGAGTACCGGCATGTGGCCCGGATGGCCGCACCCGCGGTGGCGCGAGGCGACGCGTGGACGGCCTCCGGCCCGGCCCGGCCTACGCCGTTCGCGTCAGTGCGCCGTGCGGACGGATCAGCCTTCGACACCCGTGGCGGTGTGCGGCGCGCCGACGGGCTTTGATTCGGGTGAGCCGCGCTGGCGGAGATAGATGGAGAGAACAGCCATGGAGGCGACCGCCAGCAGTTCGGATTGCCAGTTCTGCAGGGTGCGGCTCCAGAACTCCGCGCGGGCCAGATATTCACCCCAGCTGACGGGCACCTGCAGCCGGCGCAGCTGTTGTTCGTTGTAGGCGGCTGTTCCGGTGACGGACTGGGCGAACCAGGACAGCAGGAAGATCACGCCCATGACCAGTCCGAGCGAGCGGGCGTACACGGCTTGGCGCCAGCCCCGTGCCGACGCCCAGCGGGGGGAGTCGGCCCGGGCGTGCTCGCCGGTCATCTGGTCGTGGTCGGATTCGGGACCGGCCTTGCCGGTCTCCTTCGATTCGGGTGAGCCGCGCTGGACGAGCCAGACGGTGACGAAGATGTAGAGGAAGAACTGCAGGTATTCCGACTGCCAGTTCTCGGTGACGTCGACGGCGAAGTCGGAGGACGTCAGATAGTCGGGGAAGCTGACCGGTGCCAGGCCGTCGGTGATGAGCAGGCTGTTGAATTCGGCACGGCCGGCCACGGCCTGGCCGGCGATCGCCAGCACGAAGGCGGCGCCGAAGCCGAGGCTGAGCCCGTTGTCGTGGAGGAAGCGCCCGATACGGCCCCTGTTCTTCTGTGTCGCTTTTTCGTGCTGCCCCGCGGCTCGGTTCATCGGTGCATCAGTCCCAGTGCGGTGAAGTACGCCAGGCCCGCGACGATCACCAGCAGGCACGAGCCGAACATCGCCTTCATGAAGGTGTCACCTGCCTTTGACGACGCACTGGTAGGGCTGGTCGGAGCGCGGCTCGCACCCGGCGGCGGTCACCTTCCATCCGGTGGGGAAGCGGGCCAGGAAGAGGGTGTCGTGCTCGAGGACCGCTCGGGCCTGGTCGCCGTAGACGTCCACGTGCCGGACAGCGCCGGCCACGGGCAGTTCCTGCCGGTCGAGTGCCTGCTCGCACGGGCGCTGTGCCGACTCCTCCAGCTCTTCGCGGGTGCCGGCGGCGAGGGCGTCGCACAATGGCGTCTGCTGTGCGGCCTGCAGGGCCTGCTCGAAGCGGACGGCCGCCGCTCGGACGTCGTCACGCCGTTCGGGCAGTGTGCCGCAGCCGGCCGTGGTGGCCAGGAGTGCCGCTGCGAGGACAGCGCCTGTCCGGCGCCGGGCGCTGGATCGCGCATCGTGGCGCCCTTGCGGCCCGTGGGCGGTCTTCGTGTCCTTGTCGACGGCCGCCCACACCCGGGGCCACCGTCCGTTCACGGCAACATCACTCGCGTAACACTAAAAGGCGTCGCCGCGCATTCAGGACATTTGCACGGCGACACCAGAAATGGTGATTCAGGGGCGGGCGAGGAATGCTGGGGAGTGAGGGTTCCGGGTGTGTGACGGCGCCCGGGCCCTCACCCCCTTGCGCGGTCCGGCGGGCCCCTCAGCACCGGTCTTCGTAGTGAGCCAGCGCCAGGCCCAGAGCGAACGGAAATTGCCTTTCCAGGGTGCGCAGCCGACGCCTGCCGCGCATCTCGGGCGCGGACCGGGCGCCGGTCGTCGCTTGCTCTGCGCCGGCGGAGACCGCCGGTCGTCTCACCCGACGCCGCGAGGGCGGAACTGGACGCTGATCCGGGGGCCGACGGGCTTGGCGGTCTTGGGGATCGAGTGGTCCCAGGTGCGCTGGCAGGTGCCGCCCATGACGATGAGGTCACCGTGCCCGAGCGGCTGCCTCACGTGCGGGGCACCGCCGTCGCGCGGCCGCAGCACCAGGGGGCGCGGCTCGCCTATGGAGAGAATCGCGACCATCGTGTTCTCCCGGGCGCCGCGGCCGATGCGGTCGCCGTGCCAGGCCACGCTGTCGTGGCCGTCACGGTAGTAGCACAGGCCGAGGGTGCGGAACGGCTCGCCGAGTTCCACGGCGTAGTGTGCGCTCAGCGCGTCCCGCGCCGCCGCCAGAACGGGGTGCGGCGGTTCGTCGCCCTCCCCGTAGTGGGCGAGGAGCCGTGGAACGTCCACCACGTTGTCGTACATGTGACGCCGCTCGGCGCGCCAGGGAACCGCGTCCACCAGCGCTTCGAAGAGGATGTCGGACCCGCTCAGCCAGCCGGGCAGGACGTCGATCCAGGCCCCGTGCGTGAGCGTCCTCCGGCGTGCCTCGTCCAGCGGGCGCCCGAGGCCGGCGACGTCCGCCACGTCGAAGAGTGAGCCCTGAAGCTGGCCTTCCATGACTTCAGTGTACGCCGAATATCGAACACATAAACGAATACATGGGGCGGTCCGGCGCGAGCGAACGCCTTGCCGGTTCCCTGTCGCCAGGGTCGGAAGGCAGACATCCGTTCGCGGCCGGCCGGCCCGTCCTCCTTGAATGCCCGGGGCTCACGTGACGGCGGGGCCCGCGTCCTCGGTTCCGGAGAGCTCCTTGAGGAAACGGTGGCACTGAGCCGCCCGGCGGGAGTCCTCCTCCATCACGGTCCGGAAGAACTCGGCGATCTCCTTCTTCTCCGCGTTCTCCGCGTCCCGGACGTACTGGCCGTAGTCGTGCCCGGCCTTGAGTGCGTGGTACTGCACGGAAATGAGGTCGTACACGACGTCACTGAAGCCGGTTTCACCGGTTGCCATGGCGTCTCCTTCCTGCGTCGGTCTCCGGCCCCGAGTACCCAGGCCCGGCTCTGTAACACAGCGCATGCGCACAAGGGCCGAACGGAACGCCGTCCGGCCCGCCCTCAGGGCGAGCCGACGGGCAGGGTCCACTCGTTGACGAGCCGCCTGGCACGCCCGGCGTCGTCGGCGAAGACCAGCACCTGGAGCCGCCACGGCGACCGGATGCGGCCGCGCCGCCGGCGGGCACAGGGTGCGACCGTCGACCGGATCCCGCAGGTGTCGAGGAACCGGCGGACCTCGTCGGCCGCGGTCACCGTGGCCACCCGCGCCACCGGCACCAGCAGTCCGTACGGGTAGGGGCGACGGCCTTTCCCGAACGCCGGCGAACGGATACCGAGACGGGACAGATATCTCACGCGTACCGCCCTTGGGAGGAGACCGACGGGTCAGTGGTGGCCTTCGGTCACCCGATGGGGCTCGGTGCTGCCATGAGCCGCGGTGATCCGCCGGTACTCGTCCGGGGTGGGCTTCAGGATCTGGCCTCCGTCCCCGAAGTAGGCCCTGGACAGACGGGCACGGAGCCGGTCCGACCAGGTGATTTTGCGGCGGATACCGTTCTCGTCCACCGCCGGGGGAAGCGCGTACGGCCTGGGCTGGTCGTGTGCCGTGAAGTAGTAGAGGTCGGCCTGCGTCAGCGGCTCGTGGATCTCCAGGTATTCGCCGTGGGGCTTGCGCAGGATGACGCCGGATTCACGCCCGTGCAGGACCTTCTCCCGGTCCCGGCGCTGGAGGCCGAGACACCACCTCTTGGTGATGACGAAGACCAGTACGGGCAGGACGAAGAACCCGACCCGGACCACCCAGGTGATCGCGTTGAGCGACAGGTGGAAGTGCGTCGCGAAGAGGTCGTTGCCGCCTCCGACCAGCAGGAGCGCGTATTCGGAGATCCAGGCGGCTCCGAACGCGGTGCGGGAGGGATTGTCGCGCGGGCGCTCGGTGATGTGGTGTTCACGCTTGTCGCCGGTGAGCCACGCTTCGAAGAAGGGATATCCCCACAGGACGAGCAGGATCAGCGGGAAGATCAGCAGGGGGATGAACACCCCGAGCACGAGGGTGTGCCCCAGGAAGTTGACCTCCCAGCCCGGCATGATGCGGATCAGGCCCTCGGAGAATCCCATGTACCAGTCGGGCTGGGCATCGGTGGTCACCTCGTCCGGCCGGTACGGCCCGTACGCCCAGATCGGGTTGACCTGCGCGACGGCGGAGAAGACGGCCAGCACACCGGTGACGAGAAAGAAGAAGCCGCCCGCCTTGGCCATGTAGACCGGCATCAGGGGCATGCCCACGACGTTCTTGTTGTTCCTGCCCGGACCGAAACCCTGAGTGTGCTTGTGGTAGAAGACCAGGATCAGGTGAGCCACCAGCAGGGCCGCCATGATGCCGGGGATCAGCAGCACATGGACGGTGAACAGCCGTGGCACCCAGATGGACCCGGGGTACTCACCGCCGAAGATGAACATCACCAGATAGGTGCCGACGATCGGCACGGACAGGATCGCGCCCTCCATGAACCGCATGCCCGTGCCGGAGAGCAGGTCGTCGGGCAGCGAGTAGCCCATGAAGCCGTCGAACATGCCGAGGATCAACAGGCCCGCGCCGAAGAGCCAGTTGAGCTCGCGGGGCTTGCGGAAGGCGCCGGTGAAGAAGACGCGCATCATGTGCACCAGCATCGCCATGATGAAGACGAGCGCCGCCCAGTGGTGCAGCTGACGGAGCAGCAGGCCACCGCGGATGTCGAAGCTGATGTCGAGCGTCGACTTGTACGCGTCGGACATCAGGATGCCGTCGAGCGGTGTGTAGGAGCCGTGGTAGACGACCTCGTTCATGCTGGGCTTGAAGAACAGCGTCAGATAGACGCCGGTCAGGATGATGATGACGAACGAGTAGAGGGCTACCTCCCCCAGCATGAAGGACCAGTGGTCGGGAAAGATCTTCCTCAGGTTCGCCTTGGCGAGTGAGAAGAGCCCGACGCGGCCGTCGGCCCAGGTCGCGAGCTTTTCACCCCCTGACGCCCGGGCGGTGGGGCCTGGCCCGGCCGTGGGGGTGTGTTGCGTGTTGGTCATGCGCTAGCGCTCCCGGCCCTGGAAGGGCAGCATGTCCCGGCCTGCCCCTTTGTCCTACAAAGATCGCCATCTCTGGCATTATGGGCCCCATCTTCCCCACACTTCATCCCGGGATGCGTGATTTGCGGGGAGTGTCGGACAAGGAAGAGCGGGTGGCAGGCCGCATCCTGAAAAGTCGTACCGACGGGCCGGGCGGCCGGGGCCCGCCGACCCTCGCCGGGAGAGCCGCTCAGTGATTCCGTTCCCCTCGGACCGTGTCCGAGGGGAGGTGAACGTCCAGGAGACAGATGTCGTCGCGCCGTTCGTACCGCAGCAAAGAGCTCAACAGCGGGCCGAGGGACCCGACGCCGTCGCTGCCGAGCGATCGCGTCGCGGCGTCGGCCAGCCGGGTGAAGCCCTCGTCCAGGTGCTCGCAGGGCCGTTCGACGAGGCCGTCGGTGTAGAGCAGCAGGTGATCGCCCGGCTCGAGCCGGCACCGGAATTCCCCGTACGAGGGGCTCAGGGTCGCACCGAGCAGGAGGCCCTCGGGCTGGGACAGGTACTGCGCCTCGCCCTGTCGCAGCAGCAACAACGGTGGGTGTCCCGCCTGGGCCCAGGTCAGGCACCGGTCGGCGGGATCGTAGCGGGCCAGGACCATCGTGGCGGTGCTGCTGTGGGCCTCGTGGGTGTGCAGGAGCAGGGCGTTGAGCCGTTCCAGCGCGCCGGTCAGGGACGATCCCGTGATCACCATCCCCTTGGCGGTGAAACGCAGCTGAGCCATCGTGGCCACCGCGTCGAGCCCATGGCCGGCGACATCGCCGACCGCGAACAGCACGTTCCCGTCGGGCAGTTCGATCGCGCTGTACCAGTCACCGCCGACATTGAGGTCGTCGTCGGAGGGCAGATAGGCGACGTCGACGCGCAGGTCGGCAAGTTTCAGCGACTGCTCGGGCAGTGGCAGGAGCGCGTGCTGCAGGCGCGCGGCGACCGTGCGCTCGGCCCGCAGCACACCCTGCTGCGCGAGGACCGCCTGCTCGCTCTCGATCAGGGCCAGTTCCGCGCGGCGCTGGGCGGTGAGGTCCTGGAAGAAGCCGTGCGCCTCGACCGGCGTGCCGTCGGCGTCGGTGACCGCTTCGGCCACGACGCGCAGATGCCTGACGCCCGACGCCGTGGTGATCCTGAAGGGTTTGTCGATGGGCTGTCCGTGGCGGAGGAGTCTTTGGACCGCCTGAGCGAGGGCCGGGAGGTCATCGGGCAGCAGATGGCCGGGAAGCTCCTCGAGCGTCATCGGGCCGCGTGCGGGGTCACGGTCAAAAATGGCGAAGACCTGGGGCGACCAGGTGATGGTGTCGGTGACCAGGTCCCAGTCCGCCCAGCCGAGGTTGCCCAGCCGCTGCACATCCGCCAGCCGCTGCTCCTGCCGGGCCATGACGTCGTGGCGGACCCAGGAGACCACCAGGGCGTCGCCCAGTTTCGCGGCCCGGACGGAGAACGTGGACGTCCGCGGAACACCGGCGACCACTTCCTCGTACGCGAAGGGCTCGCCCTCATAGGGCTCCCCCGTCGTGAGGACGTCGAGGTAGCCCTGCCAGAGCGGGGTACCGGCCAGCGTGGGGTAGCACTCGAGGATCCGCAGGCCCACGAGCTGCCGGCCGCGGCGCCCGGCGACGTCGACGGACTCCGGTGCGGCCGCGTCGACGCGGTAGTCCTCCACTTCACCCGCAGGCGTGCGCAAGGGAGTGAGCAGGACCACGGGTCCCGGCAGGACGTCGAAGACCGCCTGGGTCATCTCCGCTGTCCGGTCGGCCGCGCGCTCGCGGGGCAGGTCGAAGGCGCACAGTCGCCCGGCGCAGAGCGGGGCCACCGCCTGCAGGAGCTCCCGGACGCCGGGGGCGAAGGGTGCGTCCACCGTGCGGAACACGCCGATCGCCGTGGTGACCACGCCGCCCGTGACCACCGGGATCCAGGCGCGGGAGGGCCATCGCTCGGGCGGGTCGCCGATCAGGAGGTAGCGCTCCTTGTCGCCTTCGAAGTCCTCCAGCCAGAGGGCTTCACCGGTGCGGATGGCTTCCAGGGCGGCGATACCGCTCACCGGCGGCACGTGGCGCCACTGGGCGGCCACGGTCGCTCCCACACCGGCCTGCCCCACGAGCTCCAGTCCCCCGGCGGGCGGGCTCGAATAGATCATCACCGCGTCGATGTCCGCGGCCCCGCAAAGGTGTTCCAGCAGGCACCGGGCCAGCTCCTGCCGGGTCGCGGCAGCGGTCAGGGCCTCGCCCAGCCTGCTGAGGACGTCCGCCGTCCGGTCCGGGACGGCGGGCGAGCCGCCCCTTCGCGGGCCCGGCACGGTGCGCAGGGTGTACTGCCCGGAGTCGAACACCGAACCCCTCGCAGGCGGCACGACCGGTTCGGCGGGCCGGTCCGCCGCGGAGGCAGGGTGGAGCTGGATGTCGCCGAGAGCTATCCAGCACTCCTCCGTCAGCGTGCGGCCGGCCACCTGCGCGCGCCGCGCCAGCTCCTCGTACGCGACGGCCGCCGAACTGCCCGACCGGGCCATGACGACGCCCTTCGCCCGCTCCAGGACCGAAGTGGTCGAGGCCAGACGTTCAAGCCGTTCGTTCTCCGCCCGCAGCCGGGCCACGACTCGGGCCAGGGCGACGACGTCAGGCACGCCGCCGGGCTCCTCGCGATCGGCACACTCCCTCGTCACGCCCCTGAGCATGGCACAGGGCCCACCCGGCCAGGGACCCTGCTCGGCGATCTCGCCCGGTAGGTCGGCGCAGGCTTGACACACACCCGCAGGGGCCGTTAAGGCGAGCCAGGCCGCGATCGGCCGGACGGGCGTCGTCTTCCTGGACGGCGCCGGCCGGCAATACCGTGTGCCCTTGGGGGGCACCTCGTAGCGGGGAGGAACACCGCATGAACCGTCAAGAACTGTGCCGGCGCTTCGCGGCGCTGACCACTGCCCACCTGGCGGACGCCTGTCTACGGGCCCGGGTCCCGGTACGCTGCGCGCCCTCGCGGCTGCACGCCGTGGTACCGGGCGGTCGCCTGGCCGGGCGCGTGTGTCCCACGCGGCATGCCGGCAGCGTCGACGTCTTCCTGGAGGCGCTCGAAGGGGCCGCCCCCGGTGACGTGCTGGTGGTCGACAACGGCGGACGGCTCGACGAGGCATGCGTGGGCGATCTCGTGGTTCTGGAGGCCCGCAACGCCGGGCTGGACGGCATCGTCATCTGGGGGCTGCATCGCGACACCGCCGATGTACGAGCGGTCGGGCTTCCTGTCTTCAGCCTGGGGTCGCTCCCGGCGGGCCCGCAACGCCTCGACGGTCGTTCCCAGGACGCCCTGGAGTCCGCCACCGTGGGCGAGTGGCCGGTGGGCCGCGAGGATGTGGTCCTGGGCGATGACGACGGTGTGCTCTTCGTGCCGGCCGCGCGCGCCGATGAGCTCTTCACCCTTGCGGAGACGATCCGCGACACCGAACGGCGCCAGGCCGAGCGGATCCGTGCCGGTGTCTCGCTGCGCAGCCAGGTGCAGTTCGACGCCTACCTCGCCCGGCGCGACCGGACACCCTCGCTGAGTTTCCGTGATCACCTGCGAGCCGTCGGCGGGGCCGTCGAGGAGTAGCCCCGCCTCATCACGGAGTCCGGACGGGTGTGCTGCCCCTACGGCAAGTCGTACATCACCGTGTTGGTCGCCAGCTCGTCCGGGGTGATCTCGGTGGTCCAGCCTCCCGGCGGCTCCTGGTACGGGCTGCAGGTCCCGCACGCGGCGCAGGTCCACCGGCCGTGCAAGCCGTCCACGGTCGATCCGCAGCCGCTGCACGTGTCCGTGGTGTAGTACGGCTCACCCGGGTTCGAACGGTGCTGGCTCATGCCACCCAGACTGCCACGGGCGCGGCCGGCAAGGGACCGTCGTGCCGGGCAAGTTGGCCGCTGCCGCACGGCACTCGGGACGGTGGCGTACCGGGCGGGGTGGCCAAGCGGTCCTGAGCCGGGGAGATGCAGCTGAGGCCCCTGTGCGATCGTGTGGCCCGGTGATCGGACAGCGGGATCGGGGAGAGAACGGCAGTGGTATTCGGCAGGAACAGGGCCCCGGAAGCCCCGATCGATCCCGTGCCCTGGGAGCAGGCCGACCGCTTCACTGTCGGCGCGGTCGACCGGCCGGCGACGCTGCGGCGCAAGGCGGTGACCGGGCCGCGCGCCGTACGCGTCCCGTGCGGCAGCCAGTTGAAGAGGTTCTTCGCGCCGAGCGCCCTCGTCCTACCCGCTGACGCATCCGCACCGCCGTCGGCTGCGGGCTTCCGGCTGGACCAGGACGGGACGGCGGGGCACCTGATCTGCTCCGTCGACGCGCCGCAGGACGGGAACGGCGAGCGCCGCTACCGGGTGCGGGACGACCGGGGCGAGGAGATCGGCAGCGTCTGCCGGGGCCAGGTACAAAAGCGCCTGGTCCAGCACCCCTGGCGCATCGAGCAGCCCGGCCTGCCGCCGGTCGTGGCGCGCTACCACTGGGCGAAGGGCACGCCGAAGGAGATCATCGAACGAGGGGTGGGCAACGTCCTCGGCAGCGTCGCCGACTCCCTGCTCAGCTTCGGCGCGGAGGGCGGTGACTCCTCGCCCCGGCCGGTGACCTGGCGGGCGGCCGGGACGGCCGTGATGACGTGCGAATGGGGTGACGACTACGGCTACAAGGCGTACACGCTCCTGTCCGCGATACTGGACCGCCGGCTCGCGTTCGCTCTCGCCGTGCTGCGGGACGAGTGAGGTCACCGCCGCACGAGCTGCTACTGGGGGAACTTTCGTTCCCCGCGAGTCCTCGCCGCGTCCCGTCCCGGGGCTACCTGGGCCTCCGCGTGCTCCGCTGGTCCCGCGAGGTCAGTTCCTCCTCTGCCCGGCCGGCGGCCACGACGGTGTGTAGCAGTGACTCCACCTCGGCCGGGGTGGTGTGCGGGTTGAGCAGCGTGAGCTTGAGCCGTACCCGGCCGGGGCCCTGTCCGGGGAGTTCGGTGCGCCCGATGACGGCACGGCCTTCGCGCAGCAGGCGGCGGCGCAGCGCTGCGTTGAGGTGGTCCGCTTCGGCGGGTGTGCCGGAGGCCGGCCGGTAGCGGAAGACGGTGGTGGTGAGCACGGGGGTGGTGTGCAGCTCGAGCCGTGGATGTGCCGTGACCGTCGCGGCGGCGTGGTGGGCGAGGTCGTGGCAGGTGTCCACCAGCCGGCCGAGTCCGGACCGGCCCAGGGCCGCCAGGGTTGCCGTGATCTTGAAGGCGTCGGGGCGGCGGGTGGTGCGCAGGGAGAGGCCCAGCAGGCTGGGGTAACCGGCTTCCTCGTCGTCGGCGGGGTTGAGGTAGACGGCCCGCCGGGCCAGCGGGGCGTAGGTCTCGGCCCGCCGGGCCAGGAAGACTCCGGCGGGGGCGGGCTGCCAGCCCAGTTTGTGCCAGTCGAGGGAGAGGGAGTCCGCGCGCTCGATGCCGGCGAGCAGGGGGGCGAGCCGGTCGGAGAGCAGGGCCCCGCCACCGTAGGCGGCGTCCACGTGCAGCCAGATCCCGTACTGCGCGGCGAGGTCGGCGATGCGGGGCAGGGGGTCGATGCCGCCGGTGTCGGTGGTGCCCGCCGTGGCCACGATCGCTACCGGCGTCTCGCCTTGTGCGGCCGACCGTTTGAGCTGTTCCTCCAGTGCCCCGGCATCCATCCGCAGGTCGTGGTCGACGGGAACGCCGGTGACCGCCTGCTCACCCAGGCCGAGCACGGCGGCCGCCCGCTGGACCGAGAAGTGCGCGGCAGCGGAGGTGAAGATGCGGGGCGTCAGGTCGCGGGGAAGGCCGGCCAGTTCCGTCGGGCGTCCGCCCGCCCGGCCGAGGGCGTGGTCCCGGGCGAGCATCAGGCCCATCAGGTTGGATTCGGTGCCGCCGGAGGTGAGCACCCCGGCCGAGAGCGCCGGGTCGTAGCCGGCCATCGTGGCGAGGTCCCGTACCAGAGCGGTCTCCAGCTCGGTGGCGGCGGGCGCCTGGTCCCAGGAGTCCTGGGAGGGGTTGAGGGCGCTGACGGCGAGGTCCGCGGCGACCGCCACGGCCAGCGGCGGGCAGTGCAGGTGTGCCGCGCAGCCGGGATCGGCGGGGTCGGCGCTGCCTTGCGCGAGCAGGGTCGTGAGCGAGCGCAGAACGGCCGCACCGGGGCCGGCGGGTTCCTCACGCGCGCCGCCGGCCTCGGCGAGGGCGGTGGCCGTGAGTGCGGCGAGGTCCGCGGGGCCGCCGGCGGGCAGGGGTCCGTCGCGGCGTACGGCGCCTTCGGACAGGCCCTCCAGCACGGCGTCCAGCAGCGGCCGCAGGGCGTGCGGGCCTTTGACACCGCCGGACAGGGCCGGGGCCGTGCCGCGGGGCGTGTCGTGGGTGATGTGCTGCTTCACGCCCGCCCGCCCGCCAGGTCCGTACCGGCTTCCGCGATGGCGTCCGTGAGGCGGTCCAGTACGGACTCGGCCTGCTCGTCCGTGATGGTCAGGGGCGGCAGCAGGCGGAGCACGGCGTCGTGGCGGCCGCCGAGTTCGACGATCAGGCCGCGGCTGAGGCAGGCGGCGCGGACCCGGGCGGCGAGCTCCGGGGCCGGTGGGTGGGCACCGCAGCCGTCCGGCTCGCCGCCCGGGTCCACGAGCTCGACGCCGATCATCAGTCCACGCCCGCGCACGTCGCCGATCACCGGCAGTTCGGTGCGCAGTCTCTCCAGGCGGGTGGTCATCCGGGCGCCGACGAGCGCCGCCCGTGCGGCGAGGCCGTCGGCGGCGATGTGGCGCAGGGTCGCGGCGCCGGCCGCCATCGCGAGGGTGTTGCCGCGGAACGTGCCGGTGTGCGCGCCGGGCTGCCAGCCGTCGTAGTCCTCGCGGTAGACCACCACCGCCAGCGGCAGGCTGCCGCCGATGGCCTTCGAGAGCACCATCGCATCCGGGACGATGCCGCTGTGCTCCACCGCCCACATCGCGCCGGTGCGCCCGGCTCCGGTCTGCACCTCGTCCACCACCAGCGGGATGCCGCGCTCGGCCGTGATCCGCCGCATCTCGCGCAGCCATCCGTCCGGTGCCGGGATCACCCCGCCTTCACCCTGGACGGCCTCCAGGATCATCGCGGCGGGTGGCAGCACCCCGCCCGAGGGGTCGTCCAGCAGCCGTTCGGCATACGTCGCCGACAGCTGGGCCCCGCGCTCGCCGCCCACTCCGAAGGGGCACCGGTAGGCGTAGGGGTACGGCAGCCTGGTCACCTCTCCCCCGCTGGGCAGCGGCGCCTTCACCGCCACGTTCCCGGTCACCGCGAGGGCACCCGCCGTCATGCCGTGGTACGCCCCGGTGAAGGCGAGCACGCCGCGCCGGCCGGTCGCGGTCTGCATCAGCTTCAGCGCCGCCTCGACGGCGTCGGTTCCGGCGGGCCCGCAGAAGTGCACCCGGGCCCGGTCGCCGAACCCCTGCGGCAGGCTCTCGAAGAGGGCGCTGGTGAATTCGTCCTTCTCCGCCGTGGCGAGGTCGAGCATGTGCAGGGGGGCGCCGCTGTCGAGCGTCCGGCGGATCGCTTCGAGCACCACCGGATGGTTGTGCCCCAGAGCGAGCGTCCCGGCACCGGAGAGACAGTCCAGGTACCGCCGGCCGTCCGCGCCCTCCACCGTCATGCCGTGGGCGCGTACCGGCACGATCGGGAACGTCCGGGCGTAGGTACGGGCGGAGGACTCACGGCTGCGCTGACGGTGCAGGACGGCGTCCCTTGCGTCGAGGGCGTTGCCGGTGGCGAGGGTCATCGCGTAACTCCTGTGGATCCGGGCGAGCGAGGCGGCCCGATGTGCCGAGGGGCGAGAGGAGCGGGGGGGTGGGCCGGGGCTCGAGGGACGGTCAGCCGAGGTGCTGGTGGGCCCGCTCGGCGAGGTGGGCCGGGACGTCGATGCCCTTGGCCAGGTCAGGGTCGGCCTCCAGGGCGCCCCACGTCTGATGGAGCGGCAGTATGCCTGCCCAGACGTCGAGTTCGGCGTCCGGGCCGTCCCCGTCGTCGGGGGGTCCGGTGCGCACCTTCACCGAGGCCTCCTCCAGCGACAGTGCGAGCAGGGCGGTCGCGGCGAGCTCCTTGCGGTTGGGGAGGCGGGCGTATCCCCACTGGCCCGGGGTGACGTGCTCGGTGAGGCAGCGCAGTCCGGCGAGCTTCTCCTGCGGGTCCGTCACGATTCGCGGCACGCCGTAGACCATGGCGCTGCGGTAGTTGACGCCGTGTTCGAAGACGGACCGGGCCAGCACCAGGCCGTCGACGTGGGTGACCGTCAGGCAGACGGTGGCCTGCGGCGAGGCGGCCAGGCTCCGGCTGGCGACGGAGCCGTGGAAGTACAACGTGCCCGCGTCGGTCCCGTACACGGTCGGCACGACCATGGGTACGTCGTCCACCACCACGCCCAGGTGGCACACGAATCCGGCCTTGAGGATCGCGTCGAGGTCGGTCCTGCTCAGGCTGCCCTGTTCGTGCAGGCGGCGGTGGCGGGTGCGTTCGGTCTGGGGGAGGACTTCGGGCAGCACGGGGTCCGGCGTCTGCTCGGTCATATCGTGTCTTTCTCATCGGTGCGGCCCGGCTGGGCCCGCTGTCACGCTCGCGGCCGCCGGGAATGCGGGGCTACGGCATGTTCGAACACGATTCGTCAGCCTGCCTGACCCCCGAGACGTTTGGCAAGCGATGTCTTCATCACGGGGCAGCGGTTGTCACGGGACCCTTGGTGAACTCACCAAATGCCAAAGGATTGCTTGCCATTCGACCTCCCAGTGGGCAAAAGTGTTCGAGCGGGCCGGCCCATGACCAGCGCCTACTCCGCCGAGGACTTCTCGCCCCGGCGCGCCACCCGGCTGCTGTGCGAGCCGGTCCGCTGCGCCCAGGACTTCGCGGCGGCGCAGAGCCGTACCCGCGACGGCGGGCGGACCGGCGCCGCGCTCGCCGCCGAGGCCGCCGCCGCCCGTACCCTCGCCCAGCTGACCTGCCCGGTCATGCCCGAGTTCGCGGGTCTGCTGTGGACGGCGCTCGGTGAGGCGGGCACCCCGCGCTTCTCGACCGGTACCCGGGACGTCCGGACGTCTGACTGGCGGGCGGCGACTCCGGTCACGGGTTCAAACGCGGCCCGGCGTGGGGGGAGTTCGTCTGTGAGGTCATCGAGGGCCGGCGCGCGGCACCGGCACGATTCGCTCTCAGGTGAGGCGCGCCGCCTTGTCGCCGCGGCGGGCCGGGCCGGCGGCGGCGTCGCGCCTGCTTGTCGTTTCCGTCCGCGAGCGCTCAGACGCCGGCCCCACCGGCTTCGAGGGCATCGGCCCGCTCCTGCTCGGCGAGCCGCTCCATCGCATCCGCCCACGTGATCGGCAGCCGGTCCGCAGTGGCCTGCCAGAACGTGAACGTCGAGCCCCGCATGGTGGGCCCCAGGCCCTTCATGGCACTGCGGTGCGGCTCGGTCCGGGCGAAGGCGTAGACGGCGTCACGGTCCTGCCACGCGGAGAGCGTGTAGAAGACGCGCTGGAACGGACGGGCGATGAGCGAGGCGCCGTAGGCTCCTGGCGCTCGGCGCACCTGGCCCCACACGGAGAGAGAGTTCCAGAAGAAGCGCGGTACGTCCTTGAAGGAGCGCACCTCGAAACGGGACGCCATCACGTAGACCTCGGCGCCCGGCGGGGCCTGGTTCGGAATCGTCCAGGGGAGTGTGGGCATTGCTACGCTCGCCTCCATCGTTAGGTAGTGGCACTATCTAGATTAGAGAGTGCCACTACCTAATCCCGAAGGGAAGCGGGGACCAATGCGAATTTCCGAGTTGAGCCGGCGCAGCGGAGTGCCGATCCAGACCATCAAGTACTACCTGCGCGAGGGCCTGCTGCCTCCCGGCCGGTCGACGTCCGCCACCCAGGCCGAGTACGACGAGGCGCACGTGCGGCGGTTGCGGCTGATCCGTGCCCTGGTCGGCGTGCGGGGGCTCACGGTCAGCGCCACCAAGGAGGTGCTGGCCGCCGTCCGCGAGCAGGGCGGCGATGTGCACCAGGTACTCGGCCTCGTCCTCGGTGCCCGGCCGGCCGTCCCTGCGGGTGAGGAGGGGCAGGCGGAGCCCGAGGAGGCCGGCTCGGACGCCGAGGGCGGTGCCGGCTCGGAGACGGAGGCCGATGCCCTGCTGGCGGAAGCGGGCTGGCAGGTCTCACCGCACTCCCCCGCCAAAGCCGTGATCAACCAGACCCTCGAAACCCTGCGTTCGGTCGGGGTGGACTACCCCTGGCAGGCGCTGGTCCCCTACGCGGAGCTGGCCGAGCGGACGGCCGCCCTGGACCTCGACCAGTTGGAGGGCATGGACGATCCTCTCGAACAGGCTGAACGCGCCATGCTCCTGACGATCCTGCTGGAGCCGGCGCTGCTGGCCCTGCGCCGCCTCGCGCAGGAGGACGCGTCAGCCAGACGGTACGGCGGCTGAGGGGCCGGTCCCGGCGCACGGCAGGGCGCACCGCCTCCTCCCAGCGGCGGCAGGTCACCCGCCGAGCGGCCGGTCGTGCGTGGGTGAGCGATCACCCGACGATCATCGCTGCAGCAGGGACTGATCCGGTCCCTCGCCTGTGAACGCAGGCGTCGCAGAGACCGGACCGGCCTGTTCAGGCGACGACAACAGGTTCGCCGCTCAGCGTGACACCGGCCCGGCGCAGCTCCTCGAGCGCGGTGCGCGTGGTGTCGGCGGCGACGCCGGCGGTGTAGTCGAGCAGGACCCGCACCGTGAAGCCCGCGCGCACTCCGTCCAGCGCGGTGGCCTTCACGCAGTGATCGGTCGCGATGCCGACGACGTCGATGTCGGCGATGTCGCGGGCCTTCAGCCAGGCGGACAGTGCCGTGCCGTCCTGGGCCGAGCCCTCGAAACCGCTCTTCGAGGCGGAGTGCGCGCCCTTGAAGAAGACCTCGTCGACGTGCCCGGAGTCGACGGCGGGCGCGAAGTCCGGATGGAACTCGCCTCCCTCACTGCCGACGACGCAATGCACGGGGAACGAGTCCTGGAAGTCGGGGTGCTCGGAGAAGTGGCCGCCCGGGTCGATGTGGTGGTCACGGGTGGCGACGACGACGGCGTACTGCCCGTCGCCGCGCCGGAGCAGCTCGGCGATGGCGGCGGCCCGGTCCGCGCCGCCCTTCACCGGAATACTGCCGCCCTCGCAGAAGTCCTTCTGCACATCGACGATGATCAGTGCACGACGCACGGAAAAGCCCTTCCCTCGGGGGAACCCTCTCCCCGATGATCACCCTTCCGCCGAGGGAAGGGTGCGCCACTCGCCGGTCATTCACCCGACCGGCGCGGCGGCGACGAGCGCGGCGCCGGCTGGGAGGGCAACGACGGCTCGTAGGAGTGGATGCGGTGAAAACGTGCAGGCCACAGGCTTGACGGTTCGGGCGGATCGGCCCGGACCAGCGCCGTCGGGGCGTGGGTACCTCTGTACGGGGAAGGGCCGTCTCCCCCGCTACGGGCTCGGGGAGACGGCCCTGGCACGGGAGCCGTAGTTCCCAGGCCCTGGCACGGGAGCCGTAGTTCCCGGTGGCTGCTTGGCCGTGAGGTGGATGCCGCCCTTTAGTGCGCGGTGTGTGCCGCGTCGAGGAGGCGACGCAGGCGCAGGCTGTTCGGGGCGACGGCGGTGGCCAGCGCGGCAGGGCCGGCAAGTGGTGCCAGCACGCCCTGGCCGTCTTCCGGAGCGTCGCCGAGTAGGTGGATGGCGGGAGGCTTGTCCTCGAAGGCCGGGTCGACGAGGAGGAGTTGCCCGGTCGCGCGGTGGCCGGCGAGGACGGCCGGGCTGTCCCAGCCGGGTGTGTCCGGGCCGTATTCGGCCTGTTGGTCCAGCAGGGTGCGCCCGCCGCGTCGGACGGTCAGGCGGGTGGTCACATGGCCCGGGGGCTCGCCGGTGCGCCCGAGGATTTGTTCCTCGCGCAGGACGAGCCGTGCGGTGGGGGCGAGGTCGACGGTCCAGCTCTGGCGCAGATTGCTGCCGGCCGCGCAGATCAGCGGTTGGGGCAGCCAGTGGAGCTGCGCCTGTTCTTCTACGGTCAGGTGCACGTCGTAGGTGGCGTGTTCGGGGGTCGGGCCCCGCAGGGCGAGGGTCGCGGCGGCGGAGGTGACGTGCAGCGCGGCGCCGCGCTGGGCGATGGCTTCGATCCGCAGCCGGTCGCCGCCGAGCGGGGCGATCATGGCGCCGATGATGCACACCCGCGCCTGGCTGCCGTGCGGGCGCAGGCCCCGCAGGTCGAAGGGTCCGTCGCTGCTGAGGACGGGCAGGATGGTGGTGTCGCCCCGGGCGGCTGCCACGACGCGGGCGGTGGCATGCACGCCTGCGGCGGCCTGCTGGGGGGCGGATGGGGTGTGCCCGGTGGCGAGGATCATGCGGGGACCGTGGACCAGTCGGTGAGGCGTGCGCGGACCCAGTCGGCGACCGGCTGGACGCCGTCCTCGGTCTTGAGGGTGGTGAAGGCGACGGGGAGCCGGCCGCGCTGGGCCTTGGCGTCGCGGGCCATGTTCTCCAGGTCGGAGCCGACGTACGGGGCGAGGTCGGTCTTGTTGATGACGAGGAGGTCGGCGGTGGTGACGCCGGGGCCGCCCTTGCGGGGGATGTCGTCGCCGCCGGCCACGTCGATGATGAAGATCTGGTGGTCGACCAGGCCCCTGGAGAAGGTGGCGGTGAGGTTGTCGCCGCCGGACTCCACGAGGACCAGGTCGAGGCCGCCGCCGATGGTGTCCTGGAGGTCCTCGACGGCTTCGAGGTTGGCGGAGATGTCGTCGCGGATGGCGGTGTGCGGGCACGCGCCGGTCTCCACCGCGGCGATCCGCTCGGGCGGCAGTACCGCCTCGCGGAGCAGGAATTCGGCGTCCTCGCGGGTGTAGATGTCGTTGGTGACCACCGCGATGGACAGCTCGTCGCGCAGCGCTCGGCACAGGGCGGCGACGGTGGCGGTCTTGCCCGAGCCGACCGGCCCGCCCAGGCCGATGCGCAGGGCACGCCGGGTGCCGTCCGGGAGCTGGGGATCGGCACTGTGGGTGTGGCGCTGGGGATACGTCTCCGCGTGGTCGAGGTGCATCAAGGCTCAGTTCTCTCGCAGTGTTACGTGATGGTCGTCAGTGTGGTGGCGGTCAGGAGGCGAACAGGCGTACCGGCCAGGCCGCGTGCTGCTGCGCGGTGATGTCCAGCAGCGGCGCGCCGGCGGCGGGCAGCGCACTGATCCCCTCCTCGGGGACGCGTTCGGCAGCGGCGGTGGCCGCGGCGGCCACCTGGTCGAGGTCGCCGGCGAGGCGGGCGAGGACCGCGGTGGCATCGAAGGGGTCCAGGCTCAGCAGCCGGACCACCGCCGTGGCCGGCCCGCTGACCGTTTCGTACGCCACCGCATACGCGGCATCCAGCGGTGCCAGCCCGGCCGACCGCGCCGCAAGCCCCAGCACAACCGGCTGGTGCGCGCCCCGCGGGCGGCTGGCGGCCAGCGCATCCAGCTCGGCCGAGGGCCACGTCGCGCGGGCGGCCCGCATCATCTGCCGCCCCAGCCTGCGGGCCGTCTCCCGCAGCGCCGGCACCGGTGTACGGGCATCAGCAGCCTCCTCCAGCACCAGCGGATCGTGACCCGCGGCGGCCGCGGCGGCCAACGCCGCCGCGACCAGGCCCGCGGTATGCAGCCGCCCCCGGCAGAAACCCTCCAACGAGCGGGCATCCCGGATACGGCCCGCGGCCACGGCCGGTTCGGCTCCACCGGAGTGCGCGTGCCCTCCGGCGGGGAACCGGCCATCGGCCAGGACGAACAGCGCAGCGCGATTCATCTTCCGCACGTCACCCTTTCCTCACTCCTCTACGGCGCACCGTTCACCGCTCGCCTTCCGCGCCACGCCGTGGCCCTCTTCCGGGACGTCAGCAACCTTCAGAAAAGGAAGTACCGCTGCGCCATGGGCAGCCGTTCCGGAGGAGTCGGAGGAGAAGGAGGAACGATCGGATGGAGCGGAGGGTTATAGGGATTGTTCCGGTCATCCGGTTCGAAGGGATGGGGACGCTGGTATTCCGGAAAATCCCGATGGCCCGGATGGATCTCACTCTCTTTGGTCCGATCGACCTGGTAGATGTCGTCAAGGCCTGGGACGTCCGTCTCCACGTCCACCACCCCCGCGCCGCCGACGGCCACATTGAACGTGTCGGGGCCGACCTCGACCGTGGGTCGGAGCGTGTTCTCCTCCATGCGGTCCTTGCCGACGCCGCGTGTGTTCGTGATGGCCATGAACTTCTTGCCCAGCTTCAGGCGCTTCTCCAGCCCGTCGATGGCCCGTTTGTTCACGAAGTTGAACGAGGTGGAGCGGGGCGCCAGGCCCGTGGCGCCCCACACGGCGCGGGGCAGGACCGGCTGCGGGGTGGTGATGGAGGCGTTGGCGTCGCCCAGCTGCGCGTAGACGATCTGCCCGCCCTTGATGACCCGATGCGGCTTGACCCCGAAGAACTTCGGCTCCCACAGCACCAGGTCGGCCAGTTTGCGGGTCTTCACGGACCCGATGTACTTATCGATGCCGTGGGCGATCGCCGGGTTGACCGTGTACTTCGCGACGTACCGCCGGGCACGGTGGTTGTCGGCCTCCTTGGCGCCCGCCGGCAGGTTGTCCTTGTCCTCCTGCAGACGGCCCCGGCGAACGCTCATGACGTGCGCGGTCTGCCAGGTGCGTGTGATCATCTCGCCGATGCGGCCCATGGCGTGGGAGTCCGACGACATGATCGAGATGGCGCCCAGGTCGTGCAGGAGGTCCTCGGCGGCCATCGTGGAGGGCCGGATCCGCGACTCCGCGAAGGCCGCATCCTCCGGGATCTCCGGACTGAGGTGATGGGCGATCATCAGCATGTCGGGGTGTTCCGCGACCGTGTTGACGGTCAGCGGCCGGGTGGGATTGGTGGAGGCAGGCAGCGCCTTCTTCTCGAACACCATCTTGATCATGTCGGGGGCGTGGCCGCCGCCCGCGCCCTCGACATGGAAGACGTGGACGGAATGGTCCTTGATTTTGGCCCGGGTGGATTCGAAGAATCCTGCTTCGTTCAGCGAGTCGGCATGCAGCGCGAGCTGGACGTCGACCCCCGTCTCCGCGCAGACCTCCAGGCATGCCTGGAGGACGGCCGGGGTGGCTCCCCAGTCCTCGTGGATCTTGAAGCCGATGACGCCGGCGTTCAGCTGGTGGTACATGGACTTCTTGGACATGGTGGAGCCCTTGCCGAGCAGTCCGATGTTGACCGGGAAGGCGTCCAGCGCCTCGAACATCCGGGCGAGGTGCCAGGCGCCGGGCGTGACGGTGGTGGAGGTGCTGCCGTCCGCCGGCCCCGTACCGCCGCCGATGAGCGTGGTGACACCCGACGACAGCGCCTCGCCGACCTGCTCGGGGCACGTGAAGTGGACGTGCGTGTCGACCCCGCCGGCGGTGAGGATCTTGCCGTTGCCCGAGATGACCTCCGTCTCCGGCCCGATGACGAAATCCGTGGGGACGGGACGACCGTCGACGGAAGTGGCATTGCGGTGGATGGGCTTCATGGTCTCGGGGTTGTAAGCCTTGCCGAGTGCGCTGATGTAGCCGTCGCGGATGGCCACATCGGCCTTGACGATGCCCCAGTGGTCCAGGATGACGGCGCCGGTGATCACAGTGTCGGGAGGATCGGTCACGTCGACGGTGGGAGGATCGATCGCGCCGGTGTCGGGACTACAGGACGCGTGAGCTTTGTAGCGCCCCCGCTTGTCGCACTGGTCGCGCGGCTCGATGGACTGTCCCATCGACTCACGGATCACCTTCCCGCCGCCGAAGATCATCTCGCTGCCGCTGCGGCCGGGACCACCGGACCAGTCGTCATCGATCCGGATCCACAGCTCTGTGTCGGCGAGGCGGATACGGTCATGGAGCGTCGGGCCGAACCGGTCCGCGTACTTGTCGCGCGTCAGCGCTTCGAAGACTTCGGGATCAGACACCCGGACCGCCTCCCGCCCGTGCCGGATGACGCTGGGGGGATCGGCCGGCCGTCGGTCTCTTGGCGCAGGCCGTGGACCTGACGTTTGCCCTCGAGGGGCACTAGCTGCACTTTTACGGGCATGCCGGGTTCGAAGCGAACGGCGCCGCCGGCCGGGACGTTGAGACGCATGCCCAGGGCGGGCTTGCGGTCCGGGAACTTCACGCGGTTGTCGGCATCGCGGAACGTCAGCGCGGGGTTGGCCTCGTAGAAGTGGTAGTGGGAACCGACCTGGATGGGACGGTTGTTCCGGTCGTCGTTGGTGACCGTCAGCTCGATGACGTCGTGCTTGAGATGCTCGTTGTGGTGCACCTTCCCGTCGCTGCCCTGCGTGGCGTAATCCACTTCGCCCGGGATGACGGGTTGGACCGTGATTTTTTCCTCCTTGAAGATGGGGTTGCGGATGGTGACGAGCTTTGTGCCGTCGGGGAAGGTGGCTTCCACCTGCACGAAATCGACCATGCGGGAGACGCCCGTCATGACCTCCACATCCTGCAGCTCCGTCTTTCCGTGTTCCATCAGATGGGCGACGGTCTTGCCTTCCCGGGCCCCCTCAAGGACATACGCACTCAGCAGTGCCACTACCTCGGCATAGTTGAGCGCCAGCGGCGGCTTCCGTTCCAGGCGCTTCCTGGCGACGTCCGCCGCCACATGGATCATCAGGCGCTCTTGTTCATGTGCAGTCAGATGCATAGCTTCACCCTGCGTTTGCCTTCCCCCAGAGCTACTGCGCTGAGGCTCTTGAGCTGGGAGCTAGGGCATGCGCCATCGGCGCAGCACAGTGTCCGCGGCCATCGGCCCCAATCCTTACGAGAGCATCGTGATCACGTCGGCAGCTCCGGAAACGGCGTACGGCCCGCCCCCGCACGCATGAGTGAATCGGGCCGCCACATGGGCGACAGCCTGGCGCGGGGCGGAACGGCCCCGGGGTGATGTTCAGATGAGGATGTGTGCCGCAGGGTGACGGTGAAGGCATCGACGGCCTGCAGTCCCGGCTCGGCAACGCGGCCGGTCAGGGGCACGGGCCTCCTCCGCACGGACTCCGCACCGACTCCCCACGGACTCCGCGTGAAAGGGTCCGGGCAGTGCTGTCAGTGGTGGCTGGGAAGATCCCGGCATGAGCAATCCGACTGCCGCCATCACCGACTACTGGGACGCCGCCGCGCCGGCGTTCGACGACGAGCCGGACCACGGGCTCAGGGCGGCGCACACGCGCGCCGCATGGGCCCGGCTCCTGCGCACCTGGATTCCCACCGGCCCGGCCGACGTCCTCGACGTCGGCTGCGGCACGGGGTCCCTGTCGTTGCTGCTGGCCGAAGCGGGGCACCGGGTCACCGGTGTGGACCTGGCCCCGCGGATGATCGAACAGGCCGAGTCCAAGCTGACGACCTCGGGCCTGCCCGGCCGCTTCCTGATCGGCGACGCGGCGGAGCCGCCGACGGGTGAGGAGCGATTCGACGTCCTGCTGTCCAGACACCTCTTGTGGACCCTGCCCGACCCCGGGGCCGCCTTGCACGAGTGGGTCACCCGACTGCGTCCAGGAGGCCGGCTGGTCCTGATCGAGGGACGGTGGCGGGAATCCGGTCAGAGCGGCGTGCCGTACGTAGCCGGAGCCGAGTCGCTGCCGTGGCACCGCGGCATCGGCGCGGACGACTTGGCCGCCGCCGTACGCCCCCTCGTCACCGGTCTGCGCGTCGAGCCGCTCAGCGGCGACGCCGACCTGTGGGGCGGCCCGGTGGCCGACGAGCGCTACGCCCTCGTCGCCCAGGTCTGAAGCGCCGGTAGAGCAGGGATACGGACGGGCCCCCGGTCCAGGGGTAGACCGGGGGCCGCCGAGGGGTGTCCGAGGGGAGCGGACTACCCGAACGGAACACCATTGGGGCGACGAGGAGGGTGTCGTCCCTGGGCGTTCGTCCACGTTGGCGCCCGGAGGCTCGCCGTCGCGAGCGCTGTACCGGTTCCAGCCCGTGAGGGCCCGGGTGCCACTTGCAGTAAATATATATACCGCCAAGTAAGCAAGGGTATGAAAATTTTCATGCGGGCACAGGCCCAAAAATCTGGAGCGCTGACCGGCCGAAGCCGGGGCCAGGGACCGGCCCGGGTCAGTGCTCGAGGAAGAAGTCGTGGTGCTCCGCCGCCTGCTCGTACTTCTCCAGCCGGAGCTGTGTGCGCCCGGGGTCGGCGTCGGCCATGGCCTGGAGGATGGCCGCCGACAGGACGCCCGGTGCGGCGTACGAGTCGAAGACGAGGCGTGAGCCGGTGCCGGCGGTGAGCGCCACGTCGGCCTCCTCGACGAGTGGCCCGAGCGTCTGGTCGGTGATCAGCGCGATGCGCAGCCCCGTGCTGTGCGCGGCCCGCATCGCCGCCAGGGTCTCCTTGGCGTGCCTGGGCATCGCGAACGCCAGCACCCACGTGCCGCCCGCCTCCCGCGACTGGAGCAGCGCGTCGTAGGCCACGCTGCCGCCGCGGGACACCAGGCGCACGTCGGGATGGATCCGCTTCGCCGCATAGGCGAAGTACTCCGCCAAGGAGACGGAGATCCGCAGGCCCAGCACGGTCAGCGGAACCGACCTGGCCAGTTCGCGGCCGATGTCGAGCACGCGGTCGGTGTCGGCGAACACCCGGCGCAGGTTCTCCAGGTTCGCGATCTCCGCATCGACCGCCGCCTGCAGCTCGTTGCGGCGGTTCTCCTCCCGCGTGTCCGGGGAGCCGGCGACCGCGCTCAGGGCGATGGGCTGGAGCGCCTCCCGGAGCGCGGGATAGCCGCTGAAGCCCAGGGAGGAGGCGAAGCGGGTCACCGAGGGCTGGCTCACGCCCACGCGGTCCGCGAGGTCCGTGATCGACAGGAACGCGGCCTCGGTGAGGTGATCGGTGATGTACTGCGCGATGCGCCGTTGCCCGGGGGAAAGCCGGTGGCCGCCGAACAGGGCGCGAACCTTGTCCGCGGGGGGCGGCTCCGCCTCCGGAGACCGTCGTCCGGGTGTGATCGCAGACGCCTGCGCGCGTGCCTGTTGCCCTGATGGCACCGGTGCGCCTCCTTGTAGTCCCTCTCCCGCTCAACATAGCCCACGCGCTGTGGCCGCCAGGGGCGGACTCCGGCCACGGTGCCGTGGCCATGGGCCGCTTTAAGGCCGGACCCGGGCGGAACGCGGGATCGGGCGCGTCAGCCGGCCATGTGCCAGCTGGGGGTTCCCTGTGCGGCGGCGAGCACGGCCAGCAGAATCAGGTCGGCGCAGCCGAGGGTGCAGCCCAGGAGGGCGCGGGGGCGGCGGTCTGTGCCACGCGCGAGGGCGGTGGCTCCCAGGACGAGGGCACAGGGGCCGAGGACGACGTTGAAGACGAGGAGTCCGACCAGCCCTGCCACGAAGGAGGCCACCGCCATGAGGTCGGCGTCCTTGCGGGGGCCGTCCGTGCGGGGGCCGTCCGTGCGGCGGTGTACGGTCGTCGTGGTGCCGGGAGGGCGGTGGTCGGTGTCGCGGGGGCCGGTGTCACGGCGGTCGGTCGTACGGGGTTCTGCCGAAGGGTTACCGGTCGTAGGGGCGTCGGTACGTTCACGGCTGTGCGCCGTCGTGGTGGCAGGGGGATTCATCGGTCCTCCATCCCGGCCGGTGCGTGGTTCGGTCGGTGGGCTGCCGCTCGGTGTGACGTGCGGTCAGTGGTCGCGCCGGCGCGTGCGGCGCTCGCGCTCGCGCTCGGCGAAGACGAGCAGCCAGGCGGCGACCACTGCCGCCGCGAGGAGGCTCACTGCCGGCGGGATGTGCGCGACGGTGCCCGACAGGAGGCCCAGAAGAAGGAGAGCGGCGACGAGGAACACCATGTCGTTATATCTCCTTTCGCATGGCTTCCGTCATCATCTCTTCTCTGCGTCGTCTGCCCCTCACCGGATGATGAAAACGATGAACCGGTGAAACGGGGACACGATGAACCGGTGAGGACACCGCCCCGTTCAGCGGACCTGTATGCCGATGACGCAGGTGTCGTCGTCGGTGTCGGAGTCGCTGCGGGCCAGCAGGTCGTCCAGGCGTTGCTCGAGGGAGCCGGTGGCGCGGTCACCGGTGGCGAAGAGCTCCCTTTGGGAGTCCTGCAAGGAGCGGTCCCTGCACTCGATGAGCCCGTCGGTGTACATGACCAGGACGTCGTCCGTCCGCAGCCGGAGCCTGCCCTCCTCGTAGCGCGTCTCGGGCACGGCGCCCAGGAGGAGCCCCTTGACGAGCGGGAGCACGTCGGCGCTACCGCTGCGGATGAGCACAGGGGGCAGGTGACCGGCCCTCGCCCAGCTCAGTTCGCGGGTCACGGGGTCGTAAAGACCGCAGACGGCCGTGGCGGTCACCCGTTCGGTGAGGTGGAAGGTGACCACGTTCAGCCAGGCCAGCAGCTGGGCGGGGCCGGCTCCGGTGGCGGCCAGGCCCCGCAGGGCGTTGCGCAGGACGACCATGTCGGTCGCCGCGTCGATGCCGTGCCCGGCGACGTCACCGACGCACAGCAGGACCCGGCCCGTGGGCAGGGTGACGACGTCGTACCAGTCGCCTCCCACGAGGTGGTCCTTCTCGGCGGGCCGGTAGCGCACGACGATGCGCAGGTGCGGGGTGTCCATGGGGCCGCGCGCGGGGGGCATGATGGCGTGCTGCAGCTGCAGTGCCAGGCGGTTCCGCTCGTCGGCCCGCTGTTCGGTGTGGGCGAGCTGGTCCCGGGTGGCGGCCAGCGCGACCTCGGTCCAGTGCTGGGCGGAGATGTCCTGGTAGGCGCCGCGGACCGCGAGCAGCCGGCCGCCCGCGTCCAGGACGGGCTCGCCGACGACGCGGATGTGGCGGGCGATGCCGTCGGGCCTCTGCAGCCGGAAGCCGGTGGACGCGGGGCGGCGATGGTGCAGCAGGGTGCGCAGGAAGCGGCTGATGGTCGCCGAGTCGTCGGGGTGGGCGAAGGCCGGCAGCCGCCGGAGGGGGACGGGTGCGGCGGTGGGCGGCAGGCCGTAGAAGGCGAACAGCTGCCGGCTCCAGGCGATCTCGCCGGTCACGGCGTTCTCCTCGAAGCCGCCGATGCGGCCGAGGCGTTGGGCGTGCTGGAGCAGGTTCGCCAGCCGCACGGCCTCGTCCTCGACGCGCCAGATGAGCAGCAGGCTCTCGCCGTGGCGGCTGATGCTGATGTCGGCGAGGGCGGTGACCGGAATCTGGTTGTCGACGACGGCGGTGAGGGGGATGCGTTCGGCCCGGAAGGGTTCCCCCGTGGCGTGGACGCGCTCGATCTTGTGGAACAGCCCGTCGTCACCCGCCGCCATGGGGTAGGCCTCCAGCAGCAGGGCTCCGGTGACCGCGCTGCCCGGGCGCCCGACGGGGTCGGCGAAGTGACGGTTGACGTGATGGATGCGGAAGTCGCAGAGCTTTCCGTGGCTGTCCAGATGCGGCAGCAGGACGACGGCGGGGTCGCGGATGCCGTCCGAGAGGCCGACGAGCTCGTCGGCACCGCCGCCGGCGCGGGGCGACGGCAGGGCCGTGCAGGCTCCGGCCACCGCGGGGGAGGCATGCTCCAGGGTGTGCGCGCAGAGCTCGGCGAGGGCTTCGAGCTGGCGCCGGATCTGCGGGGACTGCGGCGACTGGGGGCCCGGCCAGCAGATTTCCAGCACGCCGAGGATACGCCCGCCGGCCTCCGCGGGAACGGCCGCACGGCCGCCCTCGGGAAATTCACGGTGTCCGACGGACGGCAGGCACGTGTCCTTCAGGGCCGCGAGGAACACCGAGCGCCGCTCGGCGAGAGCCCGCCGGGCGGGGGTCGCCACGCCCGGCGGAACGTAGTGCCAGCGGGCCGCTTCCTCCTGCGAGAACCCGGCGCATCCGGCCAGGGCGAGGGAGGCGTCGGTCCGCGCGGCCCAGATGGCCACGGCCACCGCGCCCAGCGGCGCGAGGGCGTGTGCCAGGAGCGATTCGGCGACCGCCTGGGTGTCGTTCGCGGCCAGCACGCCGCTTTCGGCGGTGCGCAGCCGGACCGCCACGGAGGCGGCGTCCGCCGCGGGCGGGCGGCCGCCCGCGGGGGACGCCCCCACACTGGCGACGAAGTGCTCCGTCACTTCGGCGAGGCGGTCGTGGGCGGCCTGGCTGACGATGTCGGCGGCCAGTTCCAGCCGCGTGAGACCGGCCCGGTCGGAGAGAGCGATCAGTTGCCGGTCGGCGTGTGCGGGGCCGCAGCGCAGGCGTTCGACGAGGATGCCCTTGGCCATTTCGATCAGGGCGCGGCCGTCGGCGGCCGCGTGCGCCTCCTGTACTTCCCGGCGCAGGCGCTCGACGGTGCCGGCCAGCCTGCCCAGGGGGGAGGCCGCGGCGCCGGCGCCGTCCGGCTGCGCCTCTTCGTCGCCCTCCGCCGCTTCGCTGTCGCGGTCGCGGCGTTCGGACTGTCGGGGGGTGCCCACGTGGTTGCTCCTCGGTCGTGGCGACGGTGCCGGCCCCGGGACGCACGGAACCCCGGGGGCGCGAAGGGCCTACAGGTTCAGTGAGCGGTGGATGCAGGCGATGAGGTCGTTGGCGTCGAGGGGCTTGGTGATGTAGGCGCTGGCCCCGGCAGCCAGGCTCTTCTCCTGGTCGCCCGGCATGGCCTTGGCCGTGACGGCGATGATTGGCAGGTCCGCGTAGTGCGGCATCGCCCGGATGGTGGCCGTGGCCGTGTAGCCGTCCATCTCCGGCATCATCACGTCCATGAGGATCAGGTCGGTCTCCGGGTGCCTGGTCAGGGTCTCGATGCCCATGCGGCCGTTCTCCGCGTGCAGCACCCGCATTCCCTGGAGTTCGAGGATGCCGGTGAGCGCGTAGACGTTGCGGGTGTCGTCGTCGACGACGAGCACGGTACGGCCCGCCAGCGCGCCGCCGCGCTCGAGGGGGTCGCTCTGCCGTGAGCTGTCCGGGCGGACCAGGGGCAGGACGTCGCCCGGTGCGTCGGCGGACAGGTGCAGGGCGATGCGCTCGCGCAACTCGTCGAGGCTGGAGAGCAGTTCGACCGGCCGGTGCGCGGCGTGTTCCTGCAGGGCCTGTTCCTGGGCGGCGTCCAGGCGCCGGCTGTTGTGCGCCAGGACGGGGACGCTGCGCAGCGCGGGGTCGCCGTCCATGGCTTCCAGCAGGCGCATGGCCGCCCCTGCGGACATGCTGACCTCCAGCACCACGCAGTGGCACGGCTCGGCGGCGAGCAAGGCCACGGCTTCCTGTGCGTCGACGGCCGTGACGACCTCGGCCATGACGCCCGGCCCCGGCGAGTGCCGGCCGGCCGTGAGGTCGGCCACGGCGCTCTCGGCGACCAGGGACAGCAGTGCGCGCGGCCGTTCCTCCATCACCAGCAGTCGTCGTCGCGCGGGGACGAGCGGTGCGGTGAGGAGTGCCTGGTCGTCGGCGGCGTCCGCGCCGGCCTCGGGGCCGGTGCTCGGCGGGCCGGCGATCACCTCCGCGAAGTCCGCGCGGGCGACGGGAAGGAAGAGGGTGAAGGTGCTGCCGTTCCCGAGTGTGCTCTGTGCCGTGACGGCGCCGCCGAGGAGGTAGGCGATCTCGCGGCTGATGGAGAGCCCCAGACCGGTTCCGCCGTACTTGCGGCTGGTGGTGCCGTCGGCCTGCTGGAACGCGCCGAAGATGGTCTCCAGTTGCTGTTCGGCGATGCCGATGCCTGTGTCTTTCACCTGGAAGGCGATGGCGGGGCCGCCCCGGTGGACCGGCTCGGGCAGCTCGGCCTCGGTGACGGGTGTGATCAGGAGTTCGATGCTGCCCTCCTCGGTGAACTTGACCGCGTTGGACAGCAGGTTGCGCAGGACCTGCCGCAACCGGGAGTCGTCGGTGAGGAGTTCGGCCGGCAGCCCGGGGTGGGTGCTGATCCGGAAGTCCAGGCCCTTCTGGGCCGTCATGGGGCGGAAGGTGGCCTCGACGTAGTCCAGCAGATGGCGCAGGGAGACCGGCTCGGGCGTGATGTCCATCTTGCCGGCCTCGACCTTCGACAGGTCGAGGATGTCGTTGATCAGCTGCAGCAGGTCGGATCCCGCGGAGTGGATGATGCCGGCGTACTCGACCTGCTTGGGGGTGAGGTTCCGGGTGGGGTTCTGGGCGAGGAGCTGGGCGAGGATCAGCAGACTGTTGAGGGGGGTGCGCAGTTCGTGGCTCATGTTGGCCAGGAACTCCGATTTGTACTTGGAGGCCAGGGACAGCTGCTGGGCCCGTTCCTCCAGCTCCTGGCGGGCCTGCTCGATCTCCAGGTTCTTGTGCTCGATGTCGCTGTTCTGGGAGGCGAGCAGCGCCGCCTTCTCCTCCAGCTCGGCGTTGGACCGCTGCAGCTCCTCCTGCTGGACCTGCAGTTCCTCGGAGCGGGCCCGCAGCTCCGCCGCGAGCCGCTGGGACTCGGCGAGCAGCTCGTCGGTGCGGGCGTTGGCCAGGATGGTGTTGACGTTGACGCCGACGGTCTCCATCAGCTGGTCGAGGAAGTCGCGGTGCACCGGGGTGAACACGGACACCGACGCCAGTTCGATGACGCCCAGGACCTGGTCCTCGACCACGAGGGGCAGCACGATCAGGCCGGCCGGCTCGGCACGGCCCAGCCCCGAGCTGATGGTGACGTAACCGGCCGGGAGTCCGTCCACGGTGATGGTGCGCCGCCCCCGGGCGGCCTGGCCGACCAGCGAGCACCCCAGGGGGATGCAGGGCGGGCGATCGTCGCCGGCCGGGTAGCCGTAGGAGCCGATGAGCCTGAGGACCGTGCCGTCGTCGCCGTCCTCGGCGAGGTAGAACGCGCCGTACTGCGCGCCGACGAGGGGCGTCAGCTCGTCCATGATGAGCTCGGCCACCACCGCCAGGTCGCGGTGGCCCTGCATGAGGCCGGAGATGCGGGCCAGGTTGGACTTGAGCCAGTCCTGTTCCTGGTTGGCCCGGGTCGTCTCCCGCAGGGAGCCCACCATGGAGTTGATGTTGTCCTTGAGCTCGGCGACCTCGCCGGAGGCGTCGACGTTGATGGACCGGGTCAGGTCCCCCTCCGCCACGGCGCTGGCGACCTCGGCGATCGCCCGCACTTGGCGGGTGAGGTTCCCGGCCAGTTCGTTGACGTTCTCGGTCAGCCGCTTCCAGGTGCCGGAGACGCCCTCGACCTCCGCCTGGCCGCCGAGGCGGCCCTCGCTGCCGACCTCCCGGGCGACCCGGGTGACCTCGGCGGCGAAGGAGGACAGCTGGTCGACCATCGTGTTGATGGTGTTCTTCAGCTCAAGGATCTCGCCCCGGGCGTCCACGTCTATCTTCTTCGACAGGTCCCCCCTGGCGACGGCCGTGGTCACCTGGGCGATGTTGCGCACCTGGTTGGTCAGGTTGTTCGCCATCGAGTTGACGTGGTCGGTGAGGTCCTTCCAGGTGCCCGCGACGTTGGGCACCCTGGCCTGGCCGCCGAGGATGCCCTCGGTGCCCACCTCGCGCGCCACGCGGGTCACCTCGTCGGCGAACGCGGACAGGGTGTCCACCATGACGTTGATGACGCCGGCGAGCGCGGCGACCTCGCCCTTCGCCTCGACGGTGATCTTCTGGGAGAGGTCGCCGCGGGCGACGGCGGTGGCCACCTGGGCGATGGAGCGCACCTGCCCGGTCAGGTTGGAGGCCATGACGTTGACGTTGTCGGTCAGGTCCTTCCACGTGCCGGACACGCCGCGCACGGTCGCCTGACCGCCCAGGTTGCCCTCGGTGCCCACCTCACGGGCGACGCGGGTGACCTCGTCGGCGAACGCGGAGAGCTGGTCGACCATCGTGTTGATGGTCTCCTTCAGCTCCAGGATCTCGCCCCGGGCGTCCACCCGGATCTTCTGCGACAGGTCGCCCTGGGCGACGGCGGTGGCGACCTGGGCGATGGAGCGCACCTGCGCGGTGAGGTTGCCGGCCATGGAGTTCACCGAGTCGGTCAGGTCCCGCCAGGTGCCGGAGACGCCCTTGACGTCGGCCTGGCCGCCCAGGATGCCGTCGGTGCCCACCTCGCGGGCCATGCGCGTGACTTCGTCGCCGAAGGAGGAGAGCTGGCCGACCATCGTGTTGATGGTGTTCTTCAGCTCCAGGATCTCGCCCCGGGCGTCGACGGTGATCTTCTGTGACAGGTCGCCCTTGGCCACGGCCGTGGTGACCTGGGCGATGTTGCGCACCTGGTCGGTGAGGTTGCCGGCCATGAAGTTGACGGAGTCGGTGAGTTCGCGCCATGTCCCCGAGACGCCGGGCACTTGTGCCTGGCCGCCGAGCCGGCCCTCGCTGCCGACCTCCCGGGCCACCCGGGTGACCTCGGCGGCGAAGGAGGACAGCTGGCCGACCATCGTGTTGACGGTGTCCTTCAGCTCAAGGATCTCCCCCTGGGCGGCCACGTCGATCTTCTGCGACAGGTCGCCCTTGGCGACGGCGGTGGCCACCTGGGCGATGTCCCTGACCTGCGTGGTGAGGTTGCCCGCCATGGCGTTGACCGAGTCGGTGAGGTCCTTCCACGTCCCGGAGACGCCGGGCACCTGTGCCTGGCCGCCGAGCCGGCCCTCGCTGCCGACCTCCCGGGCCACCCGGGTGACCTCGGAGGTGAACAGAGACAGCTGGTCCACCATCCCGTTGAAGACAGTGGCTATCTCGCCGAGCAGGCCCTCCCCGCCGTCGGGCAGGCGGGTGCCGAAGTCACCGTCGCGTACCGCGGTCAGCCCTGCCAGCAATTGCCGCAGCTCCGGCTCCACCGCGTCGGCGGAACGGCGTGGCATTCTCCCGCGCGCCTTGGGCAGGGAACCGTCCAGCGTGCCGTCGCTCATGTACCGGCCTCGTTCCACTCGTCCAACACAGGTCGAAGAGCACCGTGCGCGCACACACGCGCTGGACTTTCGGCGCCCGTGCCGTCCACTCGGTCCGGGTCCCGGTCGCCCGGTGCGGCACACGCGCCGTTGCGAGGCTATCGCAGGTGGGCCCGGTGCGATCGGGTGATGGTGCCCATGTGCGGGCAGGCGCCCGGGGGTTCGTCCCCGCGTCGGCCGGGGGCGTCGGCGGGCCGGGGCGCAGGGGTCAGCTCGCGGGGGCGGCGGCCACGGTGCCGGTGTCCCGTCCGCCCGGGTGGCGGTGGCGCCAGATCCAGAAGACCGCGGACGAGAGGGCCGCCCACAACCCGAGCACGGCGAACGGGAAGACGTGCTGGTGCCCGCCGAAGTAGACGGCCGTGTGCTGGGCGTTGACGGAGGCCCCCGGCGGCAGCCAGCGGCCGATCGAACCGAGCAGCGAGGGCAGCAGCGGCCAGGAGACGGCCCCGCCGGAGGACGGGTTTCCCAGCAGGACCATCAGCCCCCACGTGGGCAGCATCGCCCACCGCCCGATCAGGGCGTTGAACATCGAGAAGACCATGCCCGAGGTGAACATCGTCAGGGCCAGGATCATCCAGGACTCCCCGAAGGGCAGGCGCAGCGCGCCCAGTCCCCAGTCCACGACGGCGGCGATGGTGAAACCGCCCAGCAGCGCGTAGCCGGCGGTGAAGGCGATGCGTTCGGCCGGGTTGAGCTCGCGGGCGTGGACGCTCAGCTGGATCGCGCCGACGAAGCCGACGATGACGGCGGCGAGGGAGATGTAGAAGAGTGCGAGGCCGCGCGGGTCGCCCTTCTGCAGCGGGTTGATGTCCCTGACCGTCACCGGCACGCCCATGGCCCGGCCGACCCGGGGTGCGGTCTCGGACAGCAGTTGCGCGACGGTGGCCCCGGACGCGCCGGAGACGTCCAGCTCGGCCGCGCCGGAACGCTCCTGGAGGATCGCGTAGACCCGCTGCTCCTCCACCGCGTCCCTGGCCGACTCGTACGTGGCGTAATGGTGCAACTGGAGCTCGGCGCCCAGCGCCTTCTCCATGCCCTGGACGAATTCGGCCCGCTTGACCTCGGGCGCGGGTACCCCGGTGACGGCGGCGGGGACGCTGTGCGGCGTCGGATTGGCCATGGCGTAGGTGTACGAGCCGGCGAAGAGACCGGCGGCCGCGGCCACGATGAGGGCGAGCACGGTGGCCGGGAAGAACGGCGAGTGGCGGAACGCCCTCCAGCGCCCGCCGGTGCCACGCCGTCTCCCGACGGTGGCAGGGTCGCCGCCGTCACCGCTCGCTCCAAGCACAAAGCCACCATAAGCTGACATCGCGAACTCAGCGCGGCCGGTGCCCCGGGCCCCCGGGCGCCCGGGCAGGGAGCGCCCGGCGCGTCACCCGCCGTGCCGGGGCGGGTGTTCCCCCTCATCCGTACGGCCGTCACCGCCACCCTGCGACGCCTCCTGCGCCCGCCTGCTGGGGGTGAGGGCGTCGGCCGCGTCACCCTCGTGCCCGCTTCCGGGCCGCTTCTCCGCCTTCTCGAACTCCTTGAGGACCTCGCCGGTGGCCGTCTCGGTCTTCTTCCTGCCGCTCATCGCGTCTCCTCCTCACCGCGTGCATCCGCGGACGACAGCCGTGGCCTTCCCACTGCCCAGGCTCTCCCGGTTCCCCGTGACCGGCAGCTCATGCCGGCCCGGGCCCCGCCGAAAGGGGGACGTCTGACGGCACGGATCGGGGGAAGCCGCTTGGCGACCACCCGATACGCCACGCAAGAGGAGGCAGTCAGGATGACGCAGATCGAGGAGTCGGTCGAGGTCGCCGTGCCCATCACCACCGTGTACAACCAGTGGACGCAGTTCGAGGAGTTCCCCCGGTTCATGGAGGGCGTGGAACGCGTCGAACAGCGCACTCCGACGCTCACCCACTGGGTGACGAACACGGACGGCGTCAAGCGGGAGTTCGACGCCGTGATCACCGAGCAGATCCCCGACGAGCGGGTGGCCTGGACGACTGTGGCCGGCGAGGTCCGGCAGGCGGGCGTGGTGACCTTCCACCGCCTGGACGTGGCGCGCACCAAGGTGATGCTGCAGTTCGACCACGACCCCGAGGGGTTCGTCGACACGGTCGGCGACAAGCTCGGTTTCGTCCGCCGCCAGGCCAAGGGCGACCTGGAGCGCTTCAAGACCTTCATCGAGTCGCGCGGCTTCGAGACGGGCCAGTGGCGCGGTCAGGTCTGAGCGTCCGGACGCCTCCGGCAGGACGAGCCGCACGCCGCCGCCCCCGGCCGACGGGCCGGGGGCGTCGGGCGTCGGCGGGGCAATACCCGAAAAGCGTAAGGAAACCGGTCCGAAAACGTAAGCGAACCGGGCGTGAAGAAGGACGGGAAGCCAATCAAATAGGGGCGGGGCCACAGCCGGAAGGCTGCGGCCCCGCCCTTCGCGCTATGCGTTCTAGTCAGTCCCGGAAGGCGTCCTTGGCCTTTTCCTTCGCTCCGCGCAGATTGCCCTTGGACTCCTTCGTCCGGCCCTCCGCGGTCTTGCTCTCGTTGCCCACCGCGCGACCGGCTTCCTTCTTGACCTTGCCGGTGAGCTGCTCCTTCTTCGCCTTCGCCTTCTCATTGGCGCTCATCGTCAACTTCTCCCGTCTGCGGTTCATCGCGGTCGGTCCGTCGCGTGCATCCGATCGGCTGCCCCTGGCCCCGGCAGGCAAACACAGCAGCAACACCGATGGGGGCCCGGCCGAACCGGAAGGCCCGTCATCCGGAAATTTCGCCGAGAGGGGAATGAGGACCCGGGCCCAGGGCAGAAGCGGCACTGACAGCAGAGCTAAGGAGGGGTACGCGTGACCACCACACATGCGACGCGGTCGGCGAAGGCCGAGGGGAGCGGCACGCACGTGTGCGAGCCGCAGGCCGACGGGCCGGTGAGGATCGAGAACGCGGGCAGCATCGACCCGCGGGACGCCCGGTCCCTGACCAAGCTGTTCCTCGATCGTCTGGTGGTTCTCGAGGAGGGCACGCATGAGTACCAGTACGTGCGCAACACGCTCATAGAGATGAACCTTTCCCTGGTCCGCTTCGTAGCCGGCCGCTTCCGGTCCCGTGCGGAGCAGATGGAGGACATCGTCCAGGTCGGCACCATCGGTCTCATCAAGGCGATCGACCGCTTCGACCTCACGCGGGAGGTGGAGTTCACCACCTTCGCCATCCCCTACATCACCGGTGAGATCAAGCGCTTCTTCCGTGACACCAGCTGGGCCGTCCACGTGCCGCGGCGGCTGCAGGAGCTGCGGGTCGAGCTGGCGAGGGCGACGGACGAGCTCTCCAGCCGCCTCGGCCGCTCCCCCAGCGTCAAGGAGCTGGCCGACGTGATGGACCTGTCGGAGGAGGAGGTCATCGAGGCCCAGATCGCCAGCAACGGCTACCGGGCCAACTCCCTCGACGCGTCCGCCGAGGACGACACTCCGCGGGGCGGCGGCCACACGGGCTCCCGGCCCTGGT
Organism: Streptomyces sp. NPDC026206; assembly: GCF_040638465.1. Taxonomy (NCBI): domain Bacteria; kingdom Bacillati; phylum Actinomycetota; class Actinomycetes; order Kitasatosporales; family Streptomycetaceae; genus Streptomyces; species Streptomyces sp. NPDC026206. The sequence goes on from NZ_JBEZYL010000015.1 coordinate 150,334, forward strand.
CCGACCGTATCGGCACCCTGGACGAGAACCTGGAGAAGGTCGAGAACCTCCAGGTCCTCAAGCGGCTGCTGCCCCGGCTCGACGACCGGGAGCGGCGGATACTGCGGATGCGCTTCGGCGAGGAGATGACACAGTCGCAGATCGGCGCGGAGCTCGGCGTCTCCCAGATGCACGTCTCCCGGCTGCTCAGCCGTACGCTCGCCAAACTGCGCGAACACATGCTGACCGAGCAGTGACCCGAGGGCGGTACGGGGGAAATACTGGTTCCATGACGACGAGTTCCATGACGACGAGCCCGACGAGCCCGGAAGCACGCACATGACGGAACCGGCCGCCCGGTCCGGCCCGGCACCCGGCGGGAGCGGTGGCGTTCCGTGCTGCCGGGCGGCCCTGGACGTCCGGCTGCTCGTGGAACGGCCGGGCCTGCGGTTGTCGGGGGAAGTGAGCCTCAACACGCACAGGACGTGGGAAGGCGCGCTCGAATCACTGCCGGGCATGGGTGGCGCCCCCTGCCTGGAGCTGGCCGCCGTCACCTTCGTCGATGTCGCCGGCGCCGCCGCGCTGGCGCTCACGGCTCAGCGGCTCGAAAGCGGCCGGCGGATCATCGTGGACCGGCCCCCGCCCTCGCTTCGCCGTACCTTGGAGGCGTTCTGGTCCGGCTTGGCAGCGATCGAGGTGACAGGGTGAGGGAAGTGGCAGCCGGGACCGAGGCGTTCACACACCCGGCGCTGTTCTACCGGGACCAGTCCGAGTACCTGTCCGCCAACGTGTCGTTCATCCGTGCGGGGCTGGAGGCCGGGGAGCCGGTGGCGGTGGCCGTTCCTCAGGACAATCTGAAAATGCTGCGCGGCGAGCTGGGCAAGGACGGCGCGGCGGTGCGGTTCGTCGACATGGAACAGGCCGGCCGCAACCCGGGGCGGATCATCCCCCGGGTCCTGCGGGCCTTCGCCGACGCCCACCCGCAAGGGCGCGTCCGCCTGATCGGCGAGCCGGTCTGGGCGGGCCGGTCCTCCGCCGAGTACCCGGCCTGCGCCCAGCACGAGGCCCTGATCAATCACGCCTTCACCGGGCGCCGGGTCACCATCCTGTGCCCCTACGACGCCGCCCGTCTGGCCCCCCAGGTGCTCGCGGACGCGCACGCGACGCACCCCGTCGTCATCTGCGACGGCCTGGAGCTGTCCAGCCGGTCCTACGCCCCCGACCACGTCATCGCCACGTACAACGAGCCGCTGACGCACCCGCCCGGCGCCTTCGCCTTCTCGTTCGACAGCGCCCTGCTTCCCGACGCCCGGCACCTGGTCCTGGAGCGTGCCGTCGCGCTGGGACTATCGCCCGGCCGCCGGGACGATCTCGCGCTGGCCGTCGCCGAACTGACGACCAACAGCGTCGTGCACGGCGGTGGCCGCGGCACGGTACGGATCTGGGCCGAGGGCGAGTACGTGGTGTGGGAGGTCGAGGACGGCGGGCACATCAGTGACCCGCTCGCGGGCCGTTGCCCGCCGCCGCCCGACCGCCCCGGCGGCCGGGGGCTGCTGCTCGTCCATTACGTCAGCGACCTCGTCCGCACCCACACCCTGCCGGGCGGCACCACCATGCGGTGCTATCTGCGGCGCTGACCGCGGTTTCGCGGAGAGCCGGGGATCCGGGCGCCGCACGGACGCCGTTCCTGCCGCCCGTGCGGCGCGGGGCACGCATACGATGCCGGCATGACGCCCTTCCTGGTCCGGCACCGTTCGGGGCTGCCCGTCGGCGAGGCGTGGCAGCGGCTGACCGACTGGGAGCGGCACGCGGCACATGTTCCGCTCACCCGCATCGTGGTGACGACTCCGCCCCCGACGCGCGTGGGTACGCGGTTCGTGGCACGGACCGGGCTGGGGCCCCTGGCCGTCGACGACGTCATGGAGGTCGTCCGCTGGCAGCCGCCCTCCGGCGGCGCCCCCGGCCGTTGCCGCCTGGAGAAACGCGGCTCTGTGATCACCGGCTGGGCCGAGCTGGAGGTGGGCGCGCACGGGGCGGGCTCGTGGGTCGTCTGGCGCGAGGCGCTCCGTGTCAGGGGGCTGCCGCCCGTGTTCGGCGCTGTGACGGACCGGGGCGGCCGCCGGCTCTTCGGCCGGGTGGTGAGGCGTCTGCTGGACGAGTGACGCGCGGTGTCACTGCCGGGCGTCCGTCGGCTCGTCCGTGATGACGCCGGGGCCGACGGGGCCGACGGGGCGGTTGACGTCGTCCGGGAGGTGGGCGCAGCCGACGAGGTAGCGCAGGACGTCGCGTACGGCGACCGGCTGGATCCGGGGTGCGTACTCAGTCGGGGGTGACCATGACCGGCCAACCGCTCGGTGAGGTACCGCAGGATCTCGAACGAGGCCGAGCCGGAGCCGATGATGACGACGACGCGCAGGACCGCGGTCGGTGCTTCCGAGACGAGGAGCACCGTGCCGGCCTCGGCGCGCGAGCGCAGGTGGGGCGAGAACCGGTTCGCCGGGAATCCGGCCGGGGCGAGACCCCCAGGTACACGATGCGCCGCACTCCCGCGGCGCGCGGCTGCCCGCCGCGGATCCGGGCGGTAGTGCTGTCGGTGCGTTCGAAGCCGGAACCGGTGCGGAGGGCGTGGTCCAGGCAGTACGCCGTGTCGATGCCCTTCATCGCCTCGGCGACCGATTCCGCGTCGGTCACGGCGCCGGGCCACTTCCGTTCTCTTCGGCCTCCGAAACGCCGCGACATTCGAACTGACAGGCGTTCACCAAACATCCTTCTGGGCGAATTGTCCGGTCCTTCGACCATCATCGAATGGTGTGGCCACAGCGTGCGCACAGGGTCCAACCTGACGGAAGAGGCAGAAACACCCATGATTCGGCCTCCCTGTCGAAAGGAATCCCTCATGCGATCACGTGAACTCTCCTCCACCGAACGGCCTCGCCGGACCCGCCTGCTCGCCCTCGTCCCCTTCGCGGTCGCCGGCGTGCTGGCCTGCTCGCTGGCCACTCCGGCCGATGCAGCCGCTGAGCGGATCAACGCCTGCGGCTGGAACAAGTCCAGCGGCGGCGAACACGCCTACTACGAGCACTGCGCCACCAACACCAACGTGTGGATCCAGGTCACACGGTGGCCGCGGTCCGACTACCACCGCTGCGTAGGCCCGGGCAGGACGGTCCTGGACAGCGACGCGACCGGCGCCTGGTACGACAGCAACTACCGGGGCGGCCTGTGCTCCCACCCCGGGGACACCGGTCCCTGACCGGCTCCGCCCGCCGCAGTAGTACCGGCACCCGCTGCCTGCCCGGCCTCCCGGGCAGGTAGCGGGTGGAGCTCCTCATGCAGACCGGTTCCGCCTCACTGGGCGCTCTTCCCGCTCCACGCATCGGGCGCCTCCCGGTTGGCGGATAGGCTCGGTCCGCTCATCACCACTCGCAGAAGGGCCACGGGCATGCACAGGTGGGACAGGACCCTCACCCTCGCGGGCATCCACGACGCACAGCTGCGCGGCGACTACACCCGTCAGCGCGACCTGGTCTCCGCCTACCGGCGCCATGCCTACGCCGCGGTCCGGCTGCTGCTCCCCTCCCCGCTCGTCCCGCACGTCATCGCCGCCACCGCTTTCATGCATCACACCGACACCCTTCTCGAGGCGAGCCCCGCGGGCGGCCGGGCAGAGGACGCCTGTGCGGCATGGGAGAAGGAGGTCCGTGACGCCCTGGCCACCGGCAGGAGCGGAGAGCCGGTGCTCCGCCCGCTGCTGCACACCGTCTCCGTCCACCCTTCTCTGCGGGGGCATGTCCAGGAGTTCCTGGCGGGGGCGCACATGGACCGGGACTTCACCGGCTTCGCGGGCGAGGCGGACTACCAGCGGTACGTCGACGCCTACTCGTTGCCGGCGTTCATGCTCATCGCGTGTCTGCTCCTGGAGCCGGACGCCGAGCCCGCTGCCGTACGCAGGCTGTGCCGTGCCTACATCGACGGCAGCCAGCGGCTCGACTTCGTCAACGACCTCGCCGAGGACCTGTGCGAGGGCCGGCTCACCCTCCCCGAGGAAGCCCTGAAGCACCACGGCGTCTCCCGCGGCGACCTCGCCCAGGGCCGCGACACCCCGGCGGTACGCGCGCTGCTCACCGAACTCCTGGCCCAGGCCCGTCGTGACCTGCTCGCGAGCCGGCGTCTGCCCCGGTTGGCGCCGCCCGCCCACCGCGCGTTCACCCGGGCGGTCATCGCGCTGGAAGTTCTCACCGCCGATGCCGCCATGGCCAAGGGTGCGGGGTTGCTGCGCTCTTCGGCGCGGCCTTCGCTGCCGACCGCGCTGGGGATCCTGGTCCGCGAGTTCGGCCGGCGCGGCCGCTGACGAGAGCCGGCGGGCGGGACCCGCGGGCCGCGCTCGGCACGTTCAGCACTCGACGAGCAGCTCCCGCAGCCCCCGGATCACGAAGCCCGGCTTCCACTCGGGCTCCGCCACCAGCCGCAGTTCCGGTGCCCGGCGCAGCAGCGCGCCGAAGGAGGCGATGAGTTCGAGGCGCGCGAGGGGCGCACCCAGGCAGTAGTGGATGCCCGCGCCGAAGCTGAGGTGGGGGTTGTCGGTGCGGGTGACGTCGAGGCGGCCGGGGTCGGGGAAGCGGGCCGGGTCGTGGTTGGCGGAGCCGAAGAGGAGGGCGACCTCGCTGCCGCGCGGGATGAGGGTGCCGTCGACCTCGATGTCCTCGAGCACCCAGCGTTCGAAGAGCTGCAGCGGGGTGTCGTAGCGCATCAGCTCCTCGACCGCTCCCGGCAGGAGCGCGGGGTCGGCGCGCAGGGCGGCGAGCTGGTCCGGATGACGGAAGAGGGCCCACCAGCCGTTGCCGGTGGTGTTGACGGTGGCTTCGTGGCCCGCGTTCAGGAGCAGGACACAGGTGGAGACCATCTCCTGTTCGGTGAGCCGGTCGCCCTCGTCGTGGGCGACGATCAGCGCGCTGATCAGGTCGTCGCCGGGGCGGTCGCGGCGGTCGGCGATCAAGTCCCGCAGGTATGCGGAGAATTCGACCGAGGCCCGCACCGCGCGCTGCGCCGTCTCCTCGTCCGGGTTCAGCTCGTACATCCCGCAGATGTCCGCCGACCAGGGCCGCAGCAGACCGCGGTCGGCGGCGGGGATGCCGAGCATTTCGGCTATGACGGCCACCGGCAGCGGTTCGGCCACCGCGCCGATCAGGTCCCCTCCGCCGTCGGCCAGAAGGCCGTCCACCAGCTCGCGGGTCAGCCGCTCGACGGTGGGAGCGAGTTCCTCGACGGTGCGGGGGGTGAACGCCTTCGACACCAGGCGCCGGATCCTGGTGTGGCCGGGGGCCTCCAGGTCGAGCAGGCCGTTGCCGTTGAGAACGTGGAAGGGCTCGTGCTCGGCGGACGGCGCGGTCCGCCCGAACTCCTCGTGGCTGAAGCGGTGCAGATACGTGCGCCCCAGCCGCCGGTCGCGCAACAGCGCCCGTACGTCCGCGTAATGGGGCACCAGCCACTGCCGGGTGGGCGCGAACCAGTGGACGCGACCGGCGGCCCGCAGCTTCGCGTAGCCGGGGTACGGGTCGGCGACGAAACGAGGGGACCACGGATCGAAGGCGGGACTCGTGTCCATGCCCGGATGCTAGCGCCAGGGACGGCGTCACCGCGTGCGATGGTCACGGCACCCGGGGCAGCCCCGTCACTCCCGTCACGAGCGAGTACAGGGACGTCGTGGCTGAGATGAACAGCCGGTTGCTCTTCGGGCCGCCGAAGGCGATGTCGGAGACCGGCTCGGGCACGTGGAGCACGTGGAGTCTGTCGACGAGGGTGCCGTCCGGGTCGTAGCAGTGCACACCGTCGTCGAACGCGGCGGCCCGCAGCCGCCCGTCTTCGTCGAAGCGGATGTTGTCGAAGCCGCCGGTCCTGCCTCCGGAAAGGCCGGCCGGCTCGATCGCTCAGCGGCCCATCGTGGCGTCAAAGGCCGCCGCGTGTCAGCCTTGACCCGGCGCCCGACGGGACGGGAAGCAGTGGCCCCGCCGCCCTGGCCGGTGCCGGCCAGGCTCATCGGGAGGATGCGGGATGACCGGTACCACGGACGACTTCCTCGCCACGGCCCGCTCGGCGGCGAAGCTGCTGCGGGAGCCGGCGGTCGCCGCCGCGTGGAGCGGGCCGAGCGCGTTGCCCGCGTTCAGCGTGGGCGGTCTCGCCGGTCACCTGGCCTATCAGGTGCTGGCCGTACCCCAGGCCCTGGCCGCTCCCCCGCCGCGGGAGCCGACCGTCCCGCTCCTCGAGCACTACGACCGGGTGGAGTGGATCGGCGCCGGCATCGACGACGACATCAACGTCCGTATCCGGCGCGGCGGGGAGGACGCCGCGGCGGAGGGCCCCGCGGCACTGGCGGCGCGCGTCGGTGCGGCCGTCGGGGAGCTGACGGGCAGCCTGGCGTCGGCGGCCGGCCGGCCGGTGCGCATCCCGTTGTGGGGGCCGTGGTCGTTGACGCTCGACGACCTGCTGACCACCCGGATGATGGAACTCGCGGTGCACAGCGACGACCTGGCGGTCAGCGTCGGCATCCCGACGCCGGCGCTGCCGCCCGGCGCCGTCGACGCCGTCGTCGGCCTGCTGTCCCGCCTTGCCGTACGCCGCCACGGCCCGACGGGCGTCCTGCGGGCGCTCAGCCGGGCCGAACGCGCCCCCGCCACCATCACGGCCTTCTGAGCACCCCGCGGCGCGCCTACCGCTGTTGTGCCACGACCCGCTCCGCCGCCAGCCGCTCGTCCAGGAAGCCGGCCAGCTTCGCCACGAATCCGTCCGAGTCCTCCGCCGGCGCCCCGTGCCCGGCGTCGATCTCGGCATAACGGGAATCCGCGATCCCCGCGAGCAGCGCCTGCTGCTGGTGCGCGCCGATGATGCGGTCGTGCGCACTGGCCAGCACCAGCGTGGGCGCCGTGACACGGCCCAGCAGCGGCCGCACATCCACCAGCCGGTCCATCTCCGTCTGCCGGACCGCGCCGGGGGTGATCATCCCTACGAGTGCGTGGACGAGTTCTTCGTTGGCCGCCGCGTCCGTGCGCTCCCAGTACCGGGGCCCGAACGCCATGAGGGGCAGCATTCTGGGGAACAGCATCGTTCCCTGCGCGGCGTCCGCGCGCAGCATCTCGAGCCAGTAGCGGAACTCGGCGTCCATCCGTACGTCGGTGTACGCCCATCCGGCGTGCAGCGCGAGCGAGCGGACGCGCTCCGGCCTGGTCGCGGCGAGGTGAGTGGCGACGACCGAGCCGAGCGAGTGGCCGGCCAGATGAAAGGTGTCCAGTCCGGCGGCATCGGCGGCGGCGATGACCTCGTCGGCGAGGTCGGCCTGGGTCAGGGCGCCGCCGTGATCGGTGGTGCCGCCCGAGCCCGACAGGTCGGGGGCGACCACGGTGAACCGGTCGCAGAGCGCCGCGGTCAGCGGCAGCCACTGCTGGCGGGTGGCCGCGGTGCCATGGACGAGGACGAGCCCTGGTCCCGTGCCCGTCACGTCGTACTCCACGGTGGCTTCGCCGCCGCTGATGCGCAGGGTTGTCTTCGGCATCGGTCCGGTGCTCCATCGGTCTTCTCGGAAGGACCCGCGAAGGCGGCTCCTGGGGTCCCCATCCCATCGAGGCCGCGGTCCGCGACCAATGGGCGAAGTGCGCTTACACTCATCACGAAAACTGATCAATGGGGTGGGTGTGGAGATCCGGCAGTTGCGCTACTTCCTGACGGTGGCCGAGGAATTGCACTTCGGGCGGGCCGCGGAGCGGCTGCACATCGTGCAGTCGGCGGTCAGCCAGCAGGTGCGCAGGCTGGAACGCGAGCTGGGTGCGGCGCTGTTCGACCGGACCACCCGGTCCGTCGGGCTGACCGAAGCAGGCAGCCGTCTGCTGCCGCACGCCAGAGAGGTGCTGGCCGCGGAGGCGCGGGCCCGCGCGGCGATCGGCGAGCTGCGCGAGGGCCGGGCCGTCACCCTGCGGCTCGGTACCAGCTCGGGGCTGGGCGCACGGCTGGAGACCATCCTCGCCGAGTTCGCCCGGCTCGCCGGGGACGCCCACCTGGAACTGGTCACGGCGGCCACCGACGCCCGGTTGAAGGCCGTGCGCTCCGGCGGGATGGACGCGACCCTGCTGCGGGGAGAGCGCGCCGGAACGGGCCTGGAGTTGCTGGCGTTGTGGCAGGACCCGCTGATGGCCGCCCTGCCCGCCCGGCACGACCTCGCCGTACGCGCCGTGATCGACATGGCGGATCTGGCCGGGCTGCCCCTGCGGCTGGCCGGCCCCTCCCGTAACCCCGCGTTGTACGAGCTGGTGGTGGGCTCCTGCCGGGAAGCGGGCTTCGAGCCGGTCCTGGGACCCGAGTTCACCACCGCGCAGGACACCCTGGCGAGCATCGGCTTCGGCAAGCCGTCCTGGACGGTCTTCTACGCTCCGCACGCCGACCAGCTCCCGGTGCCCGGCGTGGTCTTCCGGCCCCTGCGCAACCCCGCCCCGGTGATGCGCAGCTACCTCGCGGTGCGGCCGGACCCGCCGTGCGCCGGGCTGCGCGCCCTGATCGAGGCGTGCCACGCCGCATAGCGCCACCGCAGGACGTGACCGGTGGCTGGACGTCAGCGGATGTGGAAGAGGGGTCCGGTGAGCGTCAGGCCGAGGTCGTGGCCGGTGTGGGAGAAGAAGGCCAGCAGCATCAGGCACGCGCCCGCCAGCGCCATGTCCTTCTCGAAGTGGATCATTTCCTGCTGGCGCGCCATCGGGTCGCTCTCCTGCCAGAAGCGGTGCATCAGCAGGGCCGTCGGCACCAGGAACACCGCCAGCAGCAGCGCGCCCAGATCCGCCCACACCCCGAGGAGCACGCTCAGCGCGGCGACCAGGAGCAGCAGTCCGCTGCCGGCCGTCGCGGCCGTGGCGGCGGGCAGCCCCTTGGACGTGGCGTATCCGGCCATGACCTTGGTCTTGGTGAGGTGGCCGACGGCCGATCCGAGAAACAGGAGCACGAAGAGAATCCGGCCGATGAGAACCAGGATGTCCATGACGACCTCCGGTCGGGGGACGGCATTACTTGAAGCCGGGACAATCCACTCCTCAGCCTACGTCCGTCGCCCCGTGCGGGCTCACCGAGCCCGCCGGCGGCGTCGCTGTCAGGCCTCCATCCGCTCGGGGGCGGGGCGGCAGGATGGCGGGATTTGGCGGGGGTGAGGGCGCCGGCAGGGGTGTAGACGGGTTCCGACGAAGTCCTCGAACCGGCGTGAGGTGATGACGTGAAGAAGTCCGCCACGTTTTCGGCTGTTCCGTTCGCCCTGGGTGTGACGCTGGCCGCGGTGGCGTTCGCCGGGCCCGCGTCCGCGACGGCCAGGGTGACCGTGGACGAGGTCGTACTGACGAACAAGGACAACGGCAGGACCGTGACCGTGCGAAGCGGTGACAACGTCAGAGTCCAGCTCACCGGGACCCGCACCCCCGGTGCGGTGTGGGCGTGGAGCACACCCGTGACCGGCGATCCCTGGGTCGTCTTTCCGACCGGTTCCGTCAACTCGCCGGACGGCAGTGTGACGACGGACTTCCGGGCGAAGGACCCCGGCACCACGACCATCGACTCCTACAAGAGATGCATACCCGATCTCGGTCACCTCTGTGCCCAGGTCATCATCCCCTGGAAGGCCACGGTCGTCGTGAAGTGAGCGGCGGGCGGCCGGCGGGTCGTACGGGCCCGGTCGGCGTGTTCCGTGGACGGTGCCCCGGGTGACGGCCTCCTTGAAGCGTGCAGCGGTGCCGCCGGTGAGCACGGACCCGGCCGGGCGGCATACGGCAACGGGCTGTCGTCGCCGCGGCCGAACCGGACAGCCCCGGCCGCCCGGGTGCCGGGCGCGCACACCCGGCACCCGGGACTGCGGGTGGCAGACTTGGCGCATGTCCTTTCGGCCGCCGACCGGCTTCCGCCGTTCCTGGGAGCCGGGCCACGCGCCGGCGCGTGTGGTCATCCCGCTCGGGCTGATCGTCGCGGTCTGCGTCATCGACATCCTCGCCCCCTCCCACATCCACCTCGGTCCTCTGCTGGTGGCGGCGCCGGCCCTCACGGTGGCGTTCGCCGGGGCGCGCCTGACGGCGCTGGTCGGCGCGCTCACCGTCGTCGCCCAGGTGGTGATCGGCGCCCTGAGAGGGGTGCTGACCACCGCCAACATCCAGACCCAGATCGCCGCGCTGATCGTCGTCTCCACGCTGCTTGTCGTCTTCTGCCTGGTACGGGACCGGCGGGAGCGGGAGCTGTACCGCGTGCGGTCGGTCGCCGAGGCCGCCCAGCACGTGCTGCTGCAGCCGCTTCCCCGCCGCAGCGGCCCCCTGCGGATCGCCTGTCTGTATCTGCCCGCCGAGACCGAGGCGGAGATGGGCGGCGACCTCTACGCGGCGGCGCGCACCGTGAGCGGCAGCACCCGGCTGCTCATCGGCGACGTCCGCGGCAAGGGCCTGCCCGCGATCAGTCGTGCCGCCCTGTTGCTGGGCGCGTTCCGTGCCGCCGCCCACCGGCAGGCGACGCTGCCCCGCCTCGCCGTCCACCTGGACGGGGCGTTCCGCTGGGACACCGTCCAGTGGCGGACCGGGCAGGAGCCGGACGACGAGGAGTCCTTCGCCACCGCCATCCTGCTGGACATCCCGGACGACGAACCGGTGGTCCACCTGATCTCCTGCGGCCATCCTCCGCCCCTCCTCCTCCGGCGGAACCGCGTCATCGCCCTTGAGCCCACGGTCAGCCACCTGCCCCTTGGGCTGGGCGGCCTGGAAGGCCCGGCCGACCACGAGGTGCAGACGTTCCCGTTCGAGGAGGGCGATCTGCTGTTGCTCTACACCGACGGCGTCATCGAGGCACGTGACGCTGCGGGCGCCTTCTTCCCGCTCTCCGAGCGAGCGGCCGGCTGGAACGGCGACAGCCCCGAAGCGCTGGTGCGGCAGCTGCGCGACGAGCTGATGAGCCACGTCGACGGCCACCTGGGGGACGACGCCGCGGTCGTCGCCGTCCACCGCCGGGCCTCCTGAGCCTTCGGGCCCTGTCGGCGGCCCCCCGAAGGCCGTCACGGCCGCCGCCTGGCTGCCGGAACGTTCGGGGCCGGTGCCTGCGATTCCTGGCAAAATGACCGGAGACGGTACCTTTGGCCATGGGCTGAGGGTACGGCCGGTTCGTCGCCGGCTCGCGCCGGCGCCGGAAGCGTCGGGGCGCGCCTTCCGGTGGCAGCCCTTTCTGCTGCGCTCCGAAAGATCCATTTCACCGCTGTTCAGCTGAGCAGAGTTTCTTGTCGACCACAAATGAAGACGTCGAGGCATGAACGTTTCTCAATCCGACCACCGCACCGGGGACCGGACCACCGGGTCGCCGGGCGGCCGTACCACCCGGGTGGCTGTGCTGGTCGCCGCGCTCCTCACGGCCTGTATCGCCTTCCAGCTCAACGCGAGCATGCTCAGCCCCGCGCTGAAGAGCATCGAGGACAGTCTCGGTGCCACCTCCGCCGAGATCGGGCTCACACAGACCGCGTTCTTCACCTCGGCGGCCCTGTTCTCGCTGTTCCTGCCGCGGCTCGGTGATGTCATCGGGCGCCGCAAGGTGCTGGCCGGGATGCTGGCGCTCATGGCCGTCGGCTGTGTCGTGGCCGCACTGGCACAGAGCGTGCCCATGCTGTTCGTCGGCCGCGTCATCCAGGGAGCCTCCGGTCCGACCGTCCCGCTGTGCCTGATCATGCTGCGGGTCGAGGTCACCGAGCCGAAGCGGTACGGCACCCTGCTGGGAGTGATCACCGCCGTCAACGGCGGCATCGCCGGTGCCGACTCCCTCGCGGGCGGGTTCCTGGCCGACAACCACGGCTTCCAGGCGGTCTTCTGGGCGATGGCCGTCGTGGCCGCCGTCGCCACCGCGCTGGTGGCGACCCTGACGCCGGAGTCCAAGGTTCCGGCCTCGAACAGGATGGACTGGCCGGGCGTCGCCCTGATCGTCGTGTCGGTCGGATCGCTGCTCATCGCCCTCAATGAGGCCGGGAAGCTGGCGGCCGCACGCTGGACGCTGGTCGCCGTCCTGGTGGCCGTCTCGGCGGTCGCCTTCGCGCTGTTCTGGCGAACCGAGGACCGCACGGACCACCCGCTCGTCGCCACGCGGCACCTGAAGCAGCGCGCGACATGGGCCACCCTGCTGACCACCGTGCTCACCATGACGGGCGTGTTCGCCGTCATGAACGGGCTCATACCCTCGTTCGCCCAGGACGCCCGGGCCGGGCTCGGCATGAGCGCCCAGGAGTCGGCGTGGTGGACCCTCACGCCGTACGCGCTCGCCGGCCTGGCCATGGGCCCGGTCGCCGGCCGGCTCGCGGCCACGTTCGGATACGGCCGCGTCCTGAGGCTGGGGCTCACCGGATCCGTGGCGTCCGTGGTCCTGATGATCGTCACCCTGCCCTCGCACTCGCGCACCATGCTGCTGGTGGCCTCCGTCCTCGTGGGCATCACCTACGCGGGCGTGGCGAACATCGTCCTGAACGGGCTCGGGATCGTCCTCTCCCCCGGCGAGAACCCCGGCTTCCTGCCCGGCCTGAACGCGGGCGCCTTCAATCTGGGCGCCGGTCTGAGCTTCGCGCTGCTCTACGCGGTCAAGACCGCGGTCCTGCCCGGCGACGCCGCCTCGGCCGGCGGATACACCGCCGGCATGATCACCGGGGTGCTCATCCTGGCCGCCGCCATCGCGACGTCCTTCATGATCCCGAAGCCGGTGGCAGCTGAAGCGCACCACTGACCAGGTCGACGCGGGTGAGGCCACCCCGGCCCGGTCCCTCGGGTCCGGGCCGGGACGCAGGCCCTGTGGGACCTTTGGCAGTAGTCAGGAGACGGCACGGACGAGGAAGGGCGGCGACACCCCGTGAGGGTGCCGCCGCCCTTTTCGTACCAGTGCGCCTTTTGATCAGTAGGCGGAGTTGACGTTGTCCATCGAGCCGTACTTGCCGGCCGCGTAATTACACGACGCGGTGATGTTGGCAACCGGGTCGAACGGGTCCCACGAGGTGCCCTCGACATGGAACGCCTTGAACGTCGGGTCGATGATCTGCAG